>JXQG01000067.1 GCA_001007665.1 Candidatus Synechococcus spongiarum SP3 | reverse complement strand
CCTGGCAGCAGTGGGGCAATGCGCTGCCAGAGACGATCCGTGATCACAAAGCGGTGCTCGCTCATCACAACCTCCTTCTCTAAAGGTTGAAACACCCCTGCACCCACCTCTCAAACCCTTTTTGTCCACAGGACCTGGGAAATCCAGAGCAAGGCAGACGGAGTAAAGGCGAGCATCGCCTCCGGTAATCTGCAGCTTGCGGGGCTCAGGCATCTGCAGTGTCAAGTTGCGCCCTATGGGAAAGACTCCCTTGCTGATCTTAACACCTTTATGAACAGTTCCACAGCAGTGCCGTCCCGCCACCGCCACCGGCGCCATAACTAGGAGCACAAGCAGCCACAGCCCATGGAACGTCCCTCCCTCTATCAGGTGCGATGCACCCTCACCTTTGGTGATATCTATGGCCAGATTCTGCTCTGGATCATGGTGATCTTCATGAGCCTGGCGGTGGCCATGGCCCTGATGGGAGCGAGCCGTCCACTGTTTGCCTTGATGGCGGTGGGGCTGGTGTTGGTGCTCTCCCTCCCTTTTCTCCTGTTTGCCTTTGTCACCACCCTCTTGAATCACGTGGCCTTGGAGCCCCTTCCCCAAAGGGACGCTGCAGCAGCCTCCACGGAAGGAGAATCCCTCCCAAAAACAATGGCCGCTGGCTAGGCCTGTCAAAAGGCTGACGAGGAGGAAGACCGGACAACCTCACGTGGGCCCACAGAAGAGCCGCCGCTCCCCTCTTGCAGCGGGTTTTCCCAAGGCCGGGGCTGGCCGGAGGAGGATATCCAACGGTTCCCGGGCCCAGGAGATACCTTGCTTCTACTTACTTGATGGATGGAGGCTGATCACCCACCACGGTGAAGATACTCGATGATTTCGAGACGCTCTTGCAATGCCTTGACATGGTTTCATCTCCATTGACTGAAGCCATCCGGCAAATCTCGCCAGTGGGCACCGGCGCCCACCTTCCAGAGAGCAGCTTTGAGAAATAGACGACGGTTGTCTCTTGCGGCAACGCAACGATCCGTAGCCCTGCGCGGAAGCATCGGTGCAATGGGCTGCCAGAGCGGATCCGTGATCACAAGGGGGTGCTCGCTCATGACAACCGCCATCCCTGAAGGTTGAAACATCCCTACACTCATCCGACAACAACTTATTGCATCCGACAACAACTTATTGTCCACAGGCCCTGGTTGATGGTTCCTGACCCCAGGCTGCCCCGGCCTGGACCATCTCCAGGCGCTATTACCTTTGCAGTAAGCTGCATCAGTCCCAATCACAAGACAAAATCTTGAAGGGTCAGTCTTGATCGGACGATTCAGGGGTTGCTCATTTAGGATGCAGCCATGGCCATGACTCCCCAAGAACGGCGCCATCATGATGACCGGCTCTCCCGCCGTGCGATCGCCCTGGATCCTTCCGGCTACTTCCTGATCTCTCTGGATCGGGACGCTGGAGATATTGTTGCTGAACACTACAGCAACACCATTAACGACCATGGTCTTGCCGCAGATCCGGACACGGGCGAGGTGTTGGCTTGTCGGGGTGGAGCACCGCGTCGGCCTGTGGCCACCTACCGGGGATGTTCCGCCAAGGAGTTGGGCATTCGCTTGGTGGAAGAGGCGGATCCGTGCCCTGTGAGCCGACTGGATCACGCCCTGTACCTGGGCCGTGAATTTCAGCGGGCCGAGGCCTGCCTTGAGAGCGGCCGTGATTATGTCCAGGATTGATACGGCGCTGCATCTCCTAGAATCAGGATTGAGTCTTACGTGAACACAGCATGGGCGTTGCGTTTTATCTGATCTTCGTAGGCATGGGCCTGGGCGGCGCCGTGGTCATGTTCAAACTGCTGCGAGGCATCAAGCTGATCTGATCTCAGAGCACGCCCGGCAGAAGCGCCATAACCAGGCCCAGGCCCAGGCCCAGCAGCACCAGTTGGGACGGCTTGAGCCAGCAGTTCAGCAGTAGGGAGGTGCAAAACAGCGCCAGCAAGGCCAGACTGATGCGTGGCTCTTCTGCCTGAAGACTGGCCCAGGTGAGGGGGATGGCGGCGCCGGCCACAGCACCGGGAACACCAGCCAGTATGCCGTCCAAAAAGCGCTGAACGCTGGCGTTCCGGCGAATGCGCTGCAACAGCGGCGTGCCCACCAGGATGAACAGGGTGCTGGGCAGGAAGATGGCCGCTGTGGCCACCAGGGCCCCCAGCATTGCTGTTGTGAGGCCGCCACCAGATGCCCAACCCGCCTGATAGCCCACAAACGTGCTGGTGAGCACCACCGGCCCCGGGGACACCTGGCCAATGGCCACGCCGTCCAGGAATTGCGCCCCACTGAGCCAGCCCAGCTCCACCACCTGGTCCTGCAGCAGCGGGATGATCACCAACCCACCGCCAAACACCAGCACCCCTGCCTGGAGGAACACCCAGGTCAACTGAACCAGCCAGAACCATGGCGCCTGGACCCACCCCAGTCCAGCCCACCATGGGGCAAGACCGGGCAGCAGCAGGAGAGTGCCACCCATGGCGGTTCGCCAGCTATTGGCGGCTCCTGCTGCAAGCAACAGCAACCCGGCGGGCAACACCAGGGGACTGAACTGATGGAGGAGACCACCAAAGGCCACGGAGACGGCCATGGCCTGCTGCCATGGCCGCCGCTGTTGCCCCATCAACCTGGCCACAAACGCCCAGATCACGGCCGCCACAACGGGTTTGACCACAACCAGCACCGTGATCAAGCTGGCCATGGCCTGCCCCCGGCGCCACAGCTCACTGAGCAGCAGCACAATCATCAGCCCAGGAAGCAAAAAGCAGAAGCCGCTCACCAGCCCTCCCCAAGCACCGCGACAGAGCCATCCCAGCACCATGGCCAGTTGGCTGGAGGCGGGGCCAGGCAGGGTCTCGCACAGGGCCACCCCCTCGGCAAAGGCCTGGGTGCTCACCCACTGGCGTTGCCAGACCACCTGATCCCGCATCAGGGCCATGTGGGCCTGGGGGCCGCCAAAACCCAGCAAGCCAATGCGCAGGAACACCCGGATCAGTTCGGACCAGGAGGGACGATTCACCGCCGTGGGCCCCGAGGAGATTGAGCCTGGTCAGGGATTTGCATGGTCCGCCATGGTGGCTTCCAGGTCGTAGAGATGGGCAGCGGTGATGCGGGCCCGGACCATGGCGCCCACCCGGGCTGGCCCCTGCAGATGGACCACCCCGTCCACCTCCGGCGCAAAGCGGCTGCAACGGCCACGGGTTTCGCCGGTGGCTGGGTCGTCCTCCTCCACCAACACGGGAACAACGCGCCCCACCCAGGCTTGATTCCGCTGTTGGGCGATGGGTTGCTGAAGCTGTATGAGCCGGTCACGGCGCGCCTGGGCCACGGCATGGGGCACAGGGTTGGGCAAGGTTGCAGCGGTGGTTCCCTCCTCCGGAGAGAAGGCAAATACCCCCACATGGTCGAACTGCTGGCGCTGGACAAAATCCTCCAGGTGGGAGAAGTGGGCCTCTGTTTCCCCGGGGAATCCCACAATGAGGGTGGTGCGGATGGTGGCATCCGGCACCTGCTGCCGCAGGCGATCCAGCAGCGCACCATTCACGTCCGCCTGCCAGGGACGATTCATGGCCCTGAGGATCTGCGGATGGCTGTGTTGCAGGGGAAGATCCAGATAGGGCAGCACGTTAGGCACCTCCCGAAACGCCGCCAGCACCTCGGGTGTCAGGCCGGTGGGATAGGCGTAGTGGACCCGAATCCAGGGAATCGCCACGGTCCCCAGCAGCCGCAACAACTCCGCCAGCATGGGCTTGCCGTAGCGATCACAGCCGTAGTTGGTGGTGATCTGGCTGATGAGGATCAACTCCTGCACACCCTGCTCCGCCAACTGCTGCGCCTCGGCCTGGATGGATTCCATGGACCGGGAGCGCTGGTTGCCCCGCAGGTGGGGAATGATGCAGAAGGCGCAGCGGTAGTCGCAGCCCTCCGCCACCTTCACATAGGCCACGGCATTGGCCGTGGTGCGCTTCCGAGGCACGTGCTCATCCGCCAGGAAGGTGGGCACAGCGCTCACCTGCTGGACCCGCTCCCCCACCATAACCCGCTCCAGCACGGAGACAATGTGCTGATAGTCGCCGCTGCCCACCACGGCCCGCGCCTCGGGCAGGGCCTCCAACAGTTCCGCCCGGAAGTGTTGAGCCAAACAACCGGCAATGATCAACTGCTTTCCCTCCTCCGCCAGCCGCACCAGGGTGCGCACCGACTCCTGACGCGCCTCCTGAATGAAGCTGCAAGTGTTCACCACCACCAGATCAGCGGCGGTCTCGTCATTGCTGACCCCGTAGCCGGCGGCATCCAGCAGCCCCAGCATGTGCTCAGTGTCCACCCGGTTTTTCTCGCAGCCCAGATGGGCAAAGGCTACGGTGGGACGCTTCCCGCGGGATCGAGCCGTGGCGTCAGGTGCAGATGCTGGGGAACTGGACGCGTGCAAGGGGCTGGCAGAGTGGTCTTGCCATCATGACCTCTCACCCCGGCCTGTGCTTTGAAGATGGATCTCAGTCACTCACGCATGACCCGCTGGCGCCAACTCTTTGGGGAGCACCGGCCGTTGATCGGTGTGATCCACCTGCCCCCGCTGCCGGGCGCCCCAGGCTGGGGAGGGGACATGGATGCGGTGGAGGCGTTGGCGTTGGCGGATGCCCAAGCTTACGTCAGTGGCGGCGCCACCGCGGTGCTGGTGGAAAATTTTGGGGATCACCCCTTTTTCCCCCGCCAAGTGCCGCCGGAGACCATTGCCGCCATGGGGCGCATTGCCACCGCCGTGGTTCATGCGGTTCCCGTGCCGGTAGGGATCAACGTGCTGCGCAATGACGGTGCTGCCGCGCTGGCTGTGGCCGTGGCCAGCGGGGCGCGGTTTATCCGGGTGAACGTTCTGAGCGGGGCCATGGTGACCGACCAGGGCCTGCTCCAGGGGTGCGCTGCCCAGCTTCTGCGTCAACGACGCCTCCTGGCTGCCGATAACGTGGCGGTGCTGGCGGACGTACTGGTCAAGCACGCCTTGCCCCTGGCGCCTCTACCTGTACACATGGCGGTTCAGGACACCCTGGAGCGGGGTGGCGCGGACGGGGTGATCGTGTCAGGGGACGGCACAGGAACTCCGGTGGAACTCGAGATCTTGCAGCAGGCCCGTCATGCAGCAAAGGGAGCGCCTGTGCTCATTGGCAGTGGATTCGGGCCTGCCACTGCGGATCATTTGGGTCCCCTTTGTCATGGGGTGATCGTGGCCTCGGCGCTCAAACAGGATGGCCGACTGGACAATCCCGTGGATCCCCAACGGGTTGCACAGCTAAGGGACCGGTTTCACCCTTGAGACCGCACTTGAGATCGCCAACGACGAGATGCGGGCACAGCCAACATGGCACAGCTCAACCCGGCAAGCCACAAGGCTGGATCAGCAGACCGGTCAGTGGATTGGGGAAGTGTGGTGACCCCATGGGTATGGGGGACGGTGGCCGCACCAGGAGCATGGGGATGGGCAGACGCGTCAGGAGACCAGCTGCCGAGAGCCAGGAGGCTGCAGCTGACGCCAGCGAACAGCAGGGCTGCCTGTTGGCAACGGTTGGGTGGTTGCGTGGTCATCAAGGATGGGGAGCTGAGAAAAAGCGACCTTGTGGCCATTCTGCCATCCGCTTGTCCATCCTGGTGTCAAGATGAAGGGAACACGACGGAGCTTGAATGGGCAGTTCACGGCTGATCCGGCGCAACCGCAATGAGTCTGTGGACCGATGGCCCCGCCTGGCCATTGCGGTTCTGGCCTCGATCGGGGCTGTTGACACAGGACTCATCACCCTCAAACGGTGGCAAATTGTTCCGGAGCTGGCCTGCCCTGTCACCGGGGACGGGTGCGACATCGTGCTCAACAGTCCTTGGGCCACTGTTTTGGGACAACCCTTGGCGCTGTTCGGCTTTCTGGCCTACGCCACGGTGCTGGTGTTGGCGGTGGTCCCCCTGTTGGTGTCCAGGCAAAGTCGCTGGCAGTTCAACCGCGCCACGTGGCCACTGCTCATGCCCGTGTGCCTGTCCATGGCGGTGTTCAGCCTCAGCCTGGTGGGGTTGATGGTGGCGGTAATTCAGGCCTTCTGCTTTTTCTGCCTGCTCTCGGCCATTCTCTCGGTGCTGTTGTTCCTGATTGCCCTATTGGGCCACACTTGGGACGACATGGGGGCACAGGTGTTTCGGGCGATGATCATCACCCTGATTGTGGCGGTGGCTTCCTTTGCCTGGATCCAGGCCAGTGATCCCAGTCGTCAGGCGGCCAACCCGGACGGCAAACATCCACCCGCCATCACCACCCCCAGCAACGACGCCCAGATCGCCTTGGCTGAGCACCTGAAGGCAACCGGTGCCGTGATCTATACAGCCTGGTGGTGCCCCGCTTGCCGTGTGCAGAAGGAGTTGTTCGGGAAACAGGCCGCCAAGGCTCTGGCCATTGTGGAGTGTGCCCGGGACGGCTACAACGCAGAACCCCAACTCTGTGATGCAAAGGAGATTCAGTCCTATCCCACCTGGGAAATTGATGGAGCACTGCTCACACCGGGAATCAAGAATCCTGAAGAGTTGGCGGATGCTTCCGGTTACACAGGGGAGCGTCTGTTCCCCACTCTGCCCTCCGCAACCTCCACCTCCAGCAGCTCTTCTCGTTGACCTTCTCCCGTCCCTGAAGGGCGGGAATTCCTTGTTCAAGCTCAGCATGTTGCCTCCTTCTTCGGGTGGTTACCGCTTCCTGTCCAGATGCAGGCATGCCCGTCTTGGCTCTTGGCTCCACTGCCGTTGAGCCTCGCCGCCACCCCAGCGGCGATGATGTTCTTGGGGCGTTCACGTCCCGCTCCTGCTCTGTGCCGCAGGTGGAGATCGCCAACCTCGGACACCAAGTGATTTGGCGCCGTCTTGATCCCCACACGCTGAACACGTTGGGGCCCAGTGAGCGGCGGGCGCCAAGGCGCTCCAAACGGTCAGTCTTCAATGCCCACAGGGCGACTGCTGATGGACCGACCCTGTTGCTGGCGGCTGTGGCGGCGCCAGAAGGGCTGTTGAGCCGGGTGATCCAGGCGGTAATGACCACCCCGGCTTTCCCGGCGGAAGCGGGCGGCCTCCAACAGCAAGAGCCCCAGGGCACAGAGGTGTTCCACCTCCACCCAACGGCGCAGAAGTCCCATGGCCTGGGGCAGGATGGGGTGCCGGTCACCGGGAGTACTGGTCTTGCGCCAGGCCAGTTCCGGTCTGTGCTCCAACCCGTGGGCCAGCACCTGCAGGTGCTGCTGGGCCATGGCCATGGCGTCTTCCTGGCGATTGACCCCTGCCCTGGTCCAGCAGAGATCACGAATCCGGCGGCTGATCTCCCGGGCGGTCATCATGGATTGGCTGGTCACCGCAACGGGAGCGGCTGGACGGTGGACGGGAACGGTGCAGGGGCCGGGATCCAGATCCAGGGTCCCCTGCCCCAGTTGGTGGGCATAGACCAGGCATTCCATCAGGGAGTTGCTGGCCAGACGATTGGCGCCATGCACCCCGCTGCTGGCCACCTCCCCGAGGGCGTAGAGACCTGGCACCGTGGTGCGAGTCTTGAGATCGGTCTCCACCCCACCCATCCAGTAGTGGGCAGCGGGGGCCACCGGGACCGGCATGGTGAGGGGATCAATGCCCCAGGCGCGGCAGCGTTCCAGAATGGAGGGGAAGTGCCGCAGCAGGCGCTCCTGGCCGATGGGGCGTAGATCCAGCCACACATGGGTGTCCCCACGGCGCACCATGTGCTCGGCCACGGCGCGGCTCACCTCGTCACGGCTGGCCAGATTGCCGCCCCCCACAGCAGCCACCGGATCACTGCCATCCAGACTGTGGAGCACAGCCCCTTCTCCACGGGCCGCTTCACTGATGAGGAAGTGGGGCGCTCCCGGAATCATCAGGGCCGTGGGGTGAAACTGCACAAACTCCAGATCCCGCACCACGGCGCCGGCGCGGTAGGCCATCACCACCCCGTCCCCGCTGGCGAGAGGGGGGTTGGTGGTCTGGGCAAACAGGCGACAGCCCCCCCCACTGGCCAACACCACGGCCCCGGCCCGCAGCCAGCCGATCACGCCCGCCGCCATGAGTTGCAGGCCACAGCAGCGTTGCCCTTCCCGCCAGAGCTGCAACATCACGGCGTCGTTGTACTGGTGCAGGCGGGGCCGTTCCCGCACCCTGGCCTGGAGCACCTCCACGATGGCCCGACCGGTTTGATCCGCCGCGTGGAGCACCCGCCGCTGGCTGTGGGCCGCTTCGATGGTGCGGCTCAACTGCCCCCCTTGCCGGTCAAACCGCACCCCCAACGACAGAAGCCGCTCTACACAGCGGGGCGCCTGCTCCACCAGCAGTCGCACGGCGGGGGGCTCACAGAGCCCGGCGCCCGCCGCCAAGGTGTCGTGAAAATGGGCATCTGTGGAATCATCCGGCCCCAGCGCCGCGGCGATGCCCCCCTGGGCCCAGCGACTGGCTGAGCGGGCCCGGGAATCCTTGGTGAGCAGGAGGACGTTGAGCTCGGCTGGCAACACAAGGCAGGCCATGAGGCCGGCAGCGCCACTGCCCACAACCACCACATCCCATACCTGGTCAAAGATGGGGCAATCAGGCTTCATTGGCCCGCAGGACCCGGGGTGTTAGCGGCAACACCCGTTGGCTGCCTTAGCGGTATTGACCGTCGTTGATGCGATCAAAGCCCACGTTCAGTGCCAATTCGGGATCTGTCACCGTGAAGTTGTCCTTGTACTTCTTGAACAACTCCTGCTGCCGCTGGGTCAGGTCCAGGTTGAGCACGTCGTCAATGCTCTTGTAGGGACCGCCAACAACAATTTTGCCCGCCAGGGTGGGATACATGCCGGGGAACTGCTGGAAGCGCCGCACGGAGGCATTGTTCAAGTCCACCAGACCTTCTTGCTGCTCCGCCAATTTGGCATCAGCGGCATTGCGCAGCTCAACAGCCAAGGCGGTCTTCGGCGCCATGGTGCAGAGCAGCCCAATGGCCATCACTGCCGCCAGCAGCCAAGTACCAAGACGCTTCATCGGAATCGTGCCACGGGTCATCGGGGAGTGGCCTTCTGAAAGGCCCCTGGTAGGCTGGCAGACGGACAGCACAAATCCTGGTTTCAGGGGCAGGGCTTTTGCAGTTCTTTAAGGAAAGCCCATGCCCCTGGCGTGGAAAGCGTGGAGACGCACTCCCTAAACTGGGGGAACCATGGCGGTAAGCCATGCCCCTGCCTTGACCAATGACCTCCAGTACGCCCACATCCGACCCTTCCACCCCCAAGGAACAGCCTCCGGCCAGGGCTGTCCCTGCAGCGGTGGCGGCGCCTGCAACGCCATGGCGGCAGCGTTGGTTGGGGCCGATTGTGGTGGTGACCGTCATCATTGCCCTGGTGACCCCCCTGGTCACTGGCTTCATGGCCGAGTTTCAATCGGTCAAGGCTGAAATTCGCTCCAGCGAGGCCAGGGTCACCGAGAGGATTGAGGCCAGCGAGGCCAGGTTTACCGAGGCAATGCAGGCCAACGAGAAGAGGTTCACTGAGGCGCTTCAGACCAGCGAGGCCAGGTTTGCCGAAAGGATGAAGACCAACGAGAAGAGATTTGCCGAGGCGCTTCAGGCCAACGAGACCCGGTTTACGGAAAGGATGGACACCAGCGAGAAGAGATTTACTGAGGCGCTTCAGGCCACTGAGGTCAGACTCCGCGAGGAAATTCGGACTACTGAGGCCAGGCTGAACAAGCGCATCGATGAGGTCAGAGCCGACTTCAAAGAGTTCAGATCTGACTTCAAGACGGAGGTCAAAGAAGTCAAAGCGGAGATGAAACAGGATAAAGCGGAACTCAAGGCGGAGATCCGGGCCACGGGAGATACGCTTGACCGGGTGCTGGAAACCCTGCAGGCGGCTAAGGTCTGAGCATGTCCTGAGTTGGGGTCTCCCGTTGCCGTAGCAAGGGGTGGGGGAAGGCTGAGGGGCAAGGCTCTCAACGAATATCAATTTTTGTAAAGATTGACTTGATGAGGGTGCTTTCTCAGATGCACTTGCTTACGCTTGAAGCGCATACGATCGCCTCCTACTCATCAGTTGCTGCGTTGGCCTGCATTGCCTCGGTAAACCTGGCCTCGCTGGCCTCAATCCTCTCGGTGACAATCCTCTCGGTGACCCTGGCATCGGGGGCGGCTGTGCCTGCGCGTGCAGATTTGATAATTTGTAATCAGAGTGACGAGGATGTATCTATAGCCACTATGTACCATCGCAGTAGCAATGACGCCTGGACTGCTAATGGTTGGGCTAATCTGGATGATAACGAGTGCAATCATAGACTTACTTTTGATCTTAATGAAACTGTATATTTTCATGCAAGAGTAGGTGGCATAAACGGCAGAACAACACATCCTGTTTCTGGATCAACAACTAGTTTTTGTGTAGACACGGAAGATCCTTTTGAAATCTTATGGGATGGAGATAATACCAATCCTTGGTACAAGGATCTGAAACTAAGTGGTGGATTTGAAGATCCTTTTGAAATCTTATGGGATGGAGATAATACCAATCCTTGGTACAAGGATCTGAGACTAAGTGGTGGATTTGAGCGTTGTGAGAATCTTCACTCAGATTATGTAGAAGTCCCTTTCTATGAAATTCCCCAAAGCAAAAACAATGATCATTGTGTAGTTGCTTTGGGAAATAATGGTAGCTTCAGTTGGGTGTGCTTTAATTAGACAGAAGCAGAGAAGCGCTAGGACACATCTTCTCCCCCTGATCTTTTAACTCTGGGCCCTATGACCAACCCCCAACTCCCCTTTCCAGCAATGGCAACCTCACTCACAGGACAGCGCAAGCGTCCCCAACAAGCAGGGTTTGAACACACACCACTACCCCAGTTCTTCAAAGGCCTTGCTGCTGCTGGCCTCTCCATTGCCCTCGCTGCCTGTAGTAGTGGTGGTGGTGGTGGTGATGTGACATCCACTCCACCCATTCCCACTCCTACTCCCACTCCACAGCGATGCGTCCGAACCCGCGAAGGATGTCTTACAGAAAGTGAGCTTAATTCTCGCAAGAATAGTTTGGCGTCAGCGTACAGATCTTGGGGTGGTCAAGCTTAGGAACCTCTGAATTGGCCTTCAAAAGTGTGCCATACAGGATTTTGCATGGCCATGGGCGGGGTACAC
>JXQG01000066.1 GCA_001007665.1 Candidatus Synechococcus spongiarum SP3 | reverse complement strand
TCGCCTTTTCGGAGAAGGTCCGTGACTACCGCATCGGCTGGCGGCTCTCCCCTGCTTCACAGGACAACCTCACCGCCCACCGCCCACTGGAGCTGGAGCTGGACGCCACACGCTCGGAGACCACTAGCGGTGATGCGTCTGCCGAGCACGGGGTCATGCTCAGAAGCACACTCCTCTGGTGACCACAGGCTCCTGAGGAGCACCTGAGGAGCAGCCATTCGGAACCCTCGTTTCAGGGTTCGTGGACAATAGCGAGCACTGCTTTCTTGGGAGGGTCTTCCGTTTGTGTGCTGCATATGGATGCTGGACAGGCCATGCCTGATTGGGAAGCCTCCTCCCCATCCTTCCCACCGTAAGGTCCGGACAGCCTGAAGAACAGGCCGCAGCAGATTTTCCTTTCCTCCGTTTTGAGGTGCCCTGAAGTAAGAAAAGCAACGTTTAGATGTACTGATGCCAACTCAGCTGGGTCTGATTAGACTGAAGCCAATCACAGAATGTGAGGAAAATTGTTGGAGCAGGTGACGCGTTGCCCGTCTCTACGTCTTGAGCCGAAGCGCCTCAATTTGCTGAAACCTTACCTTACAAGTCCCCCATGACTGCATTCCGTCCTTTTATCCTTAAGCTAAGTCCTCTGGCGGCAAGCCTGCTTGTGATTGGTTGTGTTCACAACCAACCGCATGACGACCACCCCCATGGCGTAACCCCTTCCCAGGTGAGCCGCACATTTGTCGACAGTCTGGTTTTGCCGTCCTACACTGCGCTGGCCGAGGAGAGTCAGGACCTGAAGGAGACGCTCCAGACACTGGCGAAGGAACCAACCGACGCGCACCTGGCCACAGCCCGTCAGCAATGGGTCGAAACGCGACCGCTCTGGGAAGCAACGGAAAGCTGGGCCTTCGGTCCTGCGGAAACAGAGGGCCTGGATGGTGATCTGGACGATTGGCCCGTGAGTGTGCTGGAGCTGGAGCAGGCGTTCGCGACGGATCCCTTCACGGCAGACACCTTCTCCCGTTTGGGCACCACGTCCATCGGCTTCCACGGCATTGAGTTCGTTCTCTATGGCGACAGCAGGAAGCCGCCCACGGCTGCGGACCTGACACCCCAGCAGACCAGCTACCTTGCCTTGGCTGGAGCGGCCCTCCATGACACCGCCGACAAGTTGCTGAGTCGCTGGACGGGAGCCGATGGCTTTGGCGCCAAGCTGATGAGCGACCCTGAGGGCACCGTCCTTGAAATGATTGAAGGGGCCATCGGCACCTTGGAGGAGGTGCATCTGGAGAAGCTGGGGGCTGTTCTGGAGGATGGCCCGGAGGCTCTGGAAAGCCGCTTCAGTGGCACCACCAATGCTGACATTGTAGCCAATATCCATGGCGCGCAAAGCGTGTTTGAAGATACGGGCTTGAAACAACTGCTGGCCGAAAAAGACGTGGACCTGGCCCAGCAACTCTCGGCCACCCTGGCCATGGGTGTTGTCGCTGCCGAGGCTATGCCCTCCAGGCTGAGTCAGCGGCTGGATGATCCCGGGGTGGTGAAATCCATGGAGACGGCTGTTGAAGCCACGGAATCCGCGTTCAGCTTGATGACCCAGGCGCTTACAACACTGGACAGCTTCTGAAGTACTGGGCTGAAATCTCTATTTCAAGAGAAAACTTGTGCGACTTGTGACCATGACAGGGGTGATGTCTCGTCGAATTTTTATCTTTTTCAGTGCAATTATTGTGACTCTGCTGATGGTAGTTGTACAGAATCCATTGTCAGCAGCCGATTCTCAGTTTGCCGCCGGTGTTTTGACAGTCTTTAATCGCACTTCGGCAGCATTTGAGAAACCAGCATCAAACTTGACTGCCGACGAGATCGCCCGCCATGACATTGGCGACCCTCTCTTTGAGCGGAGCCATATCCCCTTGGCCACCCATGAGGGTGCGGGCCTGGGGCCCTTGTTTAATGCGAATTCCTGCGTCGCCTGCCATGTACGCAATGGCCGTGGCGCCCCTGTTCCCGGTGTCTCTCTGGTGCGGGTGGCGCTTCAGGAGGCCGATGGGACAGCGCCAGTGCCCGCATGGGAGTGGCAAGTCCAGGACCACGCAATTTTTGGCCACCAGCCGGAGGCCACCATGGATCTCACATGGCATGAGGAACCACAAGCAGGCGATGAACCGCCCCTGCAAAAGGTTCATGTGGGCCTGATCCGTCCCGATGGCGACATGGTGGCGGATTCCGAGATGAACCGTTCTCTGCGAACAGCACCCCCCCTCATTGGTTTGGGCCTCCTGGAAGCCGTTCCGGACCAGGCCATCCTCAGCCATGCTGATCCTGGTGACCGGGATGGTGATGGCATTTCCGGCCGGCCCGTGGTTTTGGAGCGAGGACAGGGTCGGCAGGAGTTGGGGCGTTTTGGCTGGAAAGCAGGGACAGCCACCGTGCAGGAGCAAACAGCCGAGGCCTACATCAACGACATGGGGCTGACCACGGCAACTGGTCCGGAGACCAACATGACGGACGAAGGGCAGCCCGCTGATATCACCTGGGACGAATTGACAGCAGTGACCTTTTATAGCCAGAGCCTTGGGGCGCCAGCCGCCAGGAGACCCGCAAGGGATCCGGTGGTGGCGAAAGGCAGTGCATTGTTTGGGGAGTTGCAGTGTGCCGCCTGCCATGTGCCCAGCCATGAAACCAGCACAGATCCCAACGCCGTGGTGGCGGCCATCCGCGGTCAAACCATCTGGCCTTACACAGACCTGTTGGTGCATGACATGGGGCCTGGCCTTGATGACGGTGTGGCGGAGCATGGTTTCACCCGTTCCGCGGAGTGGCGCACAGCACCCCTCTGGGGCCTGGGGCTGACCCAGCGGGTGAACGGCAAGGCCGGCTATCTCCATGATGGGCGGGCCCGCACTGTGGATGAGGCCATCCGCTGGCACGGAGGTGAAGCCGAGGGCGCCAGGGAGAACTACCTGGCCTTGACCCCCAAGGACCGCCAAGCCCTGCTGAATTGGCTCCAGGGACTGTAGCCATGGCCTGCCGCTGGACTCTTCTTGAGAACCAGTCTCTATAATTCTCTTTTAATTGAGAATCCCTTGCAATAAACCAGGAATTGCCTCTAGGCTGCAAGTCCTGGATGACTCTCGTGCTTGTGACGACGCTTTCTCCCCTGTATCGACCCATGCCGGAAGCCCCCCGTGGAGTCATCCGCATGCCTGCTGGACAAACGGTCCTCCTTGATCCTGTGAGTGCCGGTGAATCGAGGCAGATCGAGGTTCTCGACGGTGTTGGCCGTGTGCTCTGTCCCTGTGAAGAAACCCAGGGCATGACCCTGGCGTTTCTGCAGCAGAGCGACCGCATTACAACGGACCGTCTTTGCAGTGAAGGCGTCTGTATCGAGGCGCTCACCAGCCTCAGCTTTGTGGTTCACCCGGAAAGCAGTGACATGGGCATCTGCACCGTGAACGAGTGGACCTTGCAACTGTTACGGATCCGCCATTTCAAGACCGCTGAATTGCGACTGCAAGCCCTGTTTGGCTTGCTGGTGTCGCGGCTGGGGCGGCGCTGTGGGGATTGGTGTACCTTGTCGTTTCGTCTGAGCCATGAGCGCATTGCGGAGCTCATCGGCACCACACGGGTGACCACCACGCGCCTGATCAGCAAGGCGCGGCAAGCCCACCTCCTGGAAGTGGACTCCGGTCCTGGAACAAAGGTCTCCCCCCGCCTTCTGTCTTTGGTCCAGGAAGCCGGCTAGGGTGATGGTCAAGGCCTTGCTGTTTGATGTCTTCGGCACGGTGGTGGACTAGCGGGAGAGTGTCGCACGCCAAGCCAAGAGCCTCATGGAACCGAAGGGCATGACCGCTGACTGGACCGGCTTCGCGGATGCCTGGCGCGGCAAGTATCAGCCAGCCATGGAACAAGTGCGCAGCGGCAGACGCGACTTCGTGCGGCTCGACGTGTTGCACCGCGAAGGACTGACGGAGGTGCTGAAGCAGTTCGGGATCACTGGCCTGACGGAACCGGAGATTGACCACCTCAACCGGGCCTGGCACCGGCTTGATCCCTGGCCAGATGCGGTGCCGGGGTTGATGCGGCTCAAGAGCCAACTCATACTTGGCACCCTGTCCAACGGGAACGTGGCGTTGCTGGTTAACATGGCCAGGCAGCAGGGCTGCCGTGGGACGTGATCCTGGGTGCCGAACCAGCGCAGGCCTACAAGCCAATGGCTCAGGCCTATCTGACAAGCGTGGACTGGTTGGGGTTAACACCTGGAGAGGTGATGATGTGCTCGGCCCACAACAGTGACCTCCTCGCTGCCCGGGCCTGCGGTTTGCGCACAGCTTTCATTGCACGGCCCACGGAATATGGCCTCCAGCAGGACCGTAATTGCAAGGCTGAGCACGATTTTGACGTGGTCAGTGAAAGCATGCTGGATCTGGCCCACCAGCTTGGCTGTTAATCACGACCACAGCGGCAGGAGCCGCCCTTCCATTTGCTGCATTTGGACCGCTTACAGCCTTTTTTGCGCTTGCGCTGAACTGAGGCAACGGGATGCATAGGTTCGGTTCGGTTGGAGGATTGAGTCCAGTCTCAACAATCCAGGCGCCACCGGCGCCACCGAAAACCGTACTGGTTGTGACATTTGTCACAAAGCTAATGACTTTTTTGTCACCAAGTCATGTTTGATTATGATCGTGGTGGAGCCTGACCGGGCAATCTAGCCTCACGTGGAGACCACCCAACCATGACCACAACACCCAACACCGAAGCTCTGGCCGTTGCAAGTCGGCCGGCCCAGCGCCGTCGCCCCGTCCCCCGTGCCCTGGCGGCCGATGTTCTGAGCCATCTGCAGCTCCATCTGCAGATGGAGCTGCAAGCCAGCTATGACTACTTCCGCCTGGCCGTCTGGTTTGCAGAGCGCGACCTGAAAGGGTTTGCCGCATTTGCGCGCCAGGAGGCCCTGAGTGAACACCAGCATGCCTGCCTTGTAGCGGACCACCTCATTGATCGCAGCCAACCTGTTGAGTTGGCCACCCTGCAACCCAATACAGACACCTGGGACAGCGTGGAAGCCGCAACCAAGTTCGTCTTCGACAACGAAGTGGCGGTGACGGCCTCAGCGCAGCAAATTTATTCCATGGCCGAGAGGGCCGGAGACTACATCACCTCCGTTTTTCTGGACGGTATCCTTCAACAGCAGACGGACTCGGAAGCCCAAGCTGCCTACATGATGAGTCGCGTGCGTCTGGCTGGTGAGGATGCTGCAGCGTTGCTGCTGATTGACCAGGAACTGAGCCGTGGCGAGGATGACCGACCACGGTTGGCAAAGGATGGGGACAGCTAGGCGAGGCTTCCGAGGGGGAGCAATGCTGCTCGTCGCTTTCGGTCAGAACTGCCCTGCAGATGGCCTGAAGAAGGCTCAGCCCCACGGCTTCGCCACCCGCCGCGTGGAGGGACCGGGCAATCTCTTCCACATGCTGGACACGGCAACGTAAACTCTGCAACTCATCCTGCAATCTGTGGTGCATGACCTGATGGTTCAGAGCTTGCCGGTTGAGGATCTGCCAGTCCTGACGTGCCATGGCCCAGCGACCTTGCAGAAATTCGATTTCCCAGACAAGGTCCGCAATAATTGTCTTGACGAGCATGATTGCTGAGAAGGTTACGGTTGTACGAATTTCCCTGATCCTGGCTGGGCCGTTCCTCTGCATTGGGACGAGCACCACAAGTCCATGTAGCATCGGTCACTGATTCAAGCAGCAACCCGCTCAGCGGGTCATGGCCAGCATTCTCTGAATGGGCACCAAAGCCTGTTGCCGCAGGTTTTCTGGCAGTTCAATGCGGGGCTCCAGGGTTTCCAGGCAGCGCCAAAGCTTGGCCAGGCTGTTGCGACGCATATGGGGGCACGCATTACAACTGCACCCATCCAGTCCCGGAACCTCCAGAAAGATTTTGTCGGGCATGGACCGGCGCATTTGGTGCAGGATGCCGGGCTCTGTCAAGACAATGAACGCCGGGGCAGCGACGCTGCGGCTATGGCTGAGCAAACGACTGGTGGAGCCAATAAAATCAGCCAGATCCAACAGGTTTTCCTGGCACTCCGGATGGGCAATCACCGCAGCCTCCGGATGGGCCTGCTTCAGCGCTAAAACCGCAGCCTCACTGAAGGTTTCATGGACGATGCAGCTACCAGGCCAAAGCACCATGGGGCGACCACTTTTTTGCTCCACCCACCGGCCCAGGTTGCGATCCGGCGCAAAGAGGATGGGCTGGTCCTCCGGCAACTGGCGCACCAGGTCCACGGCATTGCTGCTGGTGCAAATCAAGTCACTCTGGGCCTTGATGGCTGCTGACGTGTTGATGTAACTGACCACCAGATGGTCGGGATACCGGGCCCGGAAGCTGGCAAAGGCTCCAGGGGGACAACTTTCAGCCAGGGAGCAGCCGGCCTCCAGGTCAGGAAGCAGCACCAGGCGGGAGGGGTTGAGGATTTTGGCGGTCTCCGCCATAAAGTGAACCCCACAAAATACAATCACATCCGCATCTGTCTCAGCGGCCCGTCGGGAGAGCTCCAGGGAGTCGCCAATACAATCAGCAACGTCTTGAATCTCGGGTTCCTGGTAGTAGTGCGCCAGGATGATGGCCCGCCTCCGCTTCCGCAGTTCCCCAATGGCTGCCGGAAGATCCCTTGGGTCTGGATCATGACCCAACCCAGGCCTCTCTTCCAGGGGTGGCGCTGCGGCAAACACGGGAGACAAAATCAGGCAGGATGCTGAAGCCTAACCGAGTCTTGAATGGGTCGCTGCCCCATGCGGATTGCCATTGCCGGAGATTTACATGGTCTCTGGGATGCCATTGACGACCTCATCCTGGAGCGACTAGATCCGGATGTGGTGTTGGTGGTGGGCGATCTGGGGGAGGGGGAAGACCGCATGAGTCGCATGGTGGCAAGGCTTCCCCATCCCGTGGCTTGTGTTCTGGGCAACCATGACGCTGCACGAGATGCCTATGGTGAGGTGTTGCACCGCCAATTGAACCTGCTGGGGGACGTGCATTGCGGCTGGGGGTTGCGGCAGTTGGAGCCGCCTGGCCTGGCTGTTGTTGGCGGTCGTCCCGCCAGTTCTGGCGGAGGCTATGTGCTCTCGGCTGCTGTGCGCTCCGTCTGGGGCCCTGTGCCCTTGGAGACCTCCATCGCACGGATCACGACGGCGGCAGCCACGGTATCGGCCCAGGATCCCCTGGTGCTCCTGGCCCATGTGGGACCAACGGGGTTGGGGAGCGCCGCCCATGATCTCTGCGGTCGGGACTGGTGCCGTCCTGCACGGGACTGGGGCGATCTGGACCTGGCCGCTGCCATCAACCGGATCCGCCGCTGGCGTCCCCTGCCCCTGGTGGTCTTTGGCCATATGCACCATCGCCTCAGGGGGGGTGGTCAGCGTCGTTCCTTCTTGCTGGATCGTCACCATACGGCCTATCTCAACGCCGCCGTGGTGCCCCGTCACGGCCACGATCAACAGGGCCGTCCCCTGCGTCACTTTGCCATGGCGCATCTGGAGGGCAACCGACTGCTCTGGGCAGCCCAATGCTGGTTTGATGCGGAGGCCACCCTGCGGCGGCAGGAGTGCCTCTACCAGGCCCGGCGGGAGTGATGGCAGGGCCTGGATAGCCCAACGGGGAGGGATCTTTGCCGGTCCATGGGGACAATGTTCGCCGCCAAGGGAAAACGGTCATTTTGCTGAGTGTCCATTACCGCCATTGCCTCTGCTGGTCTGGCTTGGCAAGGTTTCGGTTGCAAGTGGGTTCAACTCGTTTTCTGGAGCATTCAGCAAGTGTTGCGGAGTCTCTTACCCTTGGCTCTGGCCTGTGTTGCCTGGACCGTGCCGGTCCTTGCCGGCCGGGATTTTGATATCACCCCTCCACGTCGGGCGCTGCTGAACACCATTCGCTTTGCCGAGGGCACCTGGAGTCAGGGGAAAAACGGCTATAAGGTTCTCTTTGGGGGCAGCCTCTTCCACGACCTGAGTCGTCATCCCAACAAGACCATTCACCGCTGGCCCTATTCCTCTGCCGCAGCGGGGGCCTATCAGTTCCTGCCCACCACATGGCGGATGGCGAAAAAAGCCCTCCAACTACGAAACTTCCAACCCGATTCCCAAGATCAGGCCGCTCTCTACCTGATTCAACGGCGCAAGGCGCTGGGATTGGCTGATCGGGGCCAGTTCACGCGTGAACTGGCCCATCGGTTGGCGCCGGAATGGTCCTCCTTCCCCACGCATTCCGGCAAGAGCTATCACGGCCAACCCGTGCGATCGTTCCTCTCTCTCCAGCGATTTTACAATGAAGACTTGGCGGCGCGTGTTCGCCGTGAGCATCCAGTATTGGTTGCAGCAGGGCCGCCGCCGCCGCTCTCGGATCAACCACTCCCCGCCCTTGCCACAAAAAACAACCATTCAAGACGTCATCCAACGCCCACACGGTTGATTCCTGCTGCCACCTCCGCGGCTTGTGACGTGATCTGTCTCCTGGATTCTGTTGCCTACGGTGGGGCGCCCATCTATCCAGAAGCCCCAGAAGCCATAGTCTCACAGTCTTAGGCTCGCCTGGACTGGGACTTGAGAATCAGGATTGGGTGTTGTTGGAGCCTCAAGGGGGGGACGGGGCGGAGTTGCCAAGACTGCCGGCCCAATTCAGCTTGCGGCGCAGGGTTTTGAAGTAGGAGGGCTGCTGCTCCAGAACCAGCATTTGGGCATGGCGTTGAGCCCGCTGCAGAATGCACTTCTGCCGGGAATGGAGAGTGGCGGCGTAGGCTCCGTCTTTCCACAGCTTCACCACGCGGCTGGTTTCGCCCAAGGGCCAGATGGCCAGGCGGGCCCGCGGGGGCAACACTACGGCGCGACTGGAGAGGCTCATGGGGCAGATGGGGCTCACCACAATGGCGTCAATGGCAGGGTGGACAATGGGTCCGCCGGAGGCCAAGGTGTACCCCGTGGAGCCGGTGGGGGTGCTCACGATCAACCCATCCCCCTGGACCTGGTCCACCACTTCCCCGTCCACCGCCAACTCCAGGCGACAGGTGGGGGAGCGATCATCCAGGCCAGGGCGAAGGTAGAAATCATTGAGGGCCAGATGGAGGTCCCCAACTGGGCCATAGTCCAGTCTCCCGTCCCCGTAATCCACTGCCGCCTCCAGCAGCATGGGCCGGGTGATGGCATAACGATCATCGCGGATGCGCTGCCAGATGCTGTCTTCCCCGCTCTCCGACCCCTGGTGGAGCAGGCTGGGGGTATGGGTGAGAAAGCCCAGATGGCCACCCACATTGAAAGCCAACAGCGGGACGCCGTAGGAGGCCAGGTGACGGGCGGCACTGAGCACGGTGCCGTCCCCCCCCAGCACCACCGCCAAATCCGGCAGCCCCGTGGCCAGCAAGTCCGGGAAAGGGTTGCAGTTGAGCCCACTGCGGGCAATTTGGCAGACAACGCCAAACCCGCTGAGTTGTTCAGCGCAGAGGCGCCCCCAATGGTCTGACAGGGGCGTCCCGTCGCGGCAGATCAGCCAGACAGAGGTCAGCTTCACGGCAACTCAAGCCGGAGGGCAGGATAATGGTTGTCCCACGCCAGGGGTTCGCCCAGAGCGGAAACGGCCCTTGATCTTGCCGGAGGGATGCACCGCCGCCGGCCATTCATTTTGGCCAGAGGCCAGCGGCCTGGAGGGCGTCCTCAATCTGCTTGCAGTCTGCTGAACTCATGTGGGCCTTCTCAAGCTTAAGGAAAATCAACAAAGCAAAACGACACTCGTGGTCACAGTAGTACCAGTCGTGATGCCAGGGCTTGGCGAGCCCGCTCGGGTAACCCTGGATCTTTCTTTTTGGCAAAGGATTGGAGGTTCTTTTCAAAACCACTGAAGTATTCCAGTCGCCTCCCTGTTGCCACAGACGCTACGGACCGTCAGGTGAAACGATGCCGTTGGCTGCCAACTTCTCCATGATGCTAGCCGTGAACTCAGGGCTGGCAGATAGGGCAGGGGAGCCAATTGTTGCTTGATCAGGCTCAAGACCAGTCTAGCTGGCAAGGGAGACAACCACTACCACCGCAGCAGGTTGAACTGCTCCATGTCCACGGTATCGCGGTTGCGGTAGAGGGAGAGCAGGATGGCCAGCCCCACGGCGGCCTCGGCGGCGGCCACGGTGATGATGAACACGGCAAACACTTGGCCCCGCACTTGCGTCCCGTCCAGATAACTGGAGAAGGCCATCATGTTCAGGTTCACGGCATTGAGCATGAGTTCAATGCTCATCAGCACCCGCACCGCGTTGCGGCTATTGATCAGCCCCCAGACACCGATGCAGAAGAGCACGGCGGCAACCACGAGATAAGCCTGAAGGGGAATGTCAGTGATGGTGATCATGGGGAGGGCGCTGATGGAGAGGAGCTCTGTCCTGGCTGGAGATAAGGGGTGTGCGCTGTCGTTCCAGGAGGGCTTGATCCGTGGGCTCGCCGGTGACCACATCACGGGCCAGCACGTCGCGGCGGGCCAGCACAATGGCGCCAATCATGGCCATTAACAACAACACGGAAGCCACCTCGAAGGGGAGCAGATAATCCGTGAAGAAATGCTCCCCAATGCGGATGAGTGCGGCTTCACCGATGGATGGGGGGCCGGGGAGGGCCCAGGGGGTGGTGAGGGCCACCTGTAACAGGAGAGCCAGCAGTCCCAGGCAAACCCCCACCGACAGCAGTCGACGCAGCAGCAGCACCCGCATGGGTCGCAAGGGCTGACGCTTGTTGACCAGCATGATGGCAAAAAGAATCAACACATTGACGGCGCCCACGTACACCAGCACTTGGGCAGCGGCAACGAAGCTGGCATTGAGCAGCAGGTAGAGCCCTGCCATGGACAGCAGCACACCACCCAGGAGAAAGGCGGAATAGACCACGTTGGGCAGCAGCACAACCCCCAAAGCTCCCAGAAGCAAAGCGCCGGAGAGCAGCAGGAAGCAGAGGAACTGGGTGGAGAGCGCAAGGCTCATGCTGTCGGGTTCGGGTTCTCGTCCAGAGTAGTGCCCTGGGCATCCTTCCATTCCCTTGGCCCGATAGCACCGCGAGTCAATGGAACCGAGGCCGCTTGGTGTCCCAACTCCATGGAAGACGGACAAAATCTTTTTTCTAAGAACCAAAGATGCCCCTGCTCACTTCATGGACTGCAGGGGAGATTTCGTGGGCAATGCCGTGACCAATGCCCACCGCTCCATGCCCCAAAGCCCGTGCGCCACTCCCTAAACCATG
>JXQG01000006.1 GCA_001007665.1 Candidatus Synechococcus spongiarum SP3 | reverse complement strand
CTCAGGGCATCGATCCTGGCGCTCAGGCCGTCAATCCGACCGTTCATGGCTGTTTCCAGGGCGTCGATCTTGCCGTCCAGGGCAAAGAAACCAGCCACGATCATGGCCATCAAAGCAATGATGAGCCCAATGACCAGGTAATCCCGCTTCTGCTTCTGTGGCATCTTCTGTGGCATCACGGCAGAAGCCGCTGGGGGATCCATGGACTGGTCAGGAGCTTGGCCGGGGCCCTTGGGATTCTCCCCTTGCGCGGGATCGGGGAGGGGGCTGGAGGTGGTGGTCACAGGCTGCTCCCGGAGGTAAGATCCACACTTTTCCTCTTCCCACCATAGCCGTCCGGCAGATCAAGAAATCGCAAGAGATCTGAAGTTGCGTAATCAACCGCCGCTGGCGCCCGTTTCCGGGGATGTGGGTCCGTGTAGCGTCTCGCTGCTCTTGCTTTCGTCCACCGTGAAACCAGGGTTTGATGGACAGACCGTCACGTCTCAACTGGCCATTGCCGCCCTGGCGGCCGGCGTGGTCACCTCCTATGCGGTCTCCCAGGGCCAGAACCCTCTCATAGCGTTGGGGATTACCATTTTCTCTGCTGTCGCCGCGGTTGCCATTGGCCAGTGGATCTGACGTTCCTCTTCAGCAGGAGCAGGCCATTATCGCGTTGCGGCAGGACATGCCCGCCCTGGCCAACAAGATCTACTTCAACTACGGCGGCCAGGGACCGTTGCCGACGGCGTCCCTCCATGCCATGGCGGAAAGCTGGCGCCGCATCCAGGAGTTGGGACCCTTCGCCCCGCCTGCCTTTTCCTATGTGGGGGAACGGATCACCGCGCTTCGCCAGGCATTGGCTGCCCTCTGCGGCGTTCCGCCCCAGCGTCTGGCGTTCACGGAGAACGTCACCTCCGGCTGTGTGTTGCCCCTCTGGGGCCTGCCTTGGCGCGCTGGGGATCAACTGCTGATCAGTGACGGGGAACATCCCGGCGTCGTGGCCACGTGCCATGAGATGGCCCGCAGGGAACAACTCTGCGTGAAGACCCTCCCGGTTCAGGACTGCTGGGGAGCGGAGCAGGTGCTGGAGCGCCTGGACGAGGCCTTGCAGCCCCGCACACGGCTGGTGGCGCTCAGCCATCTGCTGTGGACCACGGGAGCCGCCATGCCCATTCCTGCCGTGGGGCAACGCCTCGAGGAGCACGCCAATCACCCATGGCTGCTGGTGGATGGGGCCCAGTCCGTCGGCGTCGTACCCTTGGAAGACGCGGTGGCGGCGGCGGATCTTTACGCCTTCACTGGCCACAAATGGCTCTGTGGACCGGAAGGCCTGGGGGCCGTGGCGCTCTCCCGGCGACTGCTCGAGGTGGGCGCCCCCACCATGATTGGCTGGCGGGGCCTGGCCAAGGATCCGGAGCGCCCCCTTCGCCTCCATGGGGATGCCCGCCGTTATGAAATTGCCACCGGTTGCACCCCCTTGATGGCGGGTCTGCTTCAGTCTCTCCACAGCCTGACGGCGGTGGGCGATCTCCGTCAGCGGCTCGCCCTGATCCGGTCCAACAGTGGTGGTCTTTGGCGCGGCTTGCGGCAGTTGGAAGGAGTGGAGACCATGTTGCCGGAGGCGCCCCCTGCTGGTTTGGTGAGTTTTCGTGTTCGGGGCCACACGCCTCGGCAGGTGGTCGATGCCTTGGCGGAGCGGGGCCTGGTGTTACGAAGCTTTGAGGCCCCGGACTGTGTGCGGGCCTGCTGCCACGTGACCACAGTGCCCACGGAGTCGGAACGCCTGATTGCCGAAATTGCTTCCTTTGGCACAAATCCAGGGTCCGCCTGAGGCTTAAGATTTCAATCACATTTGGAGTGTGATTGTGTCCCCTAAGAGTTGTCCTCGCTTCTTCCATCCCCTGGCTGCAATGGAGACCCGCAGCGATGGCCAATGTTTTGCCAACGCCTTTGCCGTGGCGGAGCACAGGGTGAACATGGCCTTGACCGGTGCGCTGCTCCCCGGCTTGAAAGTGGTGAGAATTTTACGGGAAACCGGATTTGCCCGGCCCCATATCCAGTCCATGTTCGAGGATGCCCGCCAAGGCAACCACCACGCCCACTTGCGGATGATCGAGTTCACGGCCGACGCCCTCGTGGAGGAAGAGGGTTTGGAGGCCAGGAACCTGGAGGACGCCGACGACGATCAGATCCCCAGGGCCGCCACCTGAGCCATGGCTGCTGCCCATCATCGCTCTGCGACGGCAGCGGCTGCGACACGGCGATCGTCAAAGGGCAGGTTGTCATGGTCAACGATCTGGACCGTTTCGTGGCCCTTGCCTGCGATGAGCACCGTGTCCCCCGCCCCGGCCTGAGCCACCGCCCTGTGAATCGCCCGGCCCCGGTCTAGTTCCCGGTGATGGGGCGTTCCCGCGCTCAGGCCTGCGCAAATCTCCTCCAGGATGCCCTCGGGATCTTCCGTACGGGGATTATCGGAGGTGATCACCAGCTCGTCAGCCAGTTCTGCTGCCGCCGCCGCCATGAGGGGTCTCTTGCCCCGGTCCCGATCTCCGCCGCAGCCGAACACACAGATCAGCCGGCCCACCACGAAGGGGCGCAGGGCCTGCAACGCGCTGGCCAGGCCGTCAGGGGTGTGGGCATAGTCCACCACCACCGTGATATCCGGCGCCGGAATGGACTCCATCCGGCCGGGCACGCCCCCGAAGTGGGGCACGTGCTCCAGCAGCGGCCCCAAGGGAGCCCCGCAACTCAACAGCACACCCACCGCCTGGAGCAGGTTCATCAGGTTGAAGCGCCCCAGCAGGGGGGAACGAAAACGGCCTTCACCCATGGGGCTGACGAGCCGTCCCTCCGCCCCCTTGGCGCCCATGGCCAGGTCACACATCACCAATTCGGCATCCGGCGGCCCCAACGGATGCCGATCCTGTTGCCGGGGATCCAGCAGGCGGCAGCCCCAGGCTTTGCTGCCCAACTGCCGGCGCAGGCGGCGCCCATGGCTGTCTTCGCAATTGACCACGGCCTGTCCGTGGAGTGTGTCTGCCGCAAACAGCCGGGCCTTGGCCTGGAAATAGGCCTCCATGTCCCCGTGGAAATCCAGGTGGTCCTGGCTCAGGTTGGTGAACACGGCGCCGGAGAACACCAGCCCCGCCACCCGCTGCTGTGCCAGGGCATGGGAGCTCACTTCCATGGCGGCCCGCTGCACGCCGTCCGCCGCCGCCTGTGCCAGGTGTCCATGCGTCACGTCCGCCGGCGCTGTGGTGTGGGTGGCGCTCAGCACGGTCCCCGGCCAGCGATTGTGCAGGGTGCCCAGCAGGGCGGTGGGTGTCCCCAGGGTGGTGCTCAAGTGCTCAATCCAGTGGGTGGTGGTGGTTTTGCCGTTGGTGCCTGTCACGCCGATGAGTTGTAGCCGCCGGCTGGGATGTCCCCAGAAGGCGGAGGCCAACCGCCCCAGGCAGGCGGCAGGGTTGTCCACCACCACCACGGGATCCCCCGGTCCCGGTGGATGTTTCCGTGCCGCCCGGGGGCCGATCACTGCCACTGCGGCGCCGCCCGCCAGGCTGGATGCCCAGTAGTCTCCGCCGTCCACGTGGGCGCCCGGCACGCCCACGAACAGTGCAGCAGGCGGCAACTGCCTGGAATCCCCTGATACCGCCCGAATCTCCAGATCCGCCATCCGGCTGGGAACGGGGATGGCGGCGGCCTTCAGGAGGGGATGGAGGCGCATGGATGTGGCCATGGGTTCAACTCCGGCGATGGACGTGGCCCCCAGCTTGCGGGTTGCGGGAGCCGTCAGCCAGGGTCTGAAGGGGGCAATCGGTTGAGATGCTTCTCCAGCCAGCGCTGCAGCGCCAACCCCTTGAGGCGGGGCGGCACCCGGGGCAGGACGGGACTGTGCAGGGGATCCGCCCCTGCCACCAGCAGGGGCACCAGGAGCCCGAAGCGCTGCTGCAGGACCGGATCTCCGTCCACGTCCACGAGCTGGAGAGCCCCGTGGGGAACCAGGGGCCCCAGGCGCTCCGCCAAGCCGTGACAGAGGCAGCACCCGGAGCGGGTCAGCAGGATGAGAGGTGGCCGGGGGTGGCTCATGGCTCGGGAACAGGGTCATGGCCCCCTGCCGTGAAGGGATGGCAACGCAGCAGCCGCCAGAGACTCAACCAGCCGCCCCGCCAGAGGCCATGGCGGTCCAGGGCCTCCATGGCGTAGGCGCTGCAACTGGGGCTGAAGCGGCAGCGGGGACCCAGCAGGGGCGAAATGAACCGCCGATAGAGGCTGATGAGGCCAATGAGCGGCGCCACGGCGCGCCAAGCGGCGACGGCGCCCTTCCGGGGGGGTAAACTCAATGGTTTGGCGCGATGGCTGAACCCATGGTGCCAGATTTTCCGATCCACCACTTCACCAAGAACCACCCATGTCTCGATACCGCGGCCCTCGCCTGAGGATCACGCGGCGCTTGGGAGACCTTCCCGGTCTCACCCGCAAGTCCGCCAAGCGGTCTTATCCCCCCGGTCAGCACGGCCAAGCCCGTCGCAAGCGCTCCGAGTACGCCATTCGTCTGGAAGAGAAGCAGAAGCTGCGTTTCAACT
This sequence comes from Candidatus Synechococcus spongiarum SP3, assembly GCA_001007665.1. Classification (GTDB taxonomy): domain Bacteria; phylum Cyanobacteriota; class Cyanobacteriia; order PCC-6307; family Cyanobiaceae; genus Synechococcus_B; species Synechococcus_B spongiarum_B. The sequence continues at coordinate 44,905 of JXQG01000006.1, read as the reverse complement.
ACGGAATTTCCGAACGGCAGTTGGTGCGCTACATCAAGAAAGCCCGTGCCCAGGACGGCTCCACCGGCACCAACCTGCTCAAGCTGCTGGAAAATCGCCTGGACAACGTTTGTTTCCGCCTGGGATTTGCCCCCACCATTCCCGGCGCCCGCCAGTTGGTGAACCATGGCCACGTCACCGTCAACGACCGCAGGGTGGACATTGCCAGCTACCAGTGCAAGGCCGGAGACGCCTTGGCCATTCGGGAACGGAAGGGCAGCAGGCGCCTGACCACGGACAACCTGGAGTTCCCCGGTCTGGCCAACGTGCCCCCCCACCTGGAGTTGGACAAGAACAAGCTGACCGCCAAGGTGGTGGGCGGCTGTGAACGGGAGTGGGTGGCCCTGGAGATCAACGAACTGCTGGTGGTAGAGTACTATTCCCGGAAGGTGTAGGCACGCCAGGGTCAGGAATCGGCATCAGGCATCGTCCCGCACAGACGGAATCATGGTTGAGCGCCCATCAGTTCCTGGATTGTTGCCTTGTTCCGGACCCTCCAGCCCGTTGAAAACTGACATGGCCCAGCGCCGTTTCCCCACCGGAAAAAGCCTGCTGACTGATGCAAAACCTGCTTCACGACTGACGTCTCTTCTCAGAGGACTTTCCGTGGTTGCAAAAGGGATTCCGGTAGGCTACAATCTTAGGTGAGTCCTTTAAGCTCCTCGGAGGAGTGTTTTTGCCCCTCATGACCAAAACAACCATGACCAAAACGAATTTCAGTCTTCGTGCCGTTGCGTTGGCGGCTTGCTGTGGCGCCCTTCTGGCTGGCTGCGGTGGTAGCTCGGACACCACTTCTGCCCACTCTACATCGGGCATGGAAGAGACGCCACCGACGGAAATAGTGGAACCAGTGCAAGTAGCGCTGCCTGCTAACTTGCCGTCCAATTATGCACCCGCTTCTACTGCGGCACCCGTGACAATCCCGGCGGGCGGGTCTCTCGCCATGGGTGGTGTCATGTTCTCGTGCGCCAGCGGCGGGGATGACTGCGAGGTAACGGTTATGGCGAATGGAAATGTGCAGTCAACCGGCGGCACGGTCACGGCTGCGCTGACCCAGGCGGCCATGGACTACTTGAACCTCAAGGGTGAGGTTGATGCTCAGAACACGAAGAATGCAGCCTTGACAGCCGTCGAAATGGCGGTCCAGGCTGCTGAAGCTGCGGCCTTGGCACTGAACAGCGACTCCACCGCTGAAGACGAGGCCGCCGTCGATGTCCTGATCACTACTGCTCGAACTCAGGTCACTAGCGCAACCGCCCTGACCGAGGAGGAGCTTCAGACCTTCAACAATCGGCTCGATGCTGCCCAGGCAGCCGTCGAAACAAACAGAAACGAACGCGCTGTGAAGGAGGCTGAGGAGGCTGCGAGGGAGGCTGCGAGGGAGGCTGAGGAGATGGCGAGGGAGGCTGCGAGGGAGGCTGAGGAGATGGCCGCTACACTGTATGAAGGCATCGGTGAAGATCCCTTGAACGACACGGGCGAAGGAAGGAGAATGGCCATGTATGATGGGGATAAATTCACGGTAAGCTTCGATGGTCCTGATGATGATACGGCTCTTGAGGCTGATAAACAAGTTCTTATGGAAGTTATGGAAAACATGGAAGATATGGAAAACATGGAAGATATGGAAAACCAGGAAATGATGATGGTTACCCCTCTCTATGGCTGGGAAGGCAAGAAGTACATGGCCTCCGGAAATGACGTAACTGGCATGTACGAAGCCTATGTCTACTCGAGTCCCGAAGAAAACGAAAAGATAACGTATGCCCAAAGGTACGGTGGCGATATTGGAGAGGAAAATAAGCTGTCTCTAATTGAAGATGGCACTGCCAGCGACATAACTGCTATGTTCAGGTTTGATTTTAGCGCTGAAACATTACCCGACTCAATCCTCAATGATGAAGAATTAGCCGATATAACTTCTGGTTCGGCATTATTCCCATTCCCAGACGATACAAATGCCCTATTATTTCCTGGCTTCTTTGACGGAGTGCCCGGCACTTACCGTTGCGAAAAAACCACTGCGCAAACAAGTGTGGCTGTCGGTTGCGCAATTGCAATCACAAACAGTGGATTTGATTTAGGTTATTATGGTTCCGATCCCGTTTTCAGTCTCGCATTAGGGTCGCCTACCGGCGTAAACTGGTATTTCATCGCTAATACACCAAGCGAAGGAGAAGAAGAATATCTTGTGAATACTCCCACCACCTACACCTCCTATGGTTGGTGGATCTACAACGGCCCTGATCCTGATGACGATGACAGTGAGCATGCCGTCGTAAGTGCATTCCACGCAGCCCACGGTGATCAGGGTTGGATAATGCCTACAGAAATTCCCACGGGAGGATACGCAGCGTATGTGGGCGGTGCTGCCGGCAAGTACGTTCTCTACAGCGAATCTGGCAGCCCCGACTCCGGCCACTTCACCGCGAAGGCAACGATCAGAGCCAATTTCGGCAGCTCCCCCGCCCCCAACAGCAAGCTCATCAATGGCATTATCGACAACTTCGTAGGCGCAGACGGTGAGCCTCGTAGTTGGTCTGTCCAGTTGATGAACAACCGTATTGATAGCATAACCTCAACCCGGGAGCAACTGGTGGTCGATCGGACCACGGGGAGAATTTCGACCCGCACGGACGCCATGACAACGTGGGAAGTCAATGGCGAAGCCGCCGACCCCGCCGGCGAGTGGTCTGGACAGCTCTGGAAAAACGACAATTCCGGGACTCCGACGATGGTGACCGGCACGTTCTCCTCCCAGTACGGCGAAGACGGCCGGATGGTGGGTGCGTTCGGCGCTAACCTGGATAGCGACCTTTCTAAGGATCTGTCTGAAGACGATTTCTGAGGAACTGTTTGTGGTGGTGGCGTCCCTTCGCCTGGTCATGATTTCTGCAAAGCCTCCCTTGCGGGAGGCTTTTTTATGGGATTTACCTTGCCGCGAGAAGGTTGCCACGAGGCTCCAGCGAGCGGCTATCGCTGCTGGCGGTTTTGTCGTACGTAACGGATGGCAATGCACCGGTGCTCCTTGATTCTGGCAAGGAAATTCTCGATCCGATGGCGCCGGCTTCCCTGCCGTAGGAGCAGTGCCATGATCTTCGTCGCCCAGCCCGCCCCGGGAGCGGTCAGGGTCAGGCCCATCACCAGAAAGGGACCTTACGCTCGCCTCTGGAAGTCCCTCAGCAGCACGTCAGCACCGGTGAAGTCCCTGCATTGCCCTTCCTCAGGCGAAGGCGGACAGGCCGTCCCTTCCCGTCCCACACTCCATGGAGTTGGCTGGTCAGTCCGCCTCTTCGTGCGGCCCCCATCCATCGAGGGTCAGCGCCCCCTTGTTGAGACTGCAGGCGGTGCGACGTGCTTTGACATTGGCGGCATCCAACATCAGCACCTCTTCTGGCGCTGCACGTAGATGATGCCGCTCCATACCTTGCGGTCCACCCCACGGTGCCCGCCCTCCTCGGCCAACATCTGTGGCGCTGCCCGATCCCTGGTGGCGGTTGGTAAAATGGTCATGGTTGCCGTGCGACGGGTTTCCCGCCGGGGCGACAGACGCCATTGACCAGATGGCGTGGGTGATCAGGCGCGTCGAGGAAAAACGACTCCAGCACAAGGATCTCGTCTCTTAAAGGTAAACGTCCATGACGCTTCCCTTTTCTCTTCTCCCCTCACAGCCCTCACATGGACCAGCCGTCGTGATGGCCATGATCCTCCATGCTGACAGCCATGGCTGCTTTGTCGCTGCCGTTCCAGACATTGTGTTGCCTGCTCTCTGGAAGAAGGGGAGTATGTCCAGCCGCAGGGCTGTGAACGGCAGAATTGACACGGGAACCGGCCGTATCGATAAGACCCTTGAACAGCTCCAACCAAGTTGCTTCTCGGCTATGACCAAACGTCTTCGATATTGAGCAGCTTCACTGATTCCTTCTCTTCTGTTATCTTCCTCACCTTTGTTACCATGAAAGCCACGCCAATCTCAGCACTTGTGAAGAACGTGTTTGCTCGTAAGGAAACCGTGCATGAAGAAGTCTACTACGACCTCAAGGCCAGTCCTGAGGCTGCCAAGGACATGAGTGACCTGGCGAAAAGCCTTGGAGAAACTCCCTAAGCCTTGGAGAAACTCCCTCTGTGCTGATCTCCAACAGCATTGTTGTCTACTCCGAGATCATGAGGAAGCTTTTGGCCCAGGGGGGAGGGAAGTTGTACGTAGAAGATCTTGGAGCATTCCGAGGTTGCTGGTGAAAAGGTCTCAGGACGGGTCGCGTCCTCTCCCATGGGCCGGTGAACCAACTGCCGTCAGCCGACAACGACCGTTATGATTGCTGCTCTTCCTTTGCAGTGGTCCCTATCGGATGCGCTCCCTCAAGATCGCCTGCACGCTGGCCTTTCTCCTCCTGTCCGTTGCTGCGCCAGTGAATGCCCAGCAGGCCGGACCACGTCCGTCGCCCGGCTCCCGGATCAACAATGCGAGAACCCTGACCGAGGGAGGAAACTTTACCGAAGCGCTGTCGATCTTGCGCCCCCTTGCTCCGGATCATCCGGACAGCCCGGAGCAAGTGGATGTTCTCTTTCTGGTGGGTCTGGCGGCACTGGGCGCAGCCCAGCTTCCTGAAACGCCGGAGTCGGAGCGAAAGGACTATCTGGACGAGGCCGTTGGCGCGTTCCACAGAATTCTGGTGGCCCAGCCGGAGTTGGTGCGGGTGCGACTGGAGCTGGCGCGGGCGTTCTATCTCAAACGCAGCGACGGTTTGTCCCGCAAGGAGTTCGAACGGGTGCTGGCGGAGAATCCGCCGCCGCCAGTGGCTGCCAAAATCAGGAGGTTTCTTGCGGCCATGCGGCAGCGGCGCCGTTGGAGCGGTTCTTTCGGCATGACCCTGGCTCCCGATACCAACATCAATGCGGCCACCGATGCGGAGGTGATCTATCCAACCTACGGTCCGCTCGAAGGTCTGCCGTTCGAACTCAGCGACGACGCACGCCCCCAGTCCGGCTTGGGAGTTGTTCTGTGGGGGGGCGGAGACTACGAGTATCCGCTGAGCCGTGACGTCCGCCTTCGCGTCGGTGGCGGTGTCTCCCGAACGGAATACGAAGAACGGCATTTTGACGGGACTTCCCTGCACGCCTATGCGGGACCAGTCTGGTTGCCCGGGAACAGAACGGAGATCAGTCTGCGGGGCAGCGCCCGCCGCTCCTGGAGTGGCGGTGAGCCTGAATCCCATGACCTCGGCGCCCGTTTTGACGTGTCCCATCTCCTGAGCAGGCGCGTGTTGCTCCGCACCCAAGTATCCTACCACCAGTACAACTATGACGAAGATCTTCACCTGGACGGTCCGCGCAGCAACTTTTCGTTGACTGCCCTCTGGAAGGCAACACCGATCATGAGCCTGGAAGCCACCGTCGGGCTCAACCGAGAACAGACGGAACCCCGCTGGCGGAACAGTAGTCAGTCTGTGGGTCTGGGGACCTCCGTGGATCTGCCGCACGGCTTCACCGTGGGTCTCGACGGAGAATACCGCTGGACAAACTATGAGGGGCAGGGGAACTGGGGGTTGTTCACGCCCCCCGGAGAGCTGCGGAATGATCGCACCCGGATGCTCAATCTCTCCGTGTTCAACCGTGCCTTTACACTGCAAGGCTTCAGCCCCAAGCTGGTGCTGACCCACGAGACTCGTGAATCCAACACCCGGCAGTTGCGCAATTACGAAAGAACGCGGGCAGAGCTGCAGTTCGTCAGGGTGTTATGAAGCGGCACACTCCGCCAGGCAGCGCGTCATGTCTTGACGCCATCGGCCAATACTTGCCCAGCGGCACGGCTCATCACTCTTCCCACCCGCCCCACCGAACATTGGAATCCCTTACAGCAAGGCTGACGATGCTGTCCCTCGGCCTTCTCGCCACCGCCCTTCCCGTCACAGCCCCAGAGCCAGCCTTTGCCAACCTGGAGTTTTGTAACCGCACCGCAGATCAATCGACACTCTCTTTGGCTCTTGCGCATTATAATTTCGGCACGACTCATAAAAGGTTTCGCAGGGATGGCTCAACTGGCTTGACCATCACCGTGAATCCCAGGTGGACCGTCAGGGGGTGGTGGGAGATTCCGCACAATGAATGCATTGTTACAGAGACCGATCGTGATCTGAATCTGAAACATTATTATTATTATGCTTATTCTCAAGATAATTCATACAATGACTCGGGAAATTATCTACTATGTGGACATAAATATAGGCAATTTCATATTGAATATCAACTGGATGATGATAACAATACTGTGCAAATCCTTGCTCTCAATCCCTCCGGCATCGACTCTGTATCCGTAAACTCTGTAACGGATTTGAAGGCAGCCTGCACTGACTTTGGTTATAGACTTCTTCTCTTTAATCAGCTTGACGTTGGAGGCAATGAACATTATACACATGAAATTTCCTAGATTACCGGAATATGTCGCCTGCCAACGGTTATCCTGGGAAGAGCTATCGGGAACGGCCTATGCAGCCAATACCGGCGCCAGCGCCGCTGCACGGTAGCCAGAAGAAAACTCCTGCAACACTTCGACCGTAATCGATTCCGACCGTTGGTCCCAAGGCGTTACACTCTCATTCTCATTGTTATACATAAGGTGACCTGTTTGCGCATTCGTCGTCTTCCTGCCCTGCAGGACAATCTCATTCCCCTGTTGGAGCACCCCCGACAACGACAAGCGGCTGTGGTGGATCCAGCAGATGCCGAGCCGGTACTTACGGCTTTGGAGCACGGGGAGATGGAGCTGGCGGCGGTGCTGCACACCCATCATCACTGGGACCACGTTGGCGGAACTACGGAGCTGCTGCACCGCTGGCCCCAGGCCATGGTGGTGGGCAACCACAAGGATCGGCATCGCCTGCCGCCCCTCTCCCATCCAGTGGCGGACGGGGACAACTTCCTGCTGCTGGGTCGCTCCGTAGAGGTGCTGGCCCTGCCGGGTCATACCGTTGGCCACGTGGCCTATGTCTTGCCGGCCTGCATCATCAATGGTCAACGGCAACCGCCTGAGTTGTTCTGTGGAGACACCCTCTTCTCCTGTGGCTGTGGCCGTCTATTCGAGGGAACACCAGATCAAATGCTGGGATCGTTGCAGCGCCTGGCTGCTCTGCCTCCCGACACGCGTATCTGGTGTGCCCATGAGTACACTCGCAAAAACGTGGCCTTCGCCCTTGATCAGGATCCCCACAACCCGGCCCTGCAAGCCTTCGCCCGGCATGTGGAGCAACTGCGTCAGGCCCGACTGCCCACCATCCCGTCACGCCTGGACGTGGAGTTGCGGGTGAACCCTTTCCTGCGCTGCCATACCGCCGCTTTGCAGGCTGCCACGGGCAAGGTGGATCCCGTGGAGGTGCTGGCGGAGCTGCGCCGACGGCGCAATCAGATCTAGGAGACATCCTGTGGATCCGAACCATCCCGCGACCTCCACCACAACCACCACAATTTGGCGGGTGCGGCTTGTTCATGCCGAGCTGGGGGCACGGGTGGTGGAAGCCAGTTGCGAGGAGGGGGGGCAGTTGCTGGCCATGGCGTTTGGCGAAGCCACCACCGCCGAAGTGGCTGAAGATCGCGCCCGCCGCCGGGCCGCGCACATGCTTCTTGAGGCGCATCGTGCTCCAGCGCCACTGTCGTCTGGCGAAGCCCACCAGCCCGGGGCGCCGGCCCAGCACCCCTCCCCACTGGCCACCGGGGCCGCACCAGTGTCGCCAGCAGATCCCCTGGAGCCGCAAGAGTCCCATGGGCTGCCCACCCCACCGGCGCCACAAGAATCCCCCAGCCCTGGTGTCTCCGAACCTGCGGATTGGAGTGACGATCTGGCCGTGGTGGAGGTGCAACTGCAGAGACTGGGCTGGGATCGGAACCAGGAGAGTGTTTACCTGGAGCGGTCTTTTGGCTATATGGAGCGCAGCAGCATCACCCGCTACCAGGATCTACGGATCTACATTGACGCCTTGCAGACACTGTCTCCCCCAGCGGATCCCTGTACGGCGCCGTTGCCTGGGCCCCATGAGCCGCCCCTGCCGTCGCGAGAGCTGCTGGTCCACAACGGCAATACCCTCTTGCGCCAGTTGGGCTGGACCACGGACCAGGGCCGAGCCTTCTTGAAGCGCCACTTTGGCTATACCAGTCGTCAACCTCTGAGTGACCAGCAGTTGATGCAGTTCAACCAGCAACTGAACGCCCTTGCGGTCACCCGTGGCGATGATGCTTCCCCCTCGCCTTGACGAGGGGCACCCCCACCCATGACCACAACACTTCTCCACTGGGACTGCCCCACCGGCATTGCAGGGGACATGTTGCTGGCGGCCCTGGCGGATCTGGATGTCCCGGAGGCTGTCCTCAATCATCCCCTGCAACAACTGGGCCTGGCGGATCAATGCCGCATTGTGACCCGGCCGGGCAGCAACGGCGGATTGCGGGGAATCAAGGCCCATGTGGACGTGCTGACGCCCCAGGCGACGCACCGCCATTGGCGCCACTTGCGCCAACTCCTGCTGGCTGCCCCCCTGGAGGATCAGGTGCGGCGGCCAGCGCTGCACTGCTTTGGACTGTTGGCGGAGGTAGAGGCGCGGGTTCATGGCTGCCCGGTGGATGAGGTTCATTTCCATGAGGTTGGCGCCCTGGATGCCATCGCCGATGTGCTGGGCACCTGTGCCGGCCTTTGTCATCTCGACGTGAAAACCATCAGTTGCTCGCCCCTGCCCGCGGGCCATGGCTCGGTGACCACAGCCCATGGCCTGTTGCCCATCCCCGCTCCAGCGGTGCTGGAATTGGCCAGTGCCCACCGTGTCCCTTTGCTGAGCTGTGAAGGCTGGCCCCAGGGGGAGCTGGTGACACCCACGGGATTGGCGCTGGCCATCACCTGGACCCGGAACTTCGGTGCGGCGCCGGCGCTGGTGCCGCGCCAAGTGGGCATCGGCCTTGGACAACGCCGATTGGATCGCCCCAACCAGTTGCGGTTGCTTCTGGCGGAGCCACCACTGCCCAGCCATGGACATCCCGCGGCGCTGGAGCCGTTCCAGGAGTGGGTGGTGCTGATGAGCTGCCAGATTGACGACATGGACGGGGAAGCCCTGGCCACCCTGCAGCAGATGGCGCTGGAGGCTGGCGCGCTGGATGCCTGGTTGCAGCCCGTTCACATGAAGAAACAACGCCCCGGCCACCTGGTGCAGGTTCTGGTGCGGCCGGGTCGACGGAAGGAACTGCGGCAGGTGCTGTGGAACCACTCCAGCACCTTGGGATTGCGGGAGCAGTGGCACCACCGTTGGGTCCTGCCCCGGCGCCAGGAGCAGCGGCAGACACCGTTGGGTCCGGTGCGGATCAAGTGGGCCACCTTGCCGGACGGCAGCAGACGGGGGAAAGCAGAACACGAGGACCTGGTGTCCCTGGCCCACCACCACCAGCTGCCCCTCCAGGAGGTGCGACGGCAGATGCAGCCGTTCCTGGAGCCTTGAGGATTCCAACGTCGTTTGTGAAGAAGAGGAACGGCCTGATGGTCCGGTGGGCCGTGAGCCTGGCGTGCATCAGCTACCTGGCCTGGACCATGGCGGATCAGGGCCGTCAGCTTCTGGCGTTGACCCCGAGCCCCTCGGATGGGTGGCTGTTGTTGGCTGGGGCGCTGGTCAGCGGTCTGGCCGTGGCCGTCAACGGCGTGGCCTGGGCGGTGCTGCTGCGCTGGTTGGGCTGTCCACTGCCCACAGGGCAGGCGGTGGTTCTCTTTGCCCAGACCAATCTCCTGAAATACGTTCCCGGTGGAATCTGGCATCTGGCAGGCCGGATCCAACGGCTGCGCAGCCATGGCCATGGCTGGGGCCAAGCCGCCGTGGGTGTGTTGCTGGATCCTCTGCTGATGGCCGTTGCCGCCCTGCTGCTGTTGCCCCTGGGGGGCTGGCAGCAGGGGTTGGGGTTGCTGGGGCCCTTGTCTCTGTTGTGTCTGCTGCCAGGGTGGCAAAAGTCCCTGACAAGACGTCTCCTGCGCCGTGTCAAGCTGTCCCCGACCGGGGAGGGCGCCGCGCAGTTCCCCGTCAGCCACGTGCTGCCGGGCTCGTTCCCGAGCGGCCCGTTGCTGGCGGAACTGGCCTTTGTGCTGGTGCGTTATCTGGGCTTTGCCCTCTGTGCCCAGGGGTTTCTCCCCCCAGGGGTGTCGCCCGGATCCCTGCTGGCCGCCTTTTCCCTGGCGTGGACCGCCGGCCTGGTCATCCCTGGCGCACCCGCTGGCTTGGGGGTCTTCGAGCTGGTGCTGGTGCTGTGGCTGGGAGACGTGGTGGAGGACGAGGCGGCCCTGCTGGCCACTGCCCTCAGCTACCGGGTGGTCTCCACCATGGGGGACGCCCTGGCGGCAGCAGGGGCCTGGGGGGCGAAGGGTTGGTGGTGGAAGGGGCGAGGGGGGATTCGCTAGATGGGTGGAAATGCCCAACACTCAAGGGGAAGATCCCCGCTTCTTGCGCAGCTTCTCCCACCAGGCCAGTCGCTTGATGACCTCCCGTTCAAAGCCCCGTTGGATGGGCTGATAGAACCGTTGCCGCTCCATGGCGTCCGGAAAATAGTTCTGCCCCGAGAAGCCGCCTGCGGATTCATGGTCATAGGCGTAGCCAGCGCCATAGCCAAGGTCCTTCATCAATTGGGTGGGTGCATTGAGAATATGGGCTGGCGGCATGAGGGATCCTGTTGTTCGCGCCGCACCTTGGGCGGCGGCCAACCCCTTGTAGACGGCGTTGGATTTCGGGGCGGTGGCCAGATAAACGGTGCATTGGGCAACGGCCAACTCACCTTCGGGAGGTCCCATGCGATCATAGGCCTTCCAGCAGGCCAGGGCCTGGGGAAGCGCCTGAGGATCGGCCAAGCCGACGTCCTCACAGGCGAACCGGGTTAAGCGCCGCAAAATGTAGCGGGGATCCTCACCGCCCGCCAGCATTCTGGCCAGCCAATACAACGCGGCATCCACGTCAGAGCCCCGCAGAGATTTGTGGAGGGCGCTGATCAGGTTGTAGTGGTCTTCACGATTTTTGTCGTACACAGGCGCCCGTTTCTGGACCGTGCGGGCCAGGGCCGCCCCGTCCAGTTGGGTGTCGCTGGGCAGCTGGAGCAATTCATCGGCAAGATTGAGCAAAAAGCGGCCGTCGCCATCCGCCATGGCCTTGAGGGCATCCCGGCCGGAGCCATCCAGGGGCAGCGGCCGGCCAATGGCGGACTCGCTGCGCCCCAGCAGGGTCTCCAATGCCGTGTCGTCAAGGCGCCGCAGCACAAACACCTGGCAGCGCGACAGCAGTGCCGCATTGAGTTCAAATGACGGATTCTCCGTGGTTGCCCCCACCAGCACCACGGTTCCGTTTTCCACGTACGGCAGGAATCCGTCCTGCTGGGCGCGGTTGAACCGATGCACCTCGTCAATGAACAGCAGGGTCCCCCGCCCCGTTTGGCGCATGTCCGTTGCCCGCTGAAATACCTTGCGCAACTCCGCCACACCCGAGAAAACGGCTGAGAGCGGCTCGAAGGCGTAATCGGTTTGTTGGGCCAGCAGGCGGGCAATGGTGGTTTTGCCGACACCGGGCGGTCCCCAAAGAATCATGGACGCCACTCTGCGTTGGGCCAACATGCGGCCGATGGGCGCATCCTCGGCCAGCAGATGATCCTGCCCCACAACCTGATCCAGGTGCTCCGGACGCAGCAGATCGGCAAGGGGCTGGGGCGCCTGGCTTTCAAACAAGCCTTTCATGGTGTGGGCTGGGGCGCAGGCTGCCATGGACGTTAGTCCTCCGGTTTGCTGCTGCTTGCCTGGGTCCACGGGCTGAGGGTGAGGGAACCATGGGCAGTGGTGGCTGTGGGAGAGTCCCATGCTTTGGCTGGGGTGTGCCGGGGTGCTGGCTGGGTTGGTGCTGGGTGGCTTGGGGCAGTTTTTCTGGTCCTTGCCCGTGGGGGTGGCTTTGCTGCTGCTGACGCCCCGGCTCGCTGGCGGGCAAAGCTGGGGAGTGCGGTGCTTGCCTTGCCTGCTGGTGGTGGCCTCTGCGGGCTATGGGCAGTGGCGGGCAGAGTTGGCCATGGCCAACTTTGTCTTCACGCCTGCGGATGAACAGCAGACCGGGGCGGTGGTGGCCCAGGTGCGCAGCCATCTGGTGCAGGCCTACACCGAGGCCTTGTCCTCACCCTCCGGCCCCCTGCTGGCAGCCCTGGTCATGGGTCAGAAGATGGCCCAGGTGCCGGATGTCATCCGGGAAGACTTTCGCCGGGCCGGGCTCTCCCATGCCCTGGCGGCATCGGGGTTTCACCTCTCGGTGTTGCTCAGTAGCGTGCTGCTCATGGCCGGGCAGCGGCGGTTGCTGCGGTTGGGGCTGGGGACCCTGGTGATCCTGGGTTTTATCGCCTTGGCCGGCCCCCAGCCCTCCGTGGTGCGGGCAGCACTCATGGCCGGGCTGGGACTGCTGCTCCTCAGCTTGAAGACCCGCCAACGGCCCGTGGGGGTGCTGCTGGTGGCGGTTATCGCCATGCTGCTGATTGCGCCGGTCTGGGTGCAATCCCTGGGCTTCCAGTTCAGTGTGGTGGCCACCATGGGGTTGGTGGTCTCGGCAGGCCCCATGGGGGAGGGATTAAGCCGCTGGTTGCCCCAGCGCCTGGCCATGGCCATGGCCGTCCCCCTGGCAGCCACCTGTTGGACCATCCCCCTCCAACTGCTCCACTTCGGCCGGCTGCCCCTCTATGGCATCCCCGTCAATCTGCTGCTCACCCCTGTCTTGGCGCCCCTTACCCTGGCGGCCATGGTCATGGCGCCGGTGTTGCTGCTGCCGCCGGTGTTCACGGGCTGGCTGCTGGCGGTGGTGCGGCCTGTGGTGGTGCTGGTGGTGCGGTGTTTCCTGTTCATGGTCCATGGCGCGGCCAGCCTGCCCCTGGCGGAGGTGCCCCTGGGCCAGCCCGTGCCCCTTGCGGGGGTCCTGCTGGTGGTGGCCTGTCTCTGGTGGCTGGTGCCCCGGCCCGCTGGTGCGGTCAGTCGCCCCTGGCGGCGGCCATGGCTGGCCCCCACACTGCTGCTGCTGGCCCTGCTCCTGCAACTGCAGATGCGCTTCTCCGACGAGATCCGCCAACTCGGTTGGTCCCAGCGGCGCGGTGCCACTGCGGAACGCAGCAAAAAGCCCGTCCCCTTTCTGGTGGCCCGTCACCGGGGCCGCGCCGCCTTGGTCTCCTCCTCTGCGAGACTGCCGTTTTGTCGCCGGGCCCGCAAGGAACTCCACCGCCTGGGTCTGGATGGCTTTGACTGGATCCTGGTCACCTACCGCATGAGCGAGGAGCAGCGCCGCTGTTGGGACCTTCTCAGCCACCAACTCGTGCGGGGTCACGATGGTCGCCTCGTGCCTGGGGTGCGCCTGGAGAGTCCCGGGTTGGTGTTGGTCCCCCTCAGCTACGAGGCCCATGCCTATGGGTTGGTAGCTGGTGAGCGCCGTGCCCGGGTGTTGATCGGGCCTGCTGCGCAACGATGGGCCAGTGGCGATGGCGCCGCCATACTCGACACCTGGCCACCGCTGTCCTCGGTCCCGTAAGCTGGAGTTGTTTCTTCTGGAGAGGTGGCAGAGTCCGGTTGATTGCGCACGACTCGAAATCGTGTAGGGCTAAAACCCTCGTGGGTTCGAATCCCACCCTCTCCGTTTTGAGCACGACCCATCCAAGTCCTTCATGCTGCCTCCTGCACGGATTTGTCCACATCCATGGTCACGATGCAGGGGGTAGCAAAATCCCGTTCACCATGTCCGCGGGACTTGCGCGGCATGGCGATCAAGACCGGCGGCAGCCAGGGGCCGCACACAAGACTGGCAACTGAACTGTGCTGCGTAGGCCCAGGGTTTCCTTTGTCCAGCCACGTCACCTCGCTGTTCACCACCCTCCACTCGCAGATGCAAAGGACAAGTCCTAAGAATTTTCCCGTGACTGTGTAGTTGTCAACCATATGGAATGCCCTGCCTTTCCAGCAGATCGGGACAGATCTGAACGGATTTCCTGGTCTTTCCTTATGGCTATTTCTATCAATCGTTCTTCAGGTCAATAACAATGAGAATACGCTACATTGTTGACCCATGACCATTCCCTGTACCGTCCCGCAGGCCCCTGTCGCCTTTACCGTGGATGCCTGGGGGTGACGGTCAGGCAGCGCCCCTGTTTCACTTGGCCATCGCCTGTGCTGCCTCGTCGGTCGGTAAATCCTCGCGCACCTCATGGTGGACTTCCACGAGGGCCAGAGCGCTATTTTGCCATGAGTAGATGGACCGTGCCCGGTAGCGGGCGTCATCCACCAGGCGAATGTGCTCCAGGATATCCCAATCCATGTAATGGGACTCAAACACCACCTCCTGCTCATCCACTTGGCGGATATGGGAACGGATGGGCGATCCGCAAAAGTAGCCACGGCTACGGTAAAGCTGATGACCAATGAGATAGGCTTCTATGGTCCCCGTGGGGGGATAGGGGGAATTTGGGCCAAATGGTGTGTCTTCCTGGGCCGGCCACCAGCGGAAGCGGTAGCAGGAATCCCCCTTCAAGGGATCCTCAAAGGATTCAATCCGCAGCATGGTATCCATGGTTACAGTACTGCCGTCGCAGAAATCAAAACGCCGGTGGCTGCGCCAGAGGCCAACATTGCGATTGAACCAGCGGCGAACAACCTGATCCACCCCGCTGCCAAAGGGGCCGCCGCCTTTGGTGAGGGGTACACGGGTAATCAACTCATTGGGATGAACCACAAGAACGACTCAACGGTGGACGAGGTCAGCGCAGACAACCCCTTGAATCCTATTTAGCGAGAACTGCGCCCGTGGGCCACGGCAAAAGCTTGCGCTCATCAGGAGCTTCTCACCCCGTCTCCCAACATCACGGCATCAACACAGTCAGCGTCCACGTCTTCATATTTCCTTCAAGAATCAATTAGGCTTGATACACCTCCGCAACATGGACAGGTGGGTGGTCCCACTGCAGCCAATCAGAAGGCCAGCGTTGGCTTATCCCTCCTGCTGGTGGCCAGTCAGCGTCACTTGGCCACCCGTGACGTATGTCGGTTGATGGCTTTTTTGCAGGATGACCACCGCGAGATGGACATCCACCTCCAGATCATTGATCCCAGGCAAAACCCGGAGTTGCTGGAGTTGCACAAGCTGGTGGCCACTCCAGCGCTGGTTAAGCTTTCCCCTACGCCACGTCAGGTGTTTACGGGCATCACCATGCTGAACCAGGTGCGGTCCTGGTTGCCGCGCTGGGGCCAGATGGAGCGATTGAACAGCTTGGCCATGCCGATTATTCCCTCGCCTGTGGAGGATGGCCGCGATAGTCCCAGAGCGCTGGAGTTGGAGGATCAGCTTCTGGTGCTGCGCCAGGAGAACGAAGCCCTGATTGCCCGTTTGCAATTTCAAGAGCGCCAACTGCGCATGGTGGCCCATGACCTGCGTACGCCCATGACCACCACCAGCTTGGCCCTGCAGAGCTTCAAAAGGGGTCAGATTAGCAACGAGGAGCTTCTGGATATCCTCGGGCGCCGCCTCTACGAGATGGAGCAGTTGTCCAACGACCTGCTGGAGGTGGGCAGCACCCGCTGGGAAGCCCTGTTCAATCCACAGCGCCTCAGCCTCTCCCAGGTCTGTGCCGATGTTCTGCTGGAATTGGAGAAAATGTGGTCTGGCCGCAACCTGGCCGTGCAAACGGATATTCCCAGCGACCTCCCCGACGTGTTTGCCGACTCGCGACGCATGCGCCAAGTGCTGCTCAACCTGTTGGAAAATGCTTTTAAATTCACCCCGGACGGGGGGCGCGTAAAGTTGAGGCTGATGCATCGCACCAGCCAATGGCTGCAAGTGAGTATCTGTGACAACGGCCCTGGGATCCCGGTGGACGAGCAGGAACGCATCTTTCAGGATCAGGTGCGCCTGTCACAAACCTCCTGGAAAACTACGGGGTTTGGCGTGGGTCTTTCGGTCTGTCGCCGGGTTGTGGAAGTCCACACCGGCAAGATCTGGGTGGTGTCGGAACCTGGCGAAGGATCCTGTTTCTACTTCACCGTTCCGGTGTGGCGAAACCAAAAACTGCCCGGCTGCTAGCTTGCCCGGAATCGGCTGACCCGGCCGCCAACGAGGGAAAAGGTTGACCCTTGTCCCTCCCCAGCCTATGATTGAGCCTTACCAAAGCTCTAGCCCCCATCGTCTAGAGGCCTAGGACACCTCCCTTTCACGGAGGCGGCAGGGGTTCGAATCCCCTTGGGGGTACTTTGTGGTAACGGGATCCTCGGCAAGGTCACAAACGGCCGCTGCCGTAGCGACGGCAATGGTGCGGAGAGCTTGGGCAAGTTGTTACGCAATACCCCCTAGCCTCTGGAGAATCCAGGTTTCCAGTAGTTCCCATGAACGTCTTGCTCACATCTGGCCCCGAGTCCACAACGCTGTTCACCATCACTGTTCAAGGCTCTGGCGGCTCCCCTGGGCGGTTTGTTGTCCAGCATCGCATCATGGCTCCCCTGCATCGTCTGCAGTCGATCCATCGCCGCCTTCTCCTGGCCGGTGACACCATCCTCTCCGTCACCCGCTGCCCGCCCATGGGTGATCCACCGCCGCGCCCTCACCCTGATCCCGACCCTCCGCCAATTGCTCCATCCGAGTCCGAGCGTCGATGCGCTGCCGAGTCTCCAGGCGTTACCGAACTCCCCTCTTCTGCCCCGGCCTCTCCAGCAGAGGAAACGGCACGGCCACGCCGGGTGGAGCGCTTGCCAACGCCAGCCCATCAAGGTGGGACGACAGAAACCGCTGTTGGGGAAGACACGATGGTGCTCCTGCTCTCCGTCGTTGGCGTCCTGACTCTTCTCGCCCTCCAGGCGGCGCACCACTTGGCGCAACAGCGGAGGACCCATGCCCAATCTCGGCAACGTTTCGATCCTGCAGCCGCAGGCGTCTGGAAGCGGGAATTGGCCAACTTGAGAATTGGCCGACTGTTGAGGCGCGCCAGGGCGTCTTGACGGTTCTGTAGTCGATCAAACAGCTTCCCTGGTCAAGGGATCGCAACACTTGGGTTGCGGAAGTGATTTCCAGGGTTCCGGCCCCAATTTTTCCAGGGGTGTCTGGTCCAAGAGAAATCCACTGGGGTGACCCAGGTGCACGGAGGGACAAAAGCCCGGGAGGCCGCCTGCACCGTCACCCTCATCGACATGGCTTCAGCGTCTGACAACAAGAGGTCTGACAACAAGAGCCCTCGAAAAGGGCTCTTGTTGTCAGGAAGGCCTGGCGGCCTTGGCCAAAGAGCAACAGCTTCCCCAGGCGGGCTGGCAACGGGAGGTGCAACGGGGCCATGCCTTCGGCCTGGACGCTGCCGACAGCATCAGGGATCGCAGCATCTCCACCTTCTCCCGGGGGGAGCTGCCCCACTTCGCAAGGATCAACACCTTTTTGAAGGCGCTCTACCTGGAGGACGTGCATCAGGTGGGACGCCATGACGTTGCTGTGGTGGGGGTCCCCCATGACAGTGGCGCCACCTATCGCCCGGGAACACGCTTCGGCCCCCAGGGCATTCGCCAAATGTCTGCCCTCTACACCCCCTACAACTACGAAATGGGCGTGGACCTGCGGGAGCAGATCACCCTCTGCGACGTTGGGGATATTTTCACCATTCCCGGCAGCAATGAAAAGTCCTTCGATCAAATCTCGAAGGGGGTGGCCCACGTGTTTGCCTCCGGGGCGTTTCCCATCATCCTCGGGGGAGACCATTCCATTGGTTTCCCCACGTTGCGGGGGATCTGCCGCCACCTGGGCCGCCACAAAGCAGGCATCATCCACTTTGACCGCCATGTGGACACCCAGGAAACCGACCTCGACGATTAGCCTTGAGGACAACCTCGAGGCCTTCAGTGAAGGTGCCACGATGAAATCCATGCCCCATGCGGCCGAGGTCATGGCGGATTTCATGGTGAAGACCGGCTTTATCCCGGAAAAGCCGGACATGAGCAATCTGTTTGAGGATCGCTTCATCAAGGCTTCTGCGCAATGATCACCCACGCCGTCCAGTGCCGGTTCTCTTCAGAAGTCCTCCGTTCCTCCGCCTGGTGGTTGGGGCTTCACGGGATGTCACTGCTGTTGCCGCTGTTGCTTTGGCTGGTGGTGAGTCATGCGCAAGTGGTGGATCCGGCTTTTTTGCCTTCCCCCGCACGGGTCCTCGACTCCCTCCGGTCCATGGCCCGCAGCGGGATCCTCATGGCGGATGCCACTGCCAGTATTCGTCGCGTGATGCTGGGTTTCCTTCTGGCGGCTGTGGTGGGGGTGCCTTGGGGAATCCTGATGGGTTCTTTCGCCACCATCCGAGCCCTCCTGGAACCTCTCTCCGGTTTCTTGCGCTATCTGCCAGCAGCGGCTTTTACGCCTCTTTTGATTATCTATTTAGGTATTGACGAAGCGCCAAAAATTGCACTAATTGCAATCGGCACGGTCCCAGCATCATCGACACCTTGCGAATCAACATGGCCACCTCCTGGAACCTGCTGGTGGTGGCAGAATTGCTGGCGGCAGAGGTGGGCCTGGGCAAGCGGATTCAGTTGGCGCAACGTTTTTTTCACACGGAGCAGATCTTTGCGGACTTGCTGGTCCTGGGTCTGATCGGCTTTGCCATCGACCTGGCTTTTCGATTGTTGTTGCGACTCACCTGCCGCTGGGCCGTCTAAACAGGAAGAGAATGTCCATGAACTTTAGCGTTCAATCCGTATCCAAAACTTTCGGAGAAGGGCGGCATGCTCGGCTTGTGCTCAAGGATATCAGCCTCAGGGTCTGCTCAGGGGAATTTACCGCGATTGTGGGACGCTCCGGGTCCGGGAAGTCTACCCTCCTTCGCCTGCTTGCCGGGCTGGAGCGCCCCAGCCGTGGGTTGATCTCCATGAACGGCCAGCCCGTGACCGGTCCGGGTCCGGATCGTGGTCCGGTGTTTCAAAACTACAGCCTCTATCCCTGGCTGAACCTGGCGCAGAACGTGGCCTTCGGGATGGATCTGCAAGGCCGCTTCTCACGGCGGGAGATTCAAGAGCGCACGGCCTATTTCCTTGACGTGGTGGGCTTGGGGGATCGGCGCAAGCTGCTGCCGAGGGAATGCTCGGGTGGAATGCAGCAACGGGTGGCTATTGCCCGCGCCCTGGCAGCGGGTCCCAAGGTGTTGCTGTTGGATGAGCCCTTCGGCGCCCTGGATCTTCACATCCGTGCCGCCATGCAGAACTTTCTGTATCGCCTGTGGGAGCGCACCCGTCTCACGGCCATCCTGATTACCCATGACCTGGAGGAAGCCCTCCTCCTGGCTCAGCAGATTCATGTTCTGGCTCCCAACCCTGGCCGTATCAGCCATACCCTTGCGACCGGCTTTAACCGTCAGGATCTCGACAAGCTACGGTTCAGTCCTTCTTTTCTGCAGCAACGCCAAAGCCTGGCCCAGGCCATGGAATCCGTTGAGCCTTGTGCAGATGGTTCCCAGGGGTTCCGGTCGCGTCGCGAAGATGGAAGGAATTGAAGGGGGCGTCATCTCCGGTTCACGCAAACCACCTGACTGGCGGCTGCAACCGCGAGGGAGATCACGCCGTCACACAGTTGATGGGTCCTGACCCTGGGGATCCTTGCTCCGGAGCAGGGGCGCCACCGCATCCGGGTGGCCCCAAAGCACATGGCTTTCCCGAAAGCGCAGCACCCCTGCGCCGGCGCCAGGAATCCGTTGGAGATGGCGAGTCTCGGTGCTCACCACGGCAACGGCGCTGTTGCCCCGCGCCCGGCTGAAGTAGGCCGCCAGGTCGGCGGCGACTTGCACATCCTCCTCCTCGGCGCCGGTGGCTTCACTGACTTTGAGCACCACATGACTGCCGGGCAGCTCCTGCGCGTGAAACCAGAGGTCACCGCGGCGCGCCTCCTGGATGCTGATGCGGTCGTTCTGTCGGCTGTTGCGCCCCACCAGCAGCCGGAGTCCTCCGGGACTGTGCAGTTGAAGGGGCTGGGACGTGGTTGTTCTTGCTGGGGAGACCACAGTGCGGGAGCGCATCAGGTCCAGCTCACGGAGCTCGTCCTCCAGCTCCTCCAGGAGAGCCTGTTGCTGATCCGGAGGGGCACTGCTCCAGTGGAGCAAGAATTGTTCATGGGCAGATTCCAGCCGCGCCAACCGCTGGCTGTGGCCGGCCAGGCGTGGCTCCAGAACTTGGCGGGACCGGCGCAGCTTGCGCGCTTTTTGATAGAGCCGCTGCGCATTGGCCAGAATGGTGGTCTCCGGGTCCAGGGGAACGGACGCCTCGGGGCCTCCCATAGGATCAGCTACCACCAGGGTGGTGAGCCCGCTGCGCTGGAGATCCGGGCGGCACATCAATCCATCTGCCCGGCGCTGCAGGGTGGCGTGGTCCGCCACAGCAGACAAACGCTGATGGAGATCGTCTCGCAGCCGCTGTTCCCCCGCCATGGCCTTGCGCAGAGCCTGCACCAGGCGCTGCTGATCCCGCTGCAACCGGGCATGGCGGAGGTGGCGGCCATGGAAGGCCGCCAGCGCAAGACCCAGACCATGGTCCGACCCATCCGTGGGATCGGCACTGCCCTGGGCAGCCGGCGGCGCTGGCCACACGCGATAGCCCTGATCCCCCGCCAACTGAAACTGGAACCGCCGGGTCTCCAGGGCGGCCAGCCAGCGTTGCCATTGCTGATGGAGAGCCTGCCACTGGGGCTTGGTCAGCACCGTGACACAGATTGTGGCGTCAATCCCGGCCGCACTACAGAGTTGGCGGGCCAGGCTGGGGCTGATCCCGCCATAGCGCTGCCAGAGGGCTTGGGCCAGGGGGAGGGGCGCCAGTTGCAGGTGTCTCTGCCAGTCGGCGCAGGACTCCTGTCGATCCGGCCAACGGCCAGGCGCAGGCGGTGGAGGGCTGTAGTGGTCACCACAGCCCAGGGGGCGCACACGGGACTGCCGGGGCTTCACCTGTCGCCCCATGGCCATGATCCGGTCCCCGGCATCCATGAGAAACAGGTTGCTGTGGCGACCCATCAACTCCAACACCACTTGGCGCTCCACCACGGCGCCCGGTCGTTTGCTGAACTCCAGTTGCACAATGCGCTCCCATGGGGGCTGCCGCAGGGCCGTCAGCGCCAGTCCCCGCAAACCATGGTGCAGTTGTTGAGCCAGGGTGCTGCCAGCGCCCTGGCGGGGTGGGGGCAAGCAGGGGTGGAAGCGCGGCGCCTCCCCGGACCAGCTCAACTCCAGCCATCTGTGGCTGGTGACGGTGCGCAGACCCATGTGGATGGTGGCGCCGTTGGTCTGCTGAGCCTTGACAAAACGACTGGGCACCACCAGGTGGTCCAGTTCACGGCAAACTGCACAGAGTGTGGTGAAGTCCTGCTGTTGCACGGGAATGCCAACGCCAGATCCGAGCATCAATCCGCGGCTGATGCTGCCGTGAAGTCTGCCGAACCCACCAGCCGCCTGCTGGTGTTCCCGGCCCCGGTGGGGAGGGCGGCAGAATCAGTTCATGATGTACCAATCCCGGCGTGCTCTGGCGTTGCTGCGTGAGGGGACAGGATCAACGGATGCCGAGTTCCGTGAAGGGCAGGAAGATGCCATCCGCCACATGGTGGAAGGCGGCGCCCGGTTGCTGCTGGTGCAGAAGACAGGGTGGGGAAAAAGCTTCGTCTACTTCATTGCCACCAAGCTGCTGCGGGAGTCCGGGACCGGACCTGCGCTGCTGATTTCCCCGTTGCTGGCGCTGATGCGGAACCAGATTGCTGCCGCAGAGCGCATGGGGGTCAACACGGTCCGCATCGCGTCAGACAATCGAGAGCATTGGGAGGCGGTGGAAGAGCAGTTGCGACGAGACGAGGTGGACATTCTGCTCGTTTCGCCGGAAAGGTTTGGAAACGAACACTTTCGTGACGTGGTGTTGGCCAAGCTGGCGGAGCACGTCGCCTTCCTTGTCATCGACGAAGCCCACTGTATTTCAGATTGGGGGCATGATTTCCGGCCCCACTACCGACTGATCGAGCGCATCGTCCGGACTCTGCCGCCAAACCTCAGATTGCTGGCAACCACCGCCACCGCCAACAGCCGGGTGATGGAGGACCTGCGTGACGTGCTCGGTCCCAACCTGCAGGTGCAACGCGGGGATCTTGCCCGTCCATCACTCCTGCTGCAGACCATACGGCTGCCGCGGCAGTTGGAGCGGTTGGCATGGCTGGCGGAGCAGATTCCCAAGTTGGCTGGCAACGGCATTATCTATACGCTCACCGTCCGCCATGCCCACGAGGTGGCGGCATGGCTGCAGTTCAGGGGGATCCAGGCCGAGGCCTACACGGGACAGACAGACCGCCGTGGGGAATTGGAGCAAGCGTTGCTGGACAACCAGGTCAAGGCGCTGGTGGCAACCACCGCTCTCGGTATGGGCTTCGACAAGCCGGACCTGGGATTCGTGATTCACTACCAGAGCCCTGCCTCGGTGGTTCACTACTACCAGCAGGTGGGCCGTGCCGGACGGGCGCTGGATGCCGCGTACGGGGTGCTGCTCAGCGGCGAGGAAGAGGCCAGGATCGCTGACTACTTCATCCGCAGCGCCTTTCCGACACCCGATGAAGTTCGACAAGTCATCGACGCGCTTGAGGGCGCTCCCGATGGGTTGTCCGTTTCGGAACTGCTCGGAACGGTGAATATCAGCAAGGGCCGCATCGAAAAGACAATATCGCTACTTTCGCTGGAGTCCCCGGCGCCAATCGTCAAGGAAGGGGGGAAGTGGCAGTTGACCGCCGTGAACCTGAGCACCGATTTCTGGGAGCGGGCAGAGCGCCTCACCCGGCTGAGGCGTGACGAGCAACGGCAGATGCAGGAGTACGTGAAGCTGGAGTCCGAGCATATGGAATTCCTGATTCGGGCGTTGGACGGGGATCCAAGAGCGGTTCGTCTCCCGAACCTGCCACTTTTGCCAACGCAGCCAGCGCCGAATCTGGTGAAGGACGCAGTGGCGTTCCTTCAGCGTACCAGCCTTCGGATGGAACCGCGCAAGAGATGGCCCGCCGGCGGGATGCCGCAATACGATGTGCGGGGCAACATCAACATTCCGGCGAAGCACCGGGCGGAGCCTGGAAAGGCGCTCTGCACCTGGGGTGATGCCGGCTGGGGGGAGATCGTCAAGCGTGGCAAGTACCAGGATCACCAGTTCGCCGACGAGCTTGTCAGGGCTTGTGTCAACCTGTTAGCACGCTGGAGGCCCCGCCCAGCGCCGCTGTGGGTCACCTGCATTCCTTCGCGACGTCACCCCGATCTTGTCCCTGACTTCGCGGAACGCTTGGCGATTCAACTGGGCTTGCCCTTCCATCGGGTGTTGCACAAGACCGAGGATCGCCCCGAGCAGAAGAGGATGGCGAACAGCACGCAACAGGTGCGTAACGTCGACGGCTCCCTTGTGGTATCCGGGGAATCCTTGCTCCATAGCCCGGTGTTGCTTGTGGACGATATGGCGGATTCGCGCTGGACCTTGACGGTGGCTGCATGGTTGCTGCGCTCCCATGGAAGCGGAAAGGTGTGGCCGCTCGCCCTCGCCTTGACGAATCACAGATGATGAAGGCAGGGCTCTCTCGCAACACCCAGGCGATCCTGTTGTTGACGGCCCCGCTGATCATCGGGCGCAGCAAGCCATCCGTCAATCCTCTCACTGCCGGAGAGTACTGCCGTCTGGCGCATCGGCTCCGGGAACTGCACCGGAAACCTGCCCATCTGCTTGAGCCTGGTGCGGACTCCCTTTTGGAGGAGTGCCGGACCACCTTGGATCCCAGACAACTCCAAGGTCTGCTCGGCCGCGGCTTTCTTCTCGCTCAGGCAGTGGAGCGCTGGCGCTCGCGGGCGATCTGGGTCGTGAGCCGGGCCGATGCCACCTATCCCCAGCGGTTGAAGAAACGGCTCAAGGACGGTGCTCCGCCGATTCTCTACGGCTGTGGTGAGGTTTCAATCCTGAACGCGGGCGGCCTTGCTGTTGTCGGTTCCCGACATGTCGACGAAACGCTGGTTCAGTACGCCAAAGATGTAGGACAACTCACCGCGGCATCCCATCGCGCCGTAATCTCTGGGGGCGCCCGGGGCGTGGATCAGGCCGCCATGGGTGGGGCGCTGGAAGCAGGCGGAAGCGTGGTGGGCATCGTGGCGGATGGCCTGGAAAAGGCCGCTGTGCGCAGGGAGCACCGGGAGGCGCTGATGGGTGGGCGATTGGCTCTGATCTGCCCATACGATCCCGCGGCTCGCTTCAATGTCGGTCACGCGATGCAGCGCAACAAGCTGATTTACGCATTGGCGGACGCCGCGCTGGTGGTGAACGCAGACGACAGAAGGGGCGGCACCTGGGCCGGAGCGAGTGAGCAGCTCACAAGATTGAATCTGGTTCCGGTCCATGTGCGCACCAGTGGAGATGAGTCCAAGGGCCTTACAGAGTTGAAAAAGCTGGGTGCAAAGCCCTGGCCCAATCCCAAGACCGTGCAAGAACTGCAAGACATCCTCACTGCGGCCAGCGTTGCGGCGCCCCCTGCACCGAAGCCGGCCGTGCTCCAGGAGCCTCTCCTCGCGATTCATCGCTCACCAGCCGATGAACTGTTTGCCAAGGTCACGGATCTGCTGGATCAAATGGATGGCCTGAAAACCATTGACCGTGTTGCCAAGGAGCTGCAGATCCCCAAGTCACTGGCGGGCACCTGGCTGAAACGCTTTGTTGACAGGAAGCTCAGAGCGCTGTTCAAGAGTTCCGGCACATCCAGGACAGTTCCCGAAGTTGCCAAGGAACTGCACATTACGAAGGGTCAGGTTCCCCCTTACCTGCAACGCTTGGTCAAAGAGGGCTTGGTGGACAAAGTCAAGGACAAGCAGTCCAGGCGCATCAGATACCGCTCCCTTGACTTGATCGGTCCTCTCTTTGGCAGGGGGAATGGACGACCTGCCGAGCCTTGACAAAATGTCTGGGCACCACCACTTGGCGGTCCCGTGCAGGGCAGACGGCGGGGACGAGGTTCAGTGTTGATGGGGGGTGGAGGATGGGTTCACTGCGCAGTAGACAGGGACGCAAGCAGAAGTCAGGACTGCCTGGCGGCGAAAAGGCTTTCAACAAGGCGATCAAGCTTTTCATTGCGTGCTCTGTTGTCTGCCTTGTGTTCTGACCCGAGTTCTGTCATGTTACCCCCTCTCCTCCCAATGGAACTGGGCCATCAAGCCAATGGTGCTGCGTCACGCCAATCCGCGGCTGATGCTGCCGTGAAGTCTGCCGAACCCAACAGTCGTCTGCTGGTGTTAACCGGCCCCAGCGGGGCGGGCAAGGGCACCATCCTGCAGGCCCTCCTGGCCCGCTATCCCCAGGTGTGGCTGTCCGTATCCGCCACCACCCGACCACCACGGCCCGGTGAGCGTCACGGAGAGAACTATTTCTTCCTGGATCGCCAGACCTTCATGGGTCAGGTGGCCCGGGGGGAGTTTCTGGAGTGGGCCGAGTTTGCCGGTCACGCCTATGGCACACCTGCCGGCCCCATCCAGTCTCGGCTCCGTTCCGGCCAGACGGTGGTGCTGGAAATCGAGGTGGAGGGCGCCCGCCAAGTGCGGCGTCGCCTCCCCGCTGCTGTGCAGGTATTTTTGCGCCCCCCCTCCATGGCCACCCTGGAGGAGCGCATTCGCGCCCGGGGAAGTGATTCCGAGGATTCGATCGCCAAAAGGATTGCCCGCGCCAGGGAAGAACTGGCGCGGGCTGGGGAGTTTGACCATGTGATCCTCAACGGAGACTTGAATCAGGCCATTGCTGACGTGGATGCCATCCTTCAAACCATGGTGAGACCTGCCTCAAGCTGACAAGCTGATCAGAAGGTCAAAGGGGATGGAAGAGCAGGTCAGGGAAGAAGCGGTTGAACTCAATGGCGACGCCCGCATGGAAGGTGAGCCAAAGAGTGGCCAGGACAGGGGCGGTGGTGAGGAACTTTTTCATGGAAATCAGCGGGGAGAAACGGTGATTTGGGAGTCGTCTGCAAACATGGCGCCGCTGCGCATGTCGCCAATGGCGTCCACCGGCCATTTGACGGCACGCACTGCGCAGGCGAGGGCCAAGGTGGTATCAATCTGAATTTCCTTCATTTGGGAACCTTTGCCGCGGATGGCCATCATGTAGCTGCGGCCAGCCCAGCCGATCCAGCCGGCCATGTAAAGGAAGAGCAAACTGGGAATCAGAAAATCACCAGCGTGGCTGAAGCGGCCATCAACAATGAGACGGGGCAGGCCGTCTTCTCCACAGGAAGCCTGGCTATACAGATTGAAACGGGCCTTGGCCTGCTCCGTGGCGGCAGCGGCAGCCCGTTCCTGGAAGCGGGGTGAGTCGGCGCAAAGTGTGAGTCCTGCCACATCGGCATGGGCAGCAGGCGCAAATCCGAACAGCAGAACTGCGGAAAGAAGCGCTGCAAAGAGACGTTTCATGGGATCCGGGGAAGGCAAACGGCGGAAGGACAAAAGCTGCCATTCACCGGAAGGGGCAGAATGACGACTTGCTGGCCGCACGTTGATGACAACCTTAAGAGGAGGTGGAAACAACCATTGACCATCGTTCTGGCCCTCGAAACAAGTTGTGATGAGACAGCGGTGGCCCTGATAGACGGTCGGCGTGTTCTGGCCAACGTGGTGGCCAGCCAGGTGGCCAGCCATGCCCCCTATGGCGGGGTTGTGCCGGAGCTGGCGGCGCGGCGGCACGTGGAACTCCTGCCCCACCTGGTGGACCAGGCCTTTGCGGAGGCCGGCATCGGCTGGGGCGAGGTGAACGCCATCGCTGCCACCGCTACCCCTGGCCTGGTGGGGGCCCTGCTGGTGGGTCTCACCGCCGGCAAGACCATGGCCCTGCTCCATGGCAAGCCCTTCCTGGCCGTTCACCATCTGGAGGGTCACCTCTGCTCGGCACAGTTGACGGGTGGCCCACCGCCGGAACCACCGTTTCTGGTGCTGCTGGTCTCCGGTGGCCATACCCAGCTGGTGCGGGTGGACGGCCCTGGTGTCTACAAGCTCTGTGGCGCCACCGTGGACGATGCAGCGGGCGAAGCCTTTGACAAGGTGGCCCGTCTTCTGGGGTTGGGTTATCCGGGGGGACCCGCTATTGAGGCTGTGGCCGGCGATGGTGATCCCCAGCGCTTTGCCTTCCCCCAGGGGCGGGTCGGTCGAACGGGAGGCGGCTATGAACCCTATGCCTTCAGCTTCAGTGGCTTGAAGACAGCCGTGCTGCGCCGTATCGAAGCGTTGCAGCGCCAGGGAGAGCCACTGCCGGTGGCTGATCTGGCCGCCAGCTTCGAGTCTACCGTGGCCACGGTGCTCAGCAGTCGCAGTGTGCGCTGTGCCCTGGATCAGGGATTGCCCCAACTGGTTGTGGTGGGTGGTGTGGCCGCCAACCGACGCTTGCGCCAAGCCCTGGGGCAACGCTGCCGGGAGGCAGGGCTCACCCTTGCCATGGCCCCGCTGGCTTTTTGTGGGGATAATGCCGCCATGATTGGCGCAGCCGCCGTTCAGCGGCTGGCCTCGGGCTGCCAAAGCCCCTGGACCATTGGCGTCAGCCCGCGACTGCCACTGCGCGAGGCCGATTGTCTCTACGGTCCACACCCTCCCTTCTGAAGTCCTAACATTTTCTTCAACTCTCTGTCCTGCACGCCATGAATCAGCCGGATGCCCCGGCGGCTGCTCTGGGTCGCCCTGTTGCTGAACCCGTCAGCCGTGAAGAACTCAACCGCTGGAAGCGTGGCTTCACCCCGCAAGCAGAAATCTGGAACGGTCGTTTGGCCATGATTGGCCTCTCCGTGGCCATTCTGGTGATTGTGCTGTTGCGCCTGGCCTGAACCAGCACTGGCCGGGGACCTGCATCGTGCCTCATCCTTGGATCAGTTCCCCACTGCCAGTGTGAACCATCAGGTCAGCCTCGTTCTGGGAACCCGCCCGGAAGCCATCAAGCTGGCGCCTGTCATCCTGGCATTGCAGGCAGCCAGCGACTTTTCCACTCGTGTGATCCAGACCGGACAGCATCAGCATCTGGTCAAGCCCGTGATGGACCTGTTTGGCCTGGCCACGGACCAGGACCTGGCGCTCATGACGCCACGCCAAAGCCTGGCTCACATCACCTGCACGGCCCTGACGGGTCTTCAGGAGGATTTTCTCCGTCATCCCCCCCACTTGGTGCTGGTTCAGGGGGACACCACCACCGCCTTTGCCGCCGCCTTGGCGGCGTTCTACCAGCGCATCCCCCTGGCCCACGTGGAGGCGGGCCTGCGCACCGACGACCTGTGGAATCCCTACCCGGAGGAAGCCAATCGCCGTCTGATTGGCCAAGTGGCGCAACTCCACTTCGCCCCCACGCCCCGGGCACGCCACAACCTCAAGACCGCTGGTGTCCTGGGCACCGTTGCCCTCACAGGCAATACGGTGATTGACGCCCTGTTAACCGTGGCCCGGCAGCAGCCCATCTGCCCTGTACCCGGACTGGTGTGGGACGCTCAACCGGTGATTCTGGTGACGGTTCACCGACGGGAAAACTGGGGGGAACCGCTGCAGGAGATCGGTCGCGGCCTGCGCCATGTGCTGGACCGTCATCCCAAGGCCGCCCTGCTGCTCCCCCTCCATCCCAACCCCACGGTGCGTGAGCCCCTGGGGCAGATGCTGGCGGATCATCCACGGGCCTTTCTGGTGGAGCCTCTGGACTACAAGGCCCTGGTGGGCGCCATGGCCGGCTGCACCCTGGTGCTCACCGATTCCGGTGGTCTTCAGGAGGAGGCCCCGACCCTGGGGAAACCCGTTCTGGTGCTGCGGCAGACGACGGAACGGCCCGAGGCGGTGGACGCCGGCACCGCCCGTTTGATCGGCGCCTCCGCCAGCGCCATCCTCCGTGAAACCTCACGCCTGCTCACAGACGCAGCGGCCTACAACGCCATGGCCCGTGCCGTGAATCCTTTCGGTGACGGCCATGCCAGCCAGCGCATTGTGGCTTCCTGCCGACAGTTTCTCCACCAGCACCGGAGGGGGTCGCAGTCTTGGGGCCAGGCTTCTGGATGAGCTGCCCAAAGCCCAAGGGGTACGCCTGCACAGGCAAGCGGAGTCGGAAATGGACGTTGGCTCAGCCCCCGGAGCCATATGCCTTGCGGCCCAGCGGCGCAGTCAGAAAGGTAAAGCCAGAAAGGTAAAGTTTTTTCTGTAAAGCAGCTACTGTATTCGAGGGATGCCAAAATTTGACCGATTCCCAGACTGAAATTTCTGTAACCCGCCTATAGAATCTGAAACGTGCAACTCAAGCAACTCTGCCACATCTGTTCAGGCCACACCACCCGTAGCCGCCTGGAGCCTGCACCTTCAGACGGACTGCTGGCCGTTCAGTTGGGGGACGTCCATGGCGACAACCCCATCAGCGCCAAGACCTTGCACCGGTACCGGTTTGCAGACCATCCCCCAGGCCATTGCCTGGTGCAGGGTGGGGAGGTGCTCTTCAAATCCCGGGGGGATTCCAGCACCGCCGCGGTGGTCAGCACTGACCTGGGGGAGCCTGCAGTAGCCATCCTGCCGCTGCTCATTCTCCGCCCTGATCAGGGATTGATTCGAGGAGATTACCTGGCTTGGGCCATCAATCAACCAGATGCCCAACATCGCCTCCAGCGGGAAGCCCAGGGCACCAGCCTGCGCATGATTCCCAAGACCGTTCTGGAGCGGCTTGATATCCCGCTTCCTGACCTGGACGTCCAGCGCCGCATCACCACCATCCATGCCCTGGCCCAGCGGGAGGACCACCTGCTCCGCCAGCTTGCCCACCGGCGCCAACAGCGCACCGGCTTCATGCTCAACGAATGGGCCAAGCTTACCCAGCACCACCCCCAATGACTGACCAGAAGATCACCCAACAGCAGATCAACCAGACCGCCTTGGCCGCCTGCGATACCTTTCGGGGCGCCGTTGATGCGGGGCAATACAAGGACTACATCCTGGTGATGTTGTTCCTGAAGACCATCTCCGACCTCTGGAAAGACCACCAGGCCACCTACCGCCAGCAGTATGGCACCGACGAGACGCGCATCCGCCGGCGCCTGGAGCGGGAGCGGTTCATCCTGCCCGTCCATGCCAGCTTCGATGACCTCTACGCCCGGCGCAACGCCCCCAACATCGGCGAGTTGATCAATATCGCCCTTGAGGCCATCGAAGACGCAAACCGCGCCAAGCTGGAGGGCGTCTTCCGCAACATCGACTTCAACTCCGAGGCCAATCTCGGCCGCCCGAAAGACCGCAACCGCCGCCTCAAAAACCTGCTGGAGGACTTCGCCAAGCCTGCCCTGGACCTGCGCCCTTCCCGGGTGACGGAGGACATCATCGGCGAGTGTTACATCTACCTGATTTCCCGCTTTGCGTCCGATGCCGGCAAGAAGGCAGGGGAGTTCTATACCCCCACCCCGGTCTCCCGCCTCCTGGCCAGGCTGGCGGCCCCCAAGCCTGGGGACACCATCTGCGACCCGGCCTGTGGTTCGGGCTCGTTGCTGATTCAGGCATCCCAGGCGGTGGGCTCCCCCAACTTCGCCCTCTACGGCCAGGAGGTGAACGGCGCCACCTGGGCCTTGGCCCGCATGAACATGTTCCTCCATGCCCGCGACGCGGCCCGCATCGAGTGGTGCGACACCATCAACAGCCCCAGGCTGGTGGAGGGGGATCACCTGATGCGCTTTGACGTGGTGGTGGCCAATCCCCCCTTCTCCCTGGAAAAATGGGGCGCCGAACATGCTGGCTCAGATCAATACCGTCGCTTCTGGCGCGGCATTCCCCCCAAATCCAAGGGGGACTATGCCTTTATCACCCACATGGTGGAAATCGCCAGGCGCCAATCCGGTCGCGTGGCCGTGATCGTGCCCCATGGGGTGTTGTTTCGCGGCGGGGCGGAGGGGCGCATCCGCCAGCGGCTTATTGAGGAGAACCTGCTGGATGCCGTGGTGGGGCTGCCCGCCAATCTGTTCACCACCACCGGCATCCCCGTGGCTGTCCTCATCTTTGATCGCTCTCGCGAACCAGGCGGCGCCCACGCCAACCGGCGGGACGTGTTGTTCATCGACGCCAGCAAGGACTTCACCCCCGGCAAAAACCAGAACACCATGGACGAGACCCACATCAACAAGGTGCTGGACGCCATGGGGGCACGGACCGCGGTGGACCACTACGCCCACCTGGCCAGCCCGGAGGAGATCATCGACAACAGCTACAACCTCAACATCCCCCGCTACGTGGACACCTTCGAGCCGGAGGAGGACGTTGACCTTGCCGCCGTGCAACAGGACATCCTGCACATTGAAGCCGAATTGGCGGAGGTGCGGACCAAGATGGCGGGCTACATGAAGGAGCTGGGGATCCATGGCTGAAGGCGAACTCATCCTCTACAACACCGAGGACGGCGCCGCCACCATCGGCCTGCGGGCTGTGGACGGCACCGTGTGGCTGAGCCAGCGGGAAGTCGCAGAGTTATTCAACAAGGATGTGCGCACAGTGAACGAACACATCCACAACATTTTTGCCGAAGGCGAATGTGACTCCCAGGCAACTATCCGGAAATACCGGATAGTTCAAACCGAAGGCAATCGGCAGGTGGAACGAGATCTGGATACCTATAATCTTGACGTCATTCTGTCAGTGGGCTACCGGGTCCGCTCTCCCAGGGGCGCCCAGTTTCGCCGCTGGGCCACCACGGTGCTGCGGGACTACCTGGTGAAAGGCTTTGCCATGGATGATGCCCGCCTGAAACAAGCGGAGCGGTGGGATTACTTTGATGAGTGGTTGGCCCGGATTCGGGACATCCGCGCTTCGGAAAAACGCTTCTACCAGAAAGTGCGGGACCTCTACGCAACCGCTGTTGATTACGACAAAACATCACCCCAGGCCCAGGACTTTTTCAAAAAGGTGCAGAACAAAATGCTGTGGGCCGTCACTGGCAAAACCGCCGCCGAACTGATTGAAAGCCGCAGTGATCCTGCTGCCCCCAACATGGGGCTGACCAGTTGGAAAGGATCCATTGTGCGCAAAGGGGATGTGGGCACCGCCAAAAACTACCTCAAGGCTGAGGAAGTGGAAGAACTCAACCGCTTCGTGGTGATGTATCTGGACTATGCCGAGGACCAGGCCCGGCGCCGTCGTCCCATCACCATGGCGGAGTGGGTTGATAAGCTGGACGCCTTCCTCTCCTTCAACGACCGGGAGGTGCTCACCCATGCCGGGCATCTGCAAATGACTGTGGCCAAGCAACTGCCCGCTGAGCGCTTCCAAGCGTTTGACGCCAGCCGTCGGGCCGCTGAAGCGCTGGCGGCGGATGAGGCAGATGTTGCCGAGTTGGAAGCGATGGAGAAGGCTGCCAAGAGGCGGCAGGAGGGGCAGAGATGATGGGTGAGGGATGGACAACGACAGATCTCGGGCATATTTCCGAGTTGATTACGAGCGGTTCCCGTGGATGGGCATCCTTTTACTCGAAAAATGGAAATCCGTTCTTGCGAATGACTAACCTGCGTCGTGAGAGAATCTGCTTAGATTTAAGTGAGTTAAAATTCGTTAGTCTTCCCAAAAACAATTCTGAAAGCAACCGGACTCAAGTTAAACTCGGAGATATCCTAGTTTCTATCACAGCCGAACTTGGTAAGATTGGTTACGTTGATTTTGAGCCATACAGTGAGACTTACATTAACCAGCATATTTGTCTTGTGCGAACCAAGCGTGGAGCCGTCGAGACACGGTTTTTAGCATACCTACTTTCTGCTGAGCCGCAGCAGACTCTATTCAATCGCTTGAATGATGCAGGGGCAAAGGCTGGTCTAAACCTCCAAACAATCGCCAAATTTCCTGTCCGCCTCCCCCCGCTCCCCGAACAGCGCAAGATTGCTGAGATCTTGGGGACGTGGGACCGAGCTATTGAGTTGACTTCGGCGCTGTTGGCTGCTGCCCGTACTCGGAAACGTGGGCTTATGCAGATTCTTCTCACTGGGAAATGTCGCTTTCCAGAGTTTGAGGGGCAGGCGTGGCGGGAGGTGCAGTTGGGGGAGGTGGTCTCTGTAGATCAGCAGAGTTTGCGGTCCAGTACAGCACCAGATTTCATTTTTGATTATATCTCGTTGTCAGATGTGGAGTCTGGCAAGATTGTAGAGAATTTGCAACGATTCACTTTTGAGAAGGCACCATCACGAGCCAGGCGCATTGTTAAACCTGGTGATCTTTTGGTTTCAACCGTGCGACCCAACCTACAGGGCTTTGCACGGGTCACGGAGCAACAGCAAGGTTGTATTGCTTCAACTGGCTTCGCTGTTGTTACCCCTAAAGCTAAAGCAAATGGTTCGTACCTACTTCACTATCTCTTTAGCCACCATATGGAAAGCCAGTTTCACTCTCTAGTGGTAGGTTCAAATTATCCGGTAATCAATTCATCTGACGTGAAAAGATTTAAAGTGTGCCTACCATCGGTAGCAGAGCAAATCAAAATTGGCAATCTGTTAGATAGCTGTGATGCAGAAACGCTCCGACTCGTTACTCAGATTAAAGCCCTCCACATCCAGAAACGGAGCCTCATGCAGAAGCTGCTGACGGGGGAGTTGCGTGTTCCGCTTGACTCTGCTAGCATCTCCATACATACGCCCATGCGCGCAGGAGGTTGACCATGCCCAACAACAACAACTACTGGACCCAGCCACGACCAGATGGGCAGTGGGAGTCTATACGCGAAGGTGCTCGCCGTGCCACCAAGGTCACTGACACACAGGCAGAGGCGTGGGAGGACTCCAGGCCGAGAGCCAGGGAGAAAGGAGGTGAAGCGTTCCTAAAAGGTCGCGATGGGAAAATCCGTGAGCGTAACAGCTACGGCAACGATCCTTATCCACCTGATGGGTAAGTCATCTTTCAGTTGTTCGACAGTCGGCAAATTCACTGATCAAAGAGAATTGCCAAGCCTGCTATCCATCGGCATGTTACGGTAGTGTGACACTTTTGAAGGAGGAGCACAGTGCCACTGCTATGCTGATATCTGTTGCACAGCTTGCCTTGCGCACCCAGGATGCCCTAGCTACAAAATGCAGTCACAAGGATCAACTGGTGACACCCCGGCTGTTTGGTGACGAGACCTGCCCTGCTTCGAGGGGTGTGGTGTTGTCGATCCACCCAAAATACTCTGAAAAAATCCTGGAGGAACAAAAAACAGTTGAACTCCGGCGTCGCTTTCCGGTGCCAGAGCCAACTGCCATCACTCTATACATCTACTCCACATCACCTGTGCAAGCCATGGTTGGAGTGGCAAGAATCAAAGAGGTTCAGGAGCTTCCTGTCCAGCAAATTTGGACAGAGTTTCAGGAAAATGCATTAATTAATCATAAAGACTTCACAAAATACTTTCGAGGATTGAAATCTGGTTTTGTACTTATTCTTTATGATATTAAGCCATTTCCTCGGCAGATACCACTGAGGAGACTTCGAGAAGAGTTTGGGTTTGAGCCCCCTCAGTCTTTTCTATATATCAAGAACGATCTCCGCAAGGCATTGCAAGATGAACTATACTCCTAGTCAAAATAATCGACACTCGTATCTTATTGATACGAACATTCTGATTGATCTTGAAGACCATCACGTAATTCAGGAAGCTTATGCAAACTTTGCCAGGCTTGCAGCGTCTTACAACATTAACGTGTTTGTTCACGAAGTTGCCAAAGATGATATTGCACGAGATAATAACACTCAGAGACGCAAAATTTCTCTTAGCAAAATCGATAAATATCAGACACTTGATAAATTTCGAGGCTTACAGCGTTCAGAGTTGGAAGCTGATTTTGGACCACTGAAAAAAGACAACGATGTGACTGATGCTATCCTTCTACATGCGCTAAAGAGAAATGTGGTTGATTTTCTGGTTACAGAAGACAAGGGCTTACATGATCGTGCTCAGAGATTTTCTCTAGAACTTGGGCAAAGAGTTTTATTTATCGCTGACGTTACAGAACTGTTGAAGCAAACTTACGAGCCTCAATCAGTACCTATTCGTGATGTAGAGGAAGTCAAGGCACATGTAATTGATCACAAACAGCCATTTTTTGATAGCCTTCGGGCTAGCTATGCAGGATTTGATGAATGGTGGAGAACCAAATGTATCAAACAACATAGGTCATGTTGGATTGTTTCTGATAATGATGAGCTTGCAGGACTTGTTGTCTGGAAAGAAGAAACTGGCGACGACACTGACGCTGTGACACAAGCCGAGCATATTCTAAAGATATGTACTTTTAAGGTTAGTGAAGACAAGCGTGGAATGAAGCTCGGTGAGTTACTTCTCAAGCAAGTGTTATGGTATGCGCAGAAAAATAAATACAACTTAGTATATTTCACAACTTACCCAGATCAAGACTCCCTCAGAAATCTTGTAGAGTTTTATGGTTTTCGTAATGCTAAAGAAAATCAACAAGGAGAATTAATCTACGAGCGAGATTTTGCGTCAGAAAAGTTATTTAGAAAGCCAGAAGAAAATTGTTTTGAAATAGATCGGAAGAATTATCCTAGATTTATTCTAACTAAAGAAACTTGTGGTTTTATCATTCCAATAGAAGAAAAATATCATGACAAGTTATATCCAGATCTTCATCAATGTCAATTTTCCCAACTTGATCTTTTCTCATCTAAAAAGCCAGGAAATACAATACGTAAAGTCTATCTTTGTCGTGCTCGCTCTAATCTGAGTGATCCAGGTTCAATTTTATTTTTCTATAAGAGCAAATCAGAAACTCCACCATCGCAGGCAATTACAGCCATTGGCATCTTAGAGAATATGACTCCTGCAACATCGCTTAAAGAACTTATGCGACTAACAGGTGGGCGGTCAGTTTATAGTGAAACGGAGTTGATAAGCTGGGAAGCAAGCCCTACCGAGCCAGTCAAAGTGATCAACTATCTTCTTGTCAATTATATTGAGTTGCCGATAAAATTTTCAGAACTGCATCAGATGAATGTAATCAAAGTCTATCCTCAATCAATCTGTATAGTTAGCAATTATTTACTATATAAAATCTTAAATCGTGTAAACCTAGGATTTGAGATTTAGATCCGAACAAAACCTTAGCCAGTTCACTGCCTAGAAAATTGATATGGCCGCTGATTCGCCATGCTGGTTCAGCGGCTCAAACCTCGACAGATTCAAAGCCGATAAGCAGTGAACTTGCTGAGATTCTATGCGGGGCGGCCACAAATGGGGACCTCCCAGCCCATGGACAGAGAAGGGGACTTCCACTGCACAACGTCAAACCCAAGGGGAGGGGGTGGACCCATCCTGCTCCCTTTAGCTGTGATCCAAAGTTGCAAGTCTCACTTTTCCTGTCAGCAGATAGTCGATCTCGCGTTCAGGCCGCTTTGGCAGCGCTTCTACAGCACCGGAATTGGCGAGTTTTTCCATGATGTCCGAGACTTCTTCAATGTCAAGATCCCAGATATTCGATAACGTGGTCTGGGTTTGTATTGAGCCTGGATCTGCCCCAGCCCACTGTAAGACAAGCCTCCAGCGTGTCGGGCCTAATTCTTCTTTCAATTCCTCCTGGTTCTGTTTCTTGAGTACCGACAGGAGATCATTGAGACCAGTGGGCAAGGCTGCATCATCTATCATGTCGAGTAGAAGGGTTTGCATTCCATCCTCCAAGCTTTTGAACATCCCCCGCAGATCTCCACGAAAGATGTCATACAGCTTTTCCACAACAGAATCTTCAACGGGATTCCGGAACGGCTTGTTCGCATCAATTTGGAGTGCTTGATAGCGGTTGTTCAACAGCTCATACACATTTGATAGCGTTAATTCTTTCAGGATAATAGGGTTACTGAAGACTGATCTGATTTGGGGATGGCGGTTCACGACAGTGCGTACCGCATCTGTGGCGCCCACGACAATCACGTGCAGGCCGTCCAACATCAACGCCGAGTCTCGAATATCCCGCAGCACATCTGCTGCATTCCGTGTATCTGCTTTGCTGAGGTTTTCCAGGTTATTCAGGTGCAGCAGTACACCCTTGGCTCCCTTCCGCAAGGCGTAATTCAGCAGGTTACGCAGTATCCGGGGACCATCCAGAATCAATGCACTGGGGGGCGTGGAAACCGCTTCTGAACCGCCGCCGCCAACGCCGAACCCCGCCACTGACACGCTCATGCTTCCGCTCCGCAGTCTCACGCTGCACACCAGTTGCTGGGCTTCTTCCACTGCCGGATCGTCGTCGGCATCGGGGTTGCAGGCCACAACGGCATCGTAGACACCAGCAAGCAACTGTCCCAGCAGCACGCCACTGCTTTCCGTTGTAATGGAAATGAAGTCATCCGCTGTCCAGTAGCTCGCTGTCCTGGCCCTATCTTTGACCACCTGAACCAACGTGGTTTTGCCGAGGCCGGGACGACCGGCAACAGCCTGTCTGGAACCGAGATTGCTGCCGATGGTGGCAAGCAGCCGCTGCAACTCTCGCTGCCGCCCCACGAACAGGCTCAGCGGCTTCGTGTTTGAGTCCTTCTGGAGCGTGGTCTGGAAGTAAGGAGATGATTTCAAATGAAAGATCTCCCAAACGTTGGGTAAAGGCATGGTTCAGCAGCGGTGTTGGGTGATCCTAATCCTGGAGGTCCTGGCAAAAGCCAAGACTCCACTCCCCACAAAAGCACCAGTCCCACCGCCTCCAGCCCTGGTCACCCTTGAACGTCACGCCGTTGTTGCCAGCTTGGGACTCGCCCGAGAGGCTCACCGTCCTCACTGAGAATGGCCAGGTAGGCATCGTAGGCAAACAGCCGGTTCCTTCGTCCTCCGGTCGTCTCGCGAGCGATGCCCAGCGCCACCAAGTGATCCATCGCCTTGGCAGCCGTGGGGAAGCTGACGCCTGCCTGCTCCTTCAGCGCGTTGATGCTGGTCAGTGGCCGTTGGCAGAGGGCTTGGAAGACTTGGCGGACACTGAGGCCCGAGCGGCCCAGGTCGGCTTGGGCAAGACGGGCCTCGTCACGTTCGAAGAGTTCCTGCAGACGGCGCACCATGGCAACAGCAGCCGCGGCGGTCTGTTGAACGCCTTCTAGAAAGAACGCAAGCCAGGCCTCCCAATCCCCCTCCTGGCGCACCTGATCGAGCAACGCGTAGTATTGGCTGCGGTGTTGCTTGAAAAACAGGCTGAGGTAGAGCAACGGCTGCCGCAGCACTCGGAAATCCACCAGCATCATCGTAATCAACACGCGGCCGAGGCGACCGTTGCCGTCCAGAAACGGGTGGATGGTCTCGAACTGGACATGGGCCAAGGCCGCCTTGACCAGAGCTGGCACGTCGTCTTCGGCATGGATGAACCGCTCAAGATCGGCGATGCAATGCGCCACGCACTCCGGCGGTGGGGGAACAAAATGGGCGTTTCCGGGGCGCGTCCCGCCAATCCAGTTCTGACTGCGCCGGAACTCTCCTGCAACCTGGTTTGAACCCCGACCACGGGCCAGCAGCACCCCATGCACCTCCCGCAGGAGCCGAGATGACAAGGGGAAGCCACCTGCCAGGCGACGCAGCCCGTACTCAAGCGCAGCCACGGCGCTGGAGACCTCAACCACGTCAGCCCACGGCACACCAGGGGCCTCGTTAAGCTCAAACACCAGAAGGTCGGACAGGGAAGACTGGGTTCCCTCGATCTGTGACGACAGCAGGGCCTCCCGTCGCACATAGGCATACAGGAAAAGATCGAGAGTTGGAACTTGCATCGAGACCCCATCCAGCCGCCCACAGGCAAGGAGCGCTGCATCGTGCAATGCCCGCAGCGAAGGGCTCCAGGCCAAGGGTGGGACAGGTGGCAGAGGGTTGGGCACAAAGGCTTGAACCGCCTCCCCTGCCGTGGTTGTGGCGACCGCATGGCCGGTGGCGCCTCTGCCCATGGGACTGCTGGAAAAGAGCTTTGAATAAGCGACGAGCCTATTCAAGGATAAGAACATATCCTTGAATAGATGCCAGGCAGCCTTGGCTGGGATGGGCTGGGCCCAGCCTGCCCTGGGGGCTTGACCAGTCTGCAAAGAACCCATGATTGCTGCACCTGCTACCCTGCATGGACTCTCCCCAGCAGCACGAGGAGCATTCGAGGCGAGCCATGGCCAGGGAGCAAATCCCCATCACGGCAGATGTGCTGCAATGGGCACGGGAGCGGGCAGGGTTCTCGATTGACGATCTGCGGCGGGATTTTCGCCAGTTGGAGGCCTGGGAACGGGGGGAATCGTTCCCCACCTATCCCCAGTTAGAGAAGCTGGCGGATCGCTTCAAGGTGCCGGTGGCTGTGTTTTTCTTCCCTGAGCCGCCATATGTGGCGCCGGCCCATGAATCGTTCCGCACCCTGAGCGTTGCCCGGTTTGATGCCTTGCCGCACCGGGTGCGTTTCCTGCTGCGGAAGGCAACGGCGCTGCGCATCAATCTTGAGGAGTTGAATGGGGGGCAAAACCCGGCTGAGCGTTTCATCCTGCGGGATGTGCGCTTGACGCCGGAGATGGACATCCCCGCCATGGCGGCCCAGGTGCGCGCCTATCTGGGGGTGACGCTGGAGCGGCAGAGAAGCTGGACGAATAGCGAAGCTGCCTTTGAGGCTTGGCGGGGCGTGCTCGCAGACCATGGCGTGGCCGTGTTCAAGGATGCCTTCGGGGATGAGGACACGTCGGGCTTCTGCCTGTATCATGAGGTCTTCCCCCTTGTCTACGTCAACAACTCCTCCGTGAAGACGCGGCAGAGTTTCACCCTCTTCCATGAATTGGCCCATCTGCTGTTCCACACAAGCGGGATCGACACCCTCAGCGGTGATCCTGGAGAAGGCCTGACGCCTGCCGCTCGGCATGTTGAAGCCATGTGCAACCGCTTCGCGGCCGAGTTCCTGCTGCCCACGGCCCAATTTGAAACGGACATGAGGGGATTGCCGCCCACCATGGGCACTGCTACACAGTTGGCAAAGCATTATCATGTTTCCCGAGAATTGGTCTTCCGTCGTTTCCTGGATCGTGGTGACATCACCCAAGAGGACTACCGGCGTGCGGCAGCCCAGTGGGCGGAGCAACGCCAAGAGGGAAGCGGCGGCAACCACTACTGGACGAAAATTGTCTACCTCGGGATAAATTACATCAACCTTGCTTTTTCCCGTTACGCTCAAAACCGAATCTCGGAGACCGAGCTTGCCGACTATCTGGATACGAAAGTTAGAAGTCTGCCAAAGCTGGAAAGCTACCTTTCAAGGAAAGTCTCTTGAATGTACGTCTTTGACACCTCACCTTTATCGAGTTTGTTTCGGAACTTCTACCGGAGCAGGTTCCCAACGTTGTGGATGCAATTTGATGCTCTCGTTGCTGATGGCAGAGTGACCTCAACTCGGGAAGTGCGCCGCGAGTTGGATCGCTATTCCCATGGCCATGAACAGTGGATAGACGATCACTGGTACATTTTTACCACACCCACAGCGGCAGAAGGCCGGATCATCCGTGAAATCTACGCTGTGCGGCACTTTCAGCACAACGTGGAACAGAAGAAGATCCAGGCAGGGGGGGCTGAACGCCGATCCCTTCGTTGTTGCGAAAGCCCATGTCAGTGGCGGCATCGTCGTCACCCTTGAAGAGGGGCGCCCTGATGGGGCAAGGATTCCCAACATTTGCGGGCGCTTCGGCGTTCCCTGCCTGAACCTGGAAGGGTTCATGGAAAGAGAGCACTGGATATTTTAGGCTCCCAGGGCAGCAAAGCCGTGAAGCCGTTCAGCGGACAGCAACCGCCCCAATCCATGGCCGCGTAGCGTAGCAGGACGCCTCTTGACCACAGTCAATCAGGCCCGTGAGCGCCACCCATGACCTTTTACCCCACCGAAAAACACCAATCCCAGATTCCGGCCCTTCAACTGCTGGTGGCCATCGGCTTCAAGCCGCTCTCCCAGGCTGAGGCGCTGCGGCGGCGGGATGGACGGCGGCGGAACGTGGTGCTGGACGGCATCTTGGCGGAGCAACTCATGGGCATGAACCGCTTTACCCACCGTGGCCAGGGCTACGGCTTTGATCTGGAAGACGCCCACGAGGCCATGGGGCGCCTCAAGCCCACCCCGGACCGACTGCGGGGGCTGCAGGGCACCAACCAGGACATTTACGACACCCTTGCTCTGGGCACAACCATCACCAAAACCATCGACGGCGATACCAAGAGCTACACACTGCGCTTCATTGACTGGGAGAATCCCGCCAACAACGTGTTCCACGTCACGGCGGAGTTTGCGGTGGAGAGGATGGCCTCCGGCCAGGAGCGGCGCTGCGACGTGGTGGGATTCGTGAACGGCATTCCGGTGCTGGTGATGGAAAGCAAGCGGCCTTCGGAGCCCCTGGAGAAGGCGGACAGCCAACTGATTGGTTATCAACAGGCAGACAACATTCCCCAGCTTTTCCACTTCGCCCAGCTTCTCGTCATCATGAACCGGAGGGAGGCCCGCTATGCCACGGTGGGCGCACCGCGGCAGTTCTGGCACCCATGGCGGGACCAGGAGGATACCGACGCAGCCATTGCACCCCTGATTCACCGCGGCCTCTCGGCGGGGGAAAAGGAGGCCGTCTTTTCCGGCGACATGGCCTCCGCTCGCCCCGGTTTTGACGCCATGGCTGCGGCGGGGGATCGTGTCGTCACCCAACAGGATCGCACGCTCTACGGTCTCTGCCGGCCCGAGCGCCTGCTGGACATGATGCGGCGGTTCACGGTGTTTGACGGCGGGATACGGAAAGTGGCGCGTCACCAGCAGGTGTTCGCCGTTCGCCGGGCCACGGACACCATCAGGCAGGAGGACATGAACGGCGGTGGGCGGCAGGGCGGCGTCATCTGGCACACCCAGGGCTCCGGCAAGTCCCTCACCATGGTCATGTTGGGGCGTTCCCTGGCGCTGGCGACCGGCATTGAGAATCCACGCATCATCATTGTCACGGATCGGGACAATCTGGACCAGCAAATCAAGGCCACGTTCAAGTCTTGCGACCTGGAACCCATCCGGGCCACCAGTGGCGCACATCTCCTGAAATTGATCCGTGATAACGCCCCTCTCGTCACCACCATCATCAACAAATTCGACACGGCCTTGCAGAAGAGCCAGGTGATTGACGATGACCGGAATCTCTTTGTCTTGGTGGACGAGAGCCACCGGAGCCAGACGGGGCGCTACGGCGGCCATAGCCGGATGGCCGGCAAGATGCGCCGCATGTTGCCCAATGCCTGCTACCTGGGCTTCACCGGCACCCCGCTGCTGAGGAAGGAGAGAAAAACCCTCGCCAGTTTTGGCCGCTTGATTCATCACTACACCATCAACGAAGCCGTTGCCGATCAAGCCGTTGTGCCCCTCTTATATGAGGGCAGGCTTGTCCAGCAGCAGGTGACCGGTGAAGGCATTGATCGCTGGTTCGACAAGCTCAGCGTTGGCTTGACGGACAACCAGAAGGCTGATCTC
Source organism: Candidatus Synechococcus spongiarum SP3 (assembly GCA_001007665.1). Classification (GTDB taxonomy): domain Bacteria; phylum Cyanobacteriota; class Cyanobacteriia; order PCC-6307; family Cyanobiaceae; genus Synechococcus_B; species Synechococcus_B spongiarum_B. The sequence continues at coordinate 2,408 of JXQG01000006.1, read as the reverse complement.
AAGCGCAAGTTCTCCCGCATGGATGCCTTGGCGAAGACGGATCAAGCGATCCGCGCCAAGGCCTTCGACATCTCGGAGCATTACCGCCAGCACTGGCAGGACACTGGATGCAAGGCTCAGTTGGCGGCGCCTTCAAAGGCCGCCGCCGTGCGCTTCAAAGAGGTGCTTGATGAGATTGGCCATGTGTCCAGCGCCATCATCATTTCACCGCCAAATGACCGCGAGGGCAACGAGGAGGTGGATCAGGATTCCAAGGATCTTGTTCGTGGTTTCTGGGCGGAGATGATGAAGCAATACAAACATGAAAAAGAATACAATCGCCAGATTATTGTAGCTTTTCAGGGATCAGGTGATCCTGAGATTCTCATTGTCGTCTCCAAGCTGCTGACAGGCTTTGATGCGCCACGGAATACGGTGCTCTACATCTGTAAACCCCTGAAGGAACACAATCTTTTGCAGGCCATTGCCCGTGTGAATCGTCTCTATGAAAACGACAATACAAAGCAGGAGAAACAGTTTGGCTTTATTCTTGACTACGAGGGTCTTCTGGGTGAACTGGATCGCGCCTTGACCACCTATAGCGCTTTTGCGGAGTATGACCCGGCAGATCTCCAGGGAACCGTCCATGACATTCGGGAGGAGATCCGCAAGTTGTCCCAGCTCCATGAACAACTGTGGGATCTGTTCAAGCCGGTGCGCAACAAGAAGGACATGGAACAGTTGGAACAACACCTGGGGGATGATTCCATCCGTGAAGAGTTCTATGAACGGCTGCGGTCCTTCAGCCGGTGTCTGCACATCTGCTTGTCTTCGGACAAATTTCTGGATGTCTTCAGCGAGAAACAAGTTGACGGAATGAAAGAGGACTGGCAGCAGTTCTCGCACCTGAAACGCTCCGTGCAACGACGCTATCAGGAGACCGTCAATCTCCACGAGTTTGAGCCCAAGATCCAGCAGCTCCTGGACGACCACGTGGTGGCCATGCCCGCCGAGACCGTCGTTGATCCGGTGAACATTAACGACCCGGATGCACTGAAGGCAGTGGTGGCGGAAACCGGCGTTTCCCAGGCTTCACGGGCAGATCGCATTGCCAGCGCCACCCGCCGGGCAATCACCGAAAAGATGGACCAGGATCCCGCCCTGTACAGACAGTTCTCCGATCTGCTCGAAGAGACCATCCGCGCCTACCGGGACCGGCGCCTTTCCGAGCGGGATTACCTGAGCGCGGTGGCGGATCTGGCCGGCCAAGTTGCCCGCAGGGATCGCGGCGAGGCTGTGCCCCAGGTGCTCCAGGGCAACGACCATGCGCAAGCCGTTTTCGGCATCCTCAAAGAACGCCTCTGTGGGAACCATGGAGTCCAGGTAGATCATAGGGAGGTTGCCTCTATGGCCTTGGCCGTCATGGAGATCATCCAAACCCACCTGATGGTGGGCATCTGGTCCAATGAAGAGGCGCAGAACACCCTGCGCAACGCAATGGATGACTTCTTTTTTGACGTGGTGCGTGACCAGCAGGGCATTGCTGTGCCCGAAGAGATTCTTGACGAGCTTCAGCGCAACATCATGGACCTGGCCCGTGCCCGGTTTGTCCGATGACAGGGGAGCATGGCCACCTGCGATACGGAGAGCAGGTCATCCCGTACCAGGTGGTTCGACGGCCCCGCAAGACCATGGAGATCGCTGTGGAGCCGGATGCATCGGTTGTGATCGCCGCCCCCGTGGAGGCCAGTCCGGAGGCTGTTGCGGCCAAGCTCCATCAGCGGGCGGCGTGGGTCGTCAAGCAACAGCGGTACTTTGCCCAGTTTCTGCCGCGAACACCCCAGCGGCGCTTCGTAGCCGGGGAGACACACCGATATCTGGGACGGTACTACAGGCTGAAAATTGTCCCGCACCATCAGGACTGCGTGAAGCTGCTGCGGGGGTTCATCCTTGTGCAGGCTCGGCAACCCCACCAACCCGGCATCGCAAAGGATCTGATGGAAGCGTGGTACGGCCGTTGCGCCCATGTCAAGTTCGCCCAGCGCATTGCGGCTTGCCGCCAGCGCTTCCCGGAGCCCGATGCCTTCCGCCCCCGTGGTCTCACCATTCGCCAGAGCTGGCGATGGTGGGGATCCATGTCCCCCGGGGGCCGGCTGTTCCTCAACCGTCGCTTGATCGAGGCGCCAGTGGTGGCCATTGACTACGTGATCACCCATGAACTGTGTCACATGGCTGAGCCCCACCACGGTGCTGCTTTCTTCAAGCTGCTGGAGCGCGTGATGCCTGACCGGGAGCAGCGCAAGCAGCGCCTCGAACAGTTTATGGCGTAACCGACAACCATCAAATGTCGCCAGAGGTGGCCTGGAGGCTGGCCAGGGGATCGGGAATGGCCGGGGTGGGGGCTGCAAACTGCCCTCTGGCCACCCACT
>JXQG01000065.1 GCA_001007665.1 Candidatus Synechococcus spongiarum SP3 | reverse complement strand
GGCGTTGGAGGACGGCACAACAGCACCGGAGATGATGTTGTTGCCGTACATCAGAGAGCCGGCGACGGGCTCACGGATGCCGTCGATATCCACCGGAGGGGCGGCAATGAAGGCAACGATGAAGCAGGTGGTGGCCGTCAGGAGGGTGGGGATCATCAGCACACCGAACCAACCCACATAGATGCGGTTGTCGGTGCTGGTGACCCACTGGCAAAATCGTTGCCAGGCGCCAACTGAGCCACTGCTGCGAATGACGGTTGTCATGAGGAGTGCGGTCAGAGATAGGAAAAACCGCCACAAGGGCGGCAAGGTAATGTCTAGGAAGTCCGACCCTCCAGAGCACAATAGTTAACGCTTCTTAACCCTTGAGGAAGGATTTGCTGTTCCGGTCATCGGGGCGATTGGTTGTGGCGCGCCCGGCGCAGGAGTCCATGCTTTGGCGCAAAGACCAGAGCCATGACAAACAGCAGGGTTTGCACCACCACGATGCAGCCCGCTGGCGATGCATCCCACCAGTAGCTCAGACAGGTCCCCAACAGGCTGGAGAGAACGCCTGAGGCCACCGCAAGCACACTCATGGCGCCAAAAGAGTCCGTCAACAGATAGGCCGTGGCCCCGGGGGTCACCAGCATGGCCACCACAAGGATGATCCCCACGGTCTGCAGACCCGCCACTGCCGCCAGAGACAGGCTGGACAGCAACAGGTAGTACAGAAATCCCGTGGACATGCCGATGGACCGGGCGTGGGTGGGATCAAAGCAGAACAGCACCAGATCACGACGAAACACCAGCAGCGCCACCAGCACCAATGCGGAGATCACAAGGGTTTGCTGGAAGTCCTGGGGACGAATGCCCAGCACGTTGCCAAAGAGGATGTGCATCAGATCCAGACTGCTGCGCACCTTGGACACCAGGATCAGGCCCAGGGCAAAGAACCCCGTAAACACCAGGCCGATCACCGTGTCTTCTTTCACTCGGGTGTTCTGCTTGATGAGGCCGATCACCGCCACGGAGCCCACCCCGAAGACAAACGCGCCCACAGCAAGGGGCAAACCCAGGGCATAGGCAATCACCACGCCGGGCAGCACGGCGTGGGAGACGGCATCCCCCATCAATGCCCATCCCTTGAGGGTCATAAAGCAGGAGAGGAGAGCACAGACCCCCCCAACCACGGCACTGATGAGCAATGCCTTGACCATGAAGACATGCTGGAGCGGCTCCACGAGCCAACTGGCGGGATCCATCTGTTCCATCCCTCCTTAATTATAGTCTTTAGTTATAGTCTGCACCCGAAGGTACGCGCCAGGTTTTCCCGCGTAAACACCTCGCTGGTCTCCCCATAGGCCAGGACGGTTTTATTGATCAGCACCACTTGGTCACAAAAACCGGTGACATGGTCCATGTCATGGGTGGAAATCAGCAGGGTGCGTTGTTCACGACGAAAGGCCATGAACAACTGGGCTATCAACTTCTCCGTGCGTACATCGACGCCGTTGAAGGGTTCATCCAGCAGAAGCACAGAAGCGCCTTGGGCCAGGGCTCTGGCCAGGAAGGCGCGCTTGCGCTGACCGCCGGAGAGTTCGCCAATCTGCCGTTGCCTCAGGCTCCAGAGTTCAACCAACTCCAGGCTGTGGCGCACGGCCTCATGGTCACGGCGCCGTGGATTGCGCAACAGTCCCATGGATCCGTAGCGTCCCATCATGACCACATCGGTGACATTGAGGGGGAAATCCCAGTCCACGCTTTCCGCCTGGGGAACATAGGCCACAGACTGGCGGCGCTGGGCCTGGGCCACGGACTGGCCGTTGATGCGAATGGTGCCTGTAGAAGGACGCACAAAGCCCATCAAAGCCTTGAACAGGGTGGACTTACCCGCGCCGTTCATGCCCACCAGACCGCAGATGGTGCCCCGGTTGAGCCGCAAGCTGGCCCTGGAGAGGGCGACCACCCCGGCATAGCTCACGCTCAAGTTTTCCACCGCAATGTGTGGCGGCTCCGTGGCTCCAACAGTGGTGGTCATGGGGGGTCTTGCAGGAGCCCGTCCATCAGGGTGCGGATGTTGTGGCGTTGCAACTCCAAAAGCGTAGGGGCAGGTCCTTGGGGCCCAGAGAGGGAATCCACATAAAATACACCAGCCAGACGGGCCCCGGTGGCGGCCGCCACCGCCTCCTGGGCGGCGCTATTCACCGTGCTTTCACAAAACACTGCCGGCAGTTGGCGCTCCTCCACAAGGCGAATGACCCCCGCCATCCGCTGCGCCGTCACCTGGGAGTCCCCGTTCACGGGCCAGAGATAGGCTTCCTCCAGGCCGTAGTCCCGGGCCAGGTAGCTGAAGGCCCCCTCACAGGTCACCAGCAGACGCCGCTCCTTCGGTAAGCGGTCAATGCGCTGGCGCAACTCTTTATCCAGTTGCAGCAGTTGCCGGCTGTAGGCTGCTGCGTTGTCAGCAAAGGCCGCCGCATGCTCTGGCGCAATCTCCGTGAAGGCTTGGCGCAGATTCTCCACGTACACCACGGCCAGACGGGGAGACATCCAGGCATGGGGATTGGGACGACCAGCAACTGCATCGTCACGAATGGACAGGGGTTCAATGCCCTGGGTGAGGGTCACCCGCAGGACATGGTCCGGCACATTGGTGTAGAAACGCTCCCGCCAACTCTCCATGTTGAGACCGTTGTCCACAACCAGCACAGCCCCTGCCGCCTGCCGCAGGTCACTGGGGGTGGGTTCGTAGCTGTGAACCTCGGCGCCCGGCTTGATGAGGGATGTGACTTCCAAGTGGTCCCCTGCTACAGCCTGGGCCATATCGGCCAGGATAGTGAAGCTGGCCAGGACCTTGGGGCGGCCGATGTCCTGCTGGCGCAACGGGCGGGCAGTTGTGCAGCCCGTCAATGCCATGAGGATGGCAGCCGCCATCAGGGGTATAGGCTGCCATCCTGCCCCAGGCCACGAAAGACGGGAAGACCGACGCGGTGTCATCTCAGCCTCCTGAGGGATGCAATCCCCAGGCAACCCGTCCTTTCATGCTGGTGGACCCGGCCCGGCCATTGTGCGCCCAAGGGTGGAGCAGGTGAAGGCGGACCGTATGGTAAGCTTTGCCAACACCTTAGTGGTCCAATTTCAGCGCAGATCTCCCAATGCATATGAAGCTTCAGGTGGGGGACCCCATCCCTGGCGCCAGGAAAAACGCCTGGACACCCCGTCAGCCCTGAACGTACTGAAAGGAATGGAGTGAGAGCCGGAGATGGCGATCAATGAAGACTTCGGCCTGGGGCTGCAAGAGCAAGAGCATTTCCAGGACCGTTCCCCCCGTATGGAGCGCCGTGCGGTGCGGCGCGGTTCCGGAGAGCGCTCAAGCCGTGCGCCAGGCCGTGAGCAGGGGTCCCTGCGCATTCGCTTAAGCGACAATGAGTTGCGGGCGGCCCAACTGATTCAAGAGCGTTTCCAATTGCGCTCCACTGTGGCTGCGTTGGGATTTTGCCTGCGGACCATGGCCCAAATAGTGGAGCAAGGTCAACTCAGTGAGGAGAACCTGGCCAGCCAACTTCCACAACACAGTGGCCCCAGTCGTGGCGGTGGAGAGCAGCAGCTTCAAAAACAGGCGCCAGCAGTGCGCCCTGATCCCCTGGCTCGACCCGCTAAACAGCAGCCCAGGCCTCCGGACGAAGATCCGTCGCCCTGCTCTGCCGCAGAGGCAGAAGCATCTGCCTCCAATGCAGACTCTCCCCAACGGGAAGAGGCGTGATGGAGCGCAAGCGGGTTCTCTCGGGAGTGCAGCCCACGGGTGCGCTCCACCTGGGCAATTGGCTGGGGGCAATTCGCAACTGGGTGGAATTGCAACATCAGCACGACACCTTTTTCTGTGTGGTGGATCTGCACGCCATCACCGTTCCCTGTGATCCAGACCTGCTGGCGCGCCAGACCCGGCAAACTGCGGCCCTCTACATGGCCTGTGGCATTGACCCCCAATTAGCCACGGTGTTTGTCCAGAGTCATGTGCCAGCCCACAGTGAACTCTGCTGGCTGCTCAACTGCATCACCCCGCTCAACTGGCTGGAGCGCATGATCCAGTTCAAGGAAAAGGCCAACAAACAAGGTAGCCAAGCCTCCGTGGGCCTCCTGGACTATCCGGTGCTCATGGCCGCGGACATTCTTCTCTACAGTGCTGACCTGGTGCCCGTGGGGGAAGACCAGAAGCAGCACCTGGAATTGGCCCGCAACATTGCCCAGCAGCGTCTGAATGGACAGTTTGCCCCCCATGGGGAGACCGTTCTCAACGTGCCCGAGCCACTGATCTTTCCAGAGGGGGCACGGGTCATGAGCTTGACCGACGGCCGCAACAAGATGAGCAAGAGTGATCCCAACGACAACAGCCGCATCAACCTGTTGGATGCTCCGGAGTTGGTCTGCAAAAAGATCAGGCGCGCCAAGACAGACGCGGCCGTCGGCTTGGCCTTCGACGACCCGGAGCGACCGGAAGCCGGCAATCTGCTGGCGCTCTATGCCCTCCTCAGTGGTCGGAGTCGCGCCGCGGCTGCCGCGGAGTGCGGCCAGATGGGCTGGGGACAATTCAAAGAGATGCTCAGCGAGGTAGTGGTTGAGGCTCTGCGCCCTGTTCAGCAGCGCCATGGGGAATTCATGGCGGATCCCTCCGCCCTGGATCGTGTCTTGGGCCAGGGGCGACAGCGGGCGGAGCGGGTGGCCCAGGCTTCTCTGGAGCGGGTGCGCACGGCCCTGGGTCTGATGCCTCGCAACCTGGAGTTATTCTGACGCGTTGTTGGCAAGCTTAAAATTGTCCCATGATTTCTGGATAGCCCAGGAAAATTCCCTATAGGTAGTGTTCACTTTCTAAACCGGATATTTTACGATTTGTTTTAGAGAAATTCAGCCAGGCTTTTGCCTGCATTCTCCTCTTTCGTGCCCCATGGGCTCATGTGCGCCTCCCAGAGGTCTCCTTTTGTCTTTCTTTGGGACTGTTGCCCTGATCTTCACGTCGCCCTCTGCTTTTGCTCAATCTTTTCCTCTTGCCATCGCTCCAACAGCACGTCACTATCCTCAGCCAGCCACTGTGGCCAATGCAGCCGCCCCCGTGCGCTACCCCGACAACAACAGCAATGGCATGAAGGCTCTACTGCGCACCATCCGCTTTGCCGAAGGAACCTGGAGGGGTGGCGCAGAGGCTGGCTATCAGGTGATGTACGGGGGACGTCTTATCTCCGAGGTGATCCCTGGCTCCGATCCCTTCTCAAAGCATCCCGAGTTCGTTGTGGTGAAGCAAAGCGCCCTCAACAGTGAGGCGGCTGGCGCCTACCAGTTCATGGGGGCAACCTGGAACCAAGTGGCTGGCTGGCTGGGGATTAAGGATTTTTCCCCACGCCGGCAAGATCAAGTGGCCCTTTGGCTGGTTCGCAACCGTCTCAGCGACGCAGAAGAGGCCAACATCAACCGGGGCATCCTCACCCCTGAAGCTCTGCACCAGTTGGCCCCGGAATGGGCCGCCCTGCCCACCCACTCGGGAGACAGCTACTATGGCTACGGACAGTCAGTGAAGTCCTGGAGCCAGTTGAAGGCCTTCTACGACAAGCAGTTGGAATTGCTGCGCATCCAGACAGGAGCCTAGGTTGGCCAGCCTGATCTTGAAGCCGCCCTTCACGCCTGCGTCAAGGGAAGAAGGGCGAGAGCATCAAGGTTCCCGGTAAATGATTCGTCCCTCCGTGTCGTTGGTGACATAGAGGCAATCTTCCTTCATCAAGCGCTCCAATTCCGGGCGAATCACCTCCGGAGAATATCCCAACTCCAATACGGCGTCATTGAGAGTGAACCCTCGCATACCCCGCCGCCTGGCCAAAGCGAGGATGCCTTGTCCCAAAGCCATTGGCAACTGGTTGCCGGCCATTCCGGCCGATCGGTTCGACAACCGCACCTGCTCGGGGATCAGAAACAGATCAACCACACTGCCCACGCCACAGAGCCCCCCTGTCAGCAACCAGAGCAGTCCTGTCCACCAGTGTCTCGTGTAGAATCGGTGCAGGCCCGCTACGCCAAACATGGACGGCACCCAAAGCAGGTAGGCCATCCCCACACTGCGCATGGCGTGGGGCGGAGTATGGTCTTGCCCATAGGTCATGGGGAATCCAGAGGATCTGCGTGGCATGAACTCTAAATGTTGAGCGAGGACCTCACCCAAGGATGGGCCACCAGGCATCCAATGGTCCTGCGTGACGTGAAGAGGAGGGCGTTTAGATTTCCTTTGGTCCTGTTCTGTTGTCCCAGGTCACTCATCGTCCGCCCCTGTGTCAACCCCCTCTGCCCCCCTTCACCTGCCCCGCACCAGCGAGAGCGATCAGTTGCTGCGCATCCGCCACAGTTGTAGCCACGTCATGGCCATGGCGGTGCAGCGTCTGTTCCAGAACGTTCAGGTCACCATCGGTCCATGGACAGAGACGGGCTTCTACTACGACTTTGACGCCCCGGAACCCTTCACTCCCCAGGATCTCAAAAAAATCCGCAGGGGCATGCAGAAAATTCTGCGGCAGAATCTCCCCTTCCGCCGCGAAGAGGTGAGCCGCCAGGAGGCGCGGCGGCGGATTGAGGCCATCGGCGAGCCCTACAAGCTGGAGATTCTGGCTGAACTGCGCGAGCCCATCACCCTCTACCACCTGGGGGATCAATGGTGGGATCTTTGCGCAGGCCCCCATGTGACCAATACCGCCGAGATCAATCCCGATGCCGTGAATCTGGAGACTGTGGCCGGGGCCTACTGGAGGGGGGACGAGACCAGGGCCCAGTTGCAGCGCATCTACGGCACCGCCTTTGAAACCCCGGAACAGTTGGCGGAGCACAAGCGCCGCCAGGAGGAAGCGCAGAAGCGGGATCACCGTCGCCTGGGCCGGCAGTTGGGCCTGTTTCTCTTCAGTGACGCGGTGGGTCCTGGGCTGCCCCTCTGGACACCCCGGGGCACCCAGCTGCGCAGCCTGTTGGAGGACTACCTCCGTCAGCAGCAGCAGCAGCGGGGCTATCAGCCCGTGGTCACACCCCACATCGCCCGGGTGGATTTGTTTCGCACCTCGGGCCATTGGCAAAACTACAAGGAGGACATGTTCCCGCTGATGGCGGAGAACGACGCTGGGCGCGCCGCGGAGGAAGGCTTCGTGATGAAGCCCATGAACTGCCCCTTTCACATTCAGATCTACAAAGCGGAACTGCGCAGCTACCGGGACCTGCCCTACCGGCTGGCGGAGTTCGGCACCGTCTACCGCTATGAGCAGAGTGGGGAGTTGGGGGGACTCACACGGGTGCGGGGCTTCACCGTGGATGACAGCCACCTGTTTGTCACCCCCGAGCAGTTGGACGAGGAGTTCCTGCAGGTGGTGGATTTGATCCTCACGGTATTCAAGGATTTGGAGTTGCGGCAGTTCAAGGCGCGGCTCAGCTTCCGTGGCCCCCAGACCACCAAAATGATTGGCCGCACCGAGGCTTGGGACCAGGCGGAAGCCGCCATCCGCCGGGCCGTGAACCACCTGGGCATGGAGAGCGTAGAGGGTCCTGGGGAGGCCGCCTTCTATGGTCCCAAGCTGGATTTTCTCTTCTGTGATGCCCTGGAGCGGGAGTGGCAGTTGGGGACGGTGCAGGTGGACTACAATCTGCCGGAGCGCTTTGACCTGGAGTATGTAGCGCAGGACGGCTCGCGCCAACGGCCCGTGATGCTGCATCGGGCCCCCTTTGGCTCCCTGGAGCGGCTCATCGGCATCCTCATTGAGGAGTACGGTGGAGATTTGCCCTTCTGGTTGGCGCCTGAGCAGATTCGCATCTTGCCGGTGACCACAACAGTGTTCACCGCCGCTCAGCAATTGGCCACCCAACTGGGCAGACATGGTGTGCGCGCCACCGTGGACTGCAGTGGGGAGCGCTTGGGTAAGCTGATTCGCAATGGCGAGACCCAGAAAATTCCCGTGCTGGGCATCCTTGGGGAGCAGGAAATGGAGGCGGATTCCGTAAGCCTGCGCACCCGACGCCAGGGGGATCTGGGTACCATGCCACAAGCCAGCCTGGTGAATCTGGCCCGTGCCGCTGTTGCCGGTCGCCGCGCCACCCTGATGTCATGACCACCACCGTGCTGGCGGCCGACGTGGGGGGCACCAAGACCATACTGGGTTTCTATGCCTTCACGGAGGAGGGCCTGTGCCCACAACGGCAGCACCGCTACGCCTCCCGAGACTGGCCGTGCTTTGACCGGATGTTGACAGACTTTCTCCAGCGGGAGGGTCCGGGTAGGCGCCCAACGCAGCTTGCCGGCGCCTGTTTCGCCGTGGCAGGACCCGTGCAGCACGGCCAGGCCCATCTCACCAATCTGGGTTGGGTAATGGATCAGCAGCAGTTGGCCCGGTCTCTGGGACTATCTGCGGTGGAGGTGGTGAACGACATTGCTGTTCTGGTCTACGGGCTGCCCCACCTGCAGCCCGCCATGGCGGTGGAGCTGCAGCCCGGCGAACCGCAACCGGGTGGAACGGTGGCCATTTTGGGATTGGGGACCGGGGTGGGCATGGCCATGGGCATCTCCACACCCGCCGGGTTGCATAGCTGCCCCAGCGAAGGGGGGCACCAGGAATTTTCCCCCTGCAACCCACGGGAATGGCAACTGAAGCAGTGGCTACTGGCGGATCTGGGCCTGGAGCGTCTCTCGGTGGAGCGGGTGGTAAGCGGCACAGGCCTGGGGCACGTTGGCCGCTGGTTGCTCAGCACCCATCCAGGCCCTCACCCTCTGCAAGCCCAACGCACCAACCCGACAGCGGACTTGCCGGCCCGTGTTGCTGCTGCTGCTGCCCAGGGGGACGTTCTCTGTCAAGATGCTCTGGCCCTCTGGGCAGAGGCCTGTGGAACTACAGCAGCCAATCTCCTTCTCACCAGCCTCTGCACAGGAGGACTCTGGCTGGCGGGGGGGGTAGTAGCCAAGCAGCTGCCGCAGCTGCGCTCGCCCCGTTTCCTGCGACGTCTCCAGCGGGTGGGGCGGCTTCAGCCCCTTGCGGCCAAGGTGCCCGTTCACGCCCTGATTGCACCGGAGGCCAGCCTGTTCGCCGCAGCTCAGAGAGCCCATCAACTGGCCCAGCCGCTGGCCAGTGCATCATCAACGTCTGCTCAGCAGAGGCGCAGACCGTGGGGCAACATGGATACTCGTTCTTGATAGCACCACGACTGTTGTGTCAGACAACACCTGCGAGCGGTGCGTCATCACCGTGCCGGCCACCACTGCCAACATCGGCCCCGGCTTCGACTGTCTGGGCGCCGCCCTGCAACTCAACAACCGCTTTAGCCTGCGACGGTTGACGGGGCAGGAGGAGACGTTTGATCTGGTTGTGGATGGCCCGGAGGGATCCCACCTGCGGGGCGGCAAGGACAACCTCTTCTATCGGGCTGCCCGCTGCGCCTGGGAGGCTGCTGGCCATCCTCCCATTCCTCTGGAGGCCAGGATCTCCCTATCCGCACCGCCCGCCCGCGGCCTGGGCAGCAGCGCCAGCGCCATTGTGGCTGGTCTCTGTGGCGCCAATATCATGATCGGGGAGCCCCTGAGTCGGGAAAAGCTGCTGGAGTTGGCCATTGCGGTGGAAGGGCATCCGGACAACGTGGCGCCCTCGCTTCTGGGTGGCCTTTGCCTCACCTCCCGCGTCGCAAGTCAACATTGGCGAGTGGTGTCCTGTCCCTGGCATGAGCGGGTGCGGGCGGTGGTGGCTGTTCCCAACCTGCGCCTCTCCACCAGTGAGGCCCGGCGGTCTCTGCCCTGGAATATTCCCCTGCAGGACGCGGTGAGCAATCTCTCGGCCCTCGCGGTGCTGCTCTCGGGTTTGCGCTGTGGCAACGGCGCCTTGATCGCCGACGGTCTCCGCGACAGCCTGCATGAACCCTACCGATGGCCCCTCATTCCCCATGGCCCCCACGTGCGGCAGGCGGCTCTGGCGGCAGGCGCCTGGGGAGCCGTGATCAGTGGCTCCGGACCCACCATCCTGGCGCTGAGCAGCCGGGAGGAGGAGGTAAACGTGGGCCAGGCCATGGTGCAGGCCTGGCAAGAGCAGGAAGTGGAAGCCCAATATCACGCCGTAGGACTCCAGAACTTCCCAGCCGTCTGTCAAGCCGTGGAGTGAGTCTGAGTATTTTTACTCAGAAGCCTGGCGGAAACTGATAGGGTGCCCTATGGCCCCTGTCCTTTGGCAGGGCGGGTCTGTTTTTTGTCTTGCGGTTTGGCCCATGGATCCTGCTTTTGTTGATCCCCTGCTCAGCCCGTCCAGTTCAGCCTTTCCCTGGCTGAGCACCGTTGTGCTGTTGCCCTTGCTGGCGGCGCTGATCCTGCCGTTGCTGCCAGGGGATCGAGTGGCGGGACCCAGAGCCGTTGCCGTCAGCGCCTTGCTGGCGGATCTGGTATTGATGGCGCTGGTGTTCAGCCGTCACTTCGTCAATGGCAGCAGCAGTCTGCAGTTGCTGGAGCGCGTCAGCTGGATTCCGGCCATTGGGCTGGAGTGGTCCCTGGCCGCCGATGGGGTGGCAGCGCCTCTGGTGGTGCTCAGTGGGCTGGTGACCCTGCTGGCGGCCCTGGCCAGTTGGCCACTGGTCCGCAAGCCCAGGCTCTACTACGGCTTGTTGTTGGTGCAGGCGTCCGCCCAGGCCATGGTCTTTCTGGCGCAGGACTTTTTGCTGTTCTTTCTGGCCTGGGAGCTGGAGTTGGTGCCTGTCTACCTGCTCATCTCCATCTGGGGTGGTCCCCGTCGTCAATATGCCGCCACCAAGTTCATCCTCTACACCGCCCTGGCCTCCCTGCTGATCCTGCTCAGCGGCCTGGTCCTGGCGTTTACGGGGGAGAGCTTCAGCCTGAACCTGGCCACCATGGCCGGCCATGCTCCCCAGGGCAGTGTGGCGTTGCTGTGCTACCTGGGCTTCCTGGTGGGGTTTGGTGTGAAGCTGCCCATGTTTCCTCTGCACACATGGCTTCCCGATGCCCATGGCGAAGCCAGCGCGCCCATTTCCATGCTGTTGGCGGGTGTGTTGCTGAAAATGGGGGGGTATGCCCTCCTGCGTTTCAACGTGCAGATACTGCCGGACGTGCATGCCCAGTTGGCGCCGGCGCTGATGATTCTGGGCATCGTCAACATCGTCTACGGCGCCCTCAATGCCCTGGCGCAAGATAACGTGAAGCGGCGGATTGCCTGTAGCTCCATCAGCCACATGGGCTTTGTGCTCCTGGGTCTGGCCACCATCAACAGCCTGGGCTTCAGTGGCGTGATGTTGCAGATGATCAGCCATGGTCTGATTGCAGCGGCCATGTTTTTCGTCACCGGTGTGTTCTATGCCCGCACCCGCACCCTGTCCATTCCCAACATGGGGGGGTTAGCGAAGGCAATCCCGGTCACCTTTGCCCTGTTTCTCGCCAGCTCTCTGGCCTCTCTAGCGCTGCCGGGCATGAGTGGCTTCGTGAGCGAGATCACGGTGTTTCTGGGGGTCACCTCTGCGGACCAGTTCACCACGGCGTTTCGGGTGGTGGCGGTGCTGCTAGCGGCGGTGGGCCTGGTGTTGACGCCTGTCTATCTCCTCTCCATGTGCCGCAGGGTGTTTTTCGGCCCAAGGATTCCCGCCTTGGCCCAGGTGGGGGACGCCAATCCTCGGGAGCTGCTGATTGCCCTCAGTCTGCTGATCCCCACGTTGGCCATCGGGTTTTGGCCTCAACTGGCCATTGGGCTTTATGAACCCACCACCACGGCAATTGCCGAGGGAGCTCGGGCCGTATTTCCTGGCTGAGCGGGGGCTTACCGGGCGTGAAAAAGTCTGCTGGCCCATGAGAATCGCCTCCACAACTGGTTTTCTCATGGCGCCTTCCATGGCTGGTTTTCTCATGGCGCGAGGACATCCCGTGGA
>JXQG01000064.1 GCA_001007665.1 Candidatus Synechococcus spongiarum SP3 | reverse complement strand
ACCCCGTTCAAGACCATGGTGTTTGCCCTGGCCGGTGGTCTGGCCGGTGTCTCTGGCGCTCTCTACACCGTCCAGTCCGGGATTGTCTCCCCCCAGTTCATGGCGGCCCCTTTTTCCATCGAGATGGTCGTCTGGGTAGCGGTGGGGGGGCGTGGCACCCTCTGGGGTGCCATGGCCGGCGCCCTGGTCATCAACATGGCCAAAAGTCTGGTCAGCGAGGCCTGGCCCCAGACCTGGCTGTTCATCCAGGGAGGCCTGTTCCTGTTGGTGGTGACCACCTTGCAGGGCGGGGTGGTGGGCTGGTGGCAGGAGGGGGGCCCCCGCCGGTTGCTGACCCGCCTCGGTCGGCGACCGCGGCTCAGCACCTACCCCGCCCTGGAGCTGGAGACCAGACAAGAAAGGGAGGATTAAGCTGTGCCCGCCCCCGGACCACCTCTTCTGGAACTGGTTGGCATCAATGTCAGCTTTGACGGCTTCCTGGCCTTGAAAAACTTGAACTTGCAGCTTGCCGCCGGGGAGTTGCGGGCCGTGATTGGCCCCAACGGCGCCGGGAAGACCACCTTTCTGGACGTGATCACCGGCAAGGTGCGGCCCCAGGCGGGTGATGTGCGCTTCTGTGGTCGCTCCCTGCTGGGGCGCAACGAACACCAGATTGCCCGCCTGGGAGTTGGCCGCAAGTTTCAAAGCCCCAGGGTGTTTGAACAACTGAGTGTGCAGGAGAATCTGGCCTTGGCCGTCAGTACGCCCAAAACCCCCGTGGGACTCTTGCAGCACCGTCTCACCAGTGCCCAACGGCAGACCATCCACCATCTCCTGGAGGTCATCAACCTGGCTCCCCGCGCCCATCATCGGGCCGGCTCCCTCTCCCACGGGCAAAAACAGTGGTTGGAGATCGGCATGTTGGTGGTTCAGGCGCCCCGGTTGCTGCTGGTGGACGAGCCCGTTGCCGGTCTCAGCGATGCGGAAACCGAGCGCACGGCGGATCTACTCAAGTCCCTGGCGGGAGAGCACACGGTGCTGGTCATCGAGCACGACATGGAGTTTATCCGCCGCCTGCAAACCCGGGTGACCGTGCTCCACCAGGGTCAGGTGCTCTGTGAGGGCTCCATGGACCAAGTGCAAACGGATCCACGGGTGGTGGAGGTCTACCTTGGTGCTGGCCAGGAGGAGGAGCCATGAACGAAAACCAGCCAGGAGCATCAAACTCCCGTCTTCACTCGCCTTACCAGATGTCATTAATACCCGGTGATGACATGCCTGTTGACGAGACGGCATTGGGTAATGCCGAGCCCAATGCCACTGAAGCCTTGTCTCCCAGCAACTTCCGCTCCACAAGCGATTTCCCTTCACGGGCACAGTTGCAACGGCACTCTCGGGAGTCCAAGGGCAAACGTCAAGACTTGCTGGACGTAATTCACCACTATAAGGAGCAGTACTTTCTTCTTGCTCAAGAAAGAGTCGAGCAGTTCGAGCTTGCCCGTGAGTTGAAACAGAAGCTGGAAGCTTTTGAGGAGAGTGAGCGAGACCTTGGCCAACTCCTGAGCCAAGTGGAAGAAATTCATGGTGAGGGTGGCTTTTGGGGCTTCCTCAAGGTCGCCGAACCCTTGAAACGAATGCGGGAGTTGCTTCTTGGCAACGGGGCAAGACAATGAGCGAGTTAAGCAAGCGCCTCGAAGAGTTGATGGCGCGCATGGCACGCACCGACGCCCGACTCTTCCGCACCATAGGGGAGCAAAACGCAGCGCTGCATCGCATTGCGGAGGACATGCAACCTCCTGAAGAAACACCGGCGGTGTTGACGGACCAGGAGGGGAAACCGTCCACTGCCGCTCTGGCGGCCGCCAGCTTGCTGCCCAGGGAGCAATGCACCGAGAAGGAACTCAGAAAGCGTTTCCGCACCTTGGGTCAGGCACGAGCCTTCCTGGAGAAGCGGCTGGGTGTGCCTCCCAAAGGCGCTAAACGCATCACCACCTGGGCGCTGGTTCAGCAAACAGTGACAACAGGCCAGTGGCCAGCCGGCAAACCCTCCGGCTCCCAGGGCGGCAAGTCTGGTGGTACGGCCATGGCCGCCATAGAACAGCGTCTGCAGCCGCGGCTGGAGCGCCTGGAGCCGCGGCTGGAGCGTTTGGAGGTTCTGTTGCTTCAGGTGCTGGAGCAGCAGTCAGGGGCTATTGCCCCGCCACCACCCTGAGATCATGGCTGTCTCTTCCCCCCCAGAGTCCCACAGCCAGGACACCACAGAGCCCCTGCTGCTGCGCATCTCTGGTCTCACCACCTGCTACGGGGAAAGCCGCATCCTGCGGGACGTGGATCTGCAGGTACACGGGGGGAAGATGGTGTGCCTCATTGGCCGCAACGGCGTGGGCAAAACCACCCTGCTCAAAACCATCATGGGGTTGATCCGTCCCCAGCGGGGCCAGATTCACCTGGCGGGGCGGGACTTGCTGCCCCTGCCTCCGCACCAGCGGGCCAGGGCGGGGATTGGCTACGTGCCCCAGGGGCGGGAGGTCATTCCCCAACTGACGGTGCGCGACAACTTGCGCCTGGGCCTGGAGGCCCGCCCCGGTGGCCTGGCCCGCCATGATCGCCTGGATCCCCAGGTGTTTGACCTGTTCCCGGCACTGGAAACCGTGTTGGAGCGGCGCGGTGGAGATTTGAGCGGTGGCCAGCAACAGCAACTGGCCATGGCCCGTGCACTCCAGGGGAAACCACGACTGCTGCTCCTTGATGAGCCCACTGAAGGCATCCAGCCCAACGTGGTGGCCGACATTGAAACGGCCGTGCGACGCATCATGGCCCAGACAGGGGTCAGCGTGCTGCTGGTGGAGCAGCACCTCCACTTTGTCCGCCAGGCCCACACCTACTACGCCATGCAAAAGGGTGGAATTGTGGCCAGTGGTCCCACAGCAGACCTCTCCCAGGCGGTGATCAACCGCTTTTTGAGCGTGTGAAGCAAAAAAGCAGCCAGGGGCTTGCCAAAATCGTGTGACGTTTCGTAAGCTATGTAGAAATACCTACTGCCTTCCCATGGCTCTGATTCTGTTTGCCGTCTGGATCCTTTTCTTTCTCTCCCGCCTGGAGGTGCTGGTCTGAGCGTTCCGCGGGCAGCCAGGGCTGTTGCTCAGGGATTCCTTCCCTCAGAAGCAGGCGCCGCCAGAGAGCTCTCCAAAACTTGCTCGTAACAACGACGCAGTGGCGCAGTGGCGGCACTCCATCCCCAGCGCCCTGCTTCACGGCGGGCCGCGCCACCCGCATCTGTTGATGGCGTTCCCTGTGCTCCAGCCGGCGACGGGCACCCATCAGCAGGCCGTCGGCCTGACCTGGGTCATAGAGGCAGCCGTTCTCCCCGTCGGTCACATTGACCACATGGATCACGTCCGCCTGGAACCGGTCCATGGCCTCGGCTACCACAGGACCTTGATTTTCTGGAAAGGATTTTCATGATCACTTTCCTGTTTGCGGGGGGGTGTCGGTGGTCTGGATTTGTGTCTTGAGCCGGGACATGAGGCGATCAATGTCCTTCTGGGCTCCAATATCGGCACGATATTCGAGATGTCCAGAGAGGCAACGGTCTATGCCTCGATTGACCAGGTCGGAGGCAGTTGGGATGTCGTCTGCGGTGGCGCCGATGGCCAGGACGCGGGAGGAGCCGAGTGTGCGGTAGAGGTTGTCCTCGACATGTTCGCAGGCACCGAAGAAAACGTTGAGGCCCATTTGATCGAGGAGGACCTGGTCAAGCATGAAAGTCGTCGGTTCGGGGCTGGGATCCGGGTATTCGGGAGCGACCAGGTATTTGATGACGCTGGCTTTGCGGGTGAAGGATACCGAATGGTTACGCAGCTTGACGTAGTAGAGTTTCTTGAGTACTTCGGAAAAAGGGGTTTCCAGGATTGTCAGGATATTGAGTCCCTCGGGATCGCCGAATCTGCTGTTGAATTCCATGAACTGGATGCCCTTCGAAGTCTTGAAGAAGCCGCCGTTGATGATGCCGTTGAAGGGCGTGTTCGCCAAGCGCAGGTAATGGATGATCTTGCACATGATTTCGGCGCAGTCCTCGATATCGGTATAGGTAAGGAAAGGCAGGTTTTTGGTTGTTGCGGTGAAGCACCCCATGCCGCCGGTGCCCGGACCGGTGTCGTTTTCGAAGCGGAAGGGGTAGTCGTAGCTCGCTGGAGACATCACCAGGTTGATGCCGTCGGTAAGTCCCATAACGGTGAATTCGATGCCGTCGAGTTTCTCGACGAACAGGACTTGCTCGGTGGGGCGCGAGGAAAAGAGCTCTCTGGCATATGCGGCGCAGCTTTCGTAGTCAGGCAGGTGGTCGGGCATGATCTTGACGCCTTTGCCGCCGGTGAGGCCTTCGGGCTTGACGGCAACGGGCAGGCCCCTGTCGGAAAAGATGCGGAGCATGTCAGGGATTTGTTCAGGCGTTTCGACGACGGTGAAGAGGGGGGTGAATTCCGGGGCGACGGCCTGCATGAGGGATATGGAATAGATCTTGTCCCATTCGATGCGGGCAGCTGCTTTCGTGGCGCCGATCGTCTTGATACCGGCGCGAAGGAGCGAATCGACGACGCCGGCGGCGAGCGGTTCGTCGGCGGAGACGAAGGCAAATTCGATGTTGTTTTCGACGGCGAAGCGGGTGATGGCGTTGGGGTCGCGGACGTCGCCGATGCGAAGAGCACCGCCAGACCTCGCCACGCATTCGACGATTGTGGGGTTTTTGTGCGTGACGAAGGCGGAGACGACGGAGTCTCTTGCCAGGCTGACGGCGAAGGACGCCTCACGGCCGCCGCCGCCCACGAGGAGGAAGTGGTCGGAACGGGTCGGTTCTGGGTTCATGTGCAGTTTCCTTGTGGCCGGCGCATCAGCACTCGAGCCTGCTGGGGGGCATCTGTACTGACTGCGTCCGCTTTGTGCCCCTGATCTGCCGGTCCTCCCAACATCCTCCATAACCGATCATGGATTCCCTCTACAGGATCGGGTGTCGCCCTGGAGGAGGACTGGTGGAAGTTCAAGAAAAACGAGGATATTCTGAAGATTAGTGTAGGGCATTTCCAACAATCCGGCAACTCCAGAAAGAGGAAGGCCTCCAGTTCCTCGTCCAACACCGCCTCAATGGTGCTGCGCAGGACAGCCTCTGCCTCTGTGTGGGCGGATCGCGCCAATTCGGAGAAGATCAGCTGGAATACTTCCTTCCTCCTTCTAAAGGTCTCTTTGGGGCTCCCCTCGCCAGAGGGGAGATCTCTCCCCTGGTTTATGGGTCCTGACCCTGGGCAGGGCTCAGCCGGAGACGGGCGTGGACGCCGCCAGAGAGCTTTCCAGAACTTGCTCGTAATAACGACGCAGTTGCGTAGTTGCGGCATTCCATCCCCAGCGCTCCGCTTCACGGCGGGCCGCCACCCGCATCTGTTGATGGCGTTCCCTGTGCTCCAGCAGGCGACGGGTACTCATCAACAGGCCGTCGGTCTGATCCGGGTCATAGAGGCAGCCGTTCTCCCCGTCGGTCACGATGTCGGGGATGCCGCCGCGCTTGGCGGCCACAACAGGGCAGCCTGCCGCCATGGCCTCCAGAAGCACCAGGCCCAGGGTTTCCGTGCTGGACGGGAAGAGGAAAGCATCCGCGCTGGCATAGGCCCCTGCCAGATCTTCACCCCTCAGGTAGCCCACAAAACGTGCGGTGGTGCCGGCAAATGTTTTTTCCAGTTGCTGACGATGGGGACCATCCCCCACAAGGGCCAGCCGGGACCGGGGCAAGGCCATGAGAACGGGGAGGATGGACTCGATCTGTTTTTCCGCCGAGAGCCTGCCCACATAGAGCAGCAGAGGGTCGCCGTCCTGGTGGGCGCCAAACAGTTGCCGCCGCCGCTGGGCCGAGGCCAGCCTCGGATGAAATGCATCCGTATCCACGCCCCGTTGCCAGAGGTCAATGTTGTGAATCCCCCGCTCAGAGAGTTCCTGCACCATGGCAGTGGAGGTGCAGAGGTTAAGACCAGCCTGGTTGTGGGCTGCCTTGAGCAGTTCCCAGAGGAGCGGTTCCAACATGCCCAGCCCGTAGTGCTCCAGGTATTTGGGCAGATGGGTGTGGTAGCTGGCCACCAGGGGAATGGCTTTGCTTCTGGCCAGCCAGATCCCCCCCAATCCCAGGATGGCGGGATTGACCACGTGGATCACGTCCGCCTGGAACCGGTCAATGGCCTCGGCTACCACAGGACGGGGCAACGCCAGCCTGAGTTCCGGGTACAGGGGAAGGGGCACAGCAGGAATTCCCATCACCTGGGCGCCGCAGTAGCAGGCAGGCGCCCCCTCCGGGCAAAACACCAGCACCTCATCCCCAGCCGCCACAAGGTGCTCGATGGTCTTGGTGAGCCGGGTTACGATCCCGTCCACCTTAGGCAGAAAGGTCTCGGTAAAAAATGCGATATGCACGGCTATGGATGGATGGCCTCTGCCTGGGTTCGCGTCCAGGCGGACATGCAGGGGATCCGCCGACGGTCACAGCGCTCGGCGTAGTGGCGGGCAATGTCCACCACTTCCGTCAGCAAACCATCATCCAGGGTTGTGGGTTCCAGGCCCAAATCCAGAAAACAGCGATTGTCCACTGTAAGGTCGTTGTCCCTGGCCTCGTTGCGGGGGTTGGGCAGGTGGGATACCTCTGCCCCTGTCATGTCCGCCACCTTCTGCGCCAACTGACCCACCTGATGGCTTTCCGTCATCTGGTTGAAGATTTTCACGTTCTCCCCAGTGACTGGAGGATTGTCCAGGGCCAGTTGGACGCATTTGACCGAGTCGCGGATATGGATGAAGGCCCGCGTCTGCCCACCGGTGCCATGGACGGTGAGGGGATAGTTGATGGCTGCCTGCATCAGAAAGCGATTGAGCACGGTGCCATAGTCCCCGTCATAGTCAAAGCGGTTGACCAGACGAGGATCTTTCCCGCAGAGTTCTGTGTTGGTTCCCCAGACAATGCCCTGGTGCAAGTCCGTAATGCGGAGGGCATCGTTCTTGTTGTAATAGAAAAACAGCAGTTGGTCCAGCGTTTTGCTCATGTGGTAGACGCTGCCAGGGTTGGCGGGATGCAGGATCTGCTCCGTAAATCGACTGCCGTCCGGCTGGGGCACCTCCACGGTGAGGTATCCCTCCGGAATGGTGGCGCCCCGATGGGAACCGTAGCCATAGACGCCCATGGTGCCCAGGTGAACCACATGCACGTCCAGGCCGCTCTCCACAATGGCGCAGAGCAGGTTATGGGTGCCATTGACGTTGTTGTCAATCGTGTAGCGCTTGCAGGCGGAGGACTTCATGGAGTAGGGCGCTGCCCGCTGCTCGGCAAAGTGGACCACCGCATCCGGGGCCTCGTCTCGAAGCAGTTGCAGCAGCCGCTCATACTCCTGGGCCAGATCCAGGAGCACGAAGCCAATGGGCTGTCCCCCCACCTCTTGCCAGGCCATGAGCCGATCCTCAACCGTGGCAATGGGTGTCAAGGACGTGATGCCCAGCTCAACGTCGATTTTGCGACGGCTGAGATTGTCGACAATGATCACGTCATGTCCCTGGTCTGCAAGGTTCAGAGCACAGGGCCAGCCACAAAAGCCATCACCACCAAGAACAAGAACCTTCACGCGTGCCTCTCCAGCCAAGGGCGTTCCAGCTAGGCAAGCTACACCAGACCACGACTCACCCAGGCTGTGATGGCCACCATGGTCACCACCAGCACCGCACCCAGGCCATAGAGCCAGAGCCGCTGGCGTTGCTCCGCGCCAGTGAGAGGCTCGGCAAGCACCATCTTGGGCTCACGGGCAAAAGCATTGAGGCGGCCTCCATCCTCATGGGTGACGGTCATGGCGTGCAAGAAGAACACTTGGGGCGAATGTATGGGGAATGGTGAGCGCCATGGACTGGCGTCGCA
The DNA here is from genome assembly GCA_001007665.1 of Candidatus Synechococcus spongiarum SP3. GTDB lineage: Bacteria > Cyanobacteriota > Cyanobacteriia > PCC-6307 > Cyanobiaceae > Synechococcus_B > Synechococcus_B spongiarum_B. The sequence goes on along the minus strand of JXQG01000064.1, from coordinate 4,063 downwards.
CCAATGTTGCGAGACTTCACAGAGTTGGCCATGGCACGGGCTCAGCTGCCGATGCTGCCGCTCTGCGGTGAGCTGGCAACAGCCCTGCGTTGTTGGGGGATCCGGCCACTGATGTGGGCAAGGCGTCCTGCCTGGGTGGCCATGGCCATGGCTCTGGCCATGGCCACCGGTGTGCCGGCCTGGGCAATGGCAGTGTTGATGAGCACGGCATCGGCCCCCAACTCCATGGCCTCCGCAGCGTCACTGGGAACGCCAATGCCGGCATCCACCACCACAGGCACACCAGCGCCTTCAATCATCAAGCTGATGTTGTCACGGTTGCGCAAACCCTGGCCGGAGCCAATAGGGGACCCCAGGGGCATCACCGTGACGCAGCCCACCTCCTCCAGGCGGCGGGCCAGGAGTGGATCGGCATTGATATAGGGCAGAACGCTGAAGCCTTCTTTGACGAGTTGCTCAGCAGCCAGGAGCGTACCGATGGGGTCCGGCAGCAGGTACCGGGGGTCGGGGATCACCTCCAGCTTCACGAAGGTGTTGTCCTCCTGCCCTGCCAGGTGCACCAACTCACGCCCCAGGCGGGCCGTGCGGACCGCCTCTTCCGCAGTGGCGCAGCCCGCGGTGTTGGGGAGCATCCATAGCCGGGACCAGTCAATGGCTTCCATGAGGCCCTGATGGCCTGCCGCGCCACTGTGGACCCGCCGCACAGCCACCGTGACGATGGCACAACCGCTGGCGTCCAGACTGGCTTGCATGGTTGCCAGATCGGGATACTTCCCTGTCCCCGTCAGCAGGCGGCTGTTAAAGGAGCGTCCTGCAATCCGCAGGGGCTGGTTCTCAATGATGCTGGATAAAGGCAAGACCGTTGATCAGAGGCGTTATTGATCCAGGGTAGACGCCTGGGCTTTCTCCAAGCGCTGCAAGCGGCGCTTGGCAATGGCGTTGCCAGCATCCAGAGCCAAGGTTTGGGCGTAGGCTTTGGCCGCTTCTTTCTGCCGTTGCTGTTGCTCCAGCGCGTGACCCAGATTGTTCAGAGCCACGGGATAGTCCGGCTTGGCCTCCAAGGCCTTGCGGTAGTGGCGGATGGCCTCGGTGTGTTGTTTCTGGGCCGCCAGGGCATAGCCCAAGGCGTTGTGAATGAGCGCTTGCCCCTCCCGGGGCTCCCGGCCAGCTCTTTGAACTGCTTCGCCGAGGGTGGTCACCGCTTGGGGGAAGAGGCGCTTACGCAGCTGCACGGAGCCCAGCTCATAAAGCTTCACGGGGTCCGCAACCTTGCGATCCCCGATCTCCTGCTGCAGCCGCTGAAGCGTTGCTTCGTCACGCCGCACCTTCCACACCTGGATGCCAACAACAATGCTGAGGATGGCCAACAAGACCACCAGGCCCACCAGATAGAGGGAAGGCAGAGGAGAATCCATGATGGCTGGAGCTCGGGGTGATTGGGTTCAGGGTTGAGCGGCGGCGGCCACCGCTGCAAAGCTGGCGGGATCCAGGACGGCCAACTGGGCCAGCATTTTGCGGTTCAGGCGCACATCGGCCTTTTTCAAGCCACCGATCAAGGTGCTGTAGCTCAGGCCATGGCCGTGGGCTGCGGCATTGATGCGGGCAATCCACAGACGACGGAAATCACGCTTGCGGCGGCGGCGATCCCGGTAGGCATTGGTGAGGGCCTTCATCACCCGCTGGTTTGCCGTACGAAACAAGGTGCCGTTGGATCCCACGAAGCCCTTGGCCAGCTTCAAGATCTTCTGGCGGCGTTTGCGGGCAACATTGCCTCTCCTGGTGCGGCTCATGGGCTGAAATTGCTGAGGTGATCCGAGACGATATTCAAGTGTGTGGGTCAGCTGCCATAGGGCAGCATTCCCTGGACCCGATCATGATCCGTGGGATCCACCGTCACTGAGGTGGCCAGAAAGCGCTTGCGCTTGGAACTCTTGTGGCCCAGAAGGTGGTTGCGGAAGGCGTGACGACGCTGCAGTTTACCAGTTCCCGTGATCCGGAAACGCTTGGCCGCCGCACGGCGGGTTTTGAGCTTGGGCATGGCTGGGGCGCTCAACAAAGGGGTGGAATTCTAACCGAACGGATGTGGGATGATTTAAGATATGGCTTGCCGCCCTTGAGGCGACCGCTACGCAGTTGGAGGGTCGAGGTTCCAGGGTGCCAATGAATCCCGTTGCTTGCTGGGAAGGAGACCGTCGCCGCAAAGCGGCCCTGTTTGCAGCCGCATCTCTTCTGCTGGGGCTACTCCCCCACTGGCTCCATGGAGGCCCTTGGGCCGCGATGGTGGTGGCTGTCCTGCTGGGGCGTCATATTTTTCCCACAGCGGGACGCCCATCTGAAAGCGGGTCTTCACCCATCCGGACACTGCCGTCTCCAACCACCTCGTCCCGCGTTGATGTGCTGGTGGCGGCCAAAAACGAGGCTGCCGTGATCGAGCAGTTGGTCAACAACCTGCTGGCCCTGCGACACGGCGAGGAGCAACTGCAGCTCTGGATTGTGGATGATGGCAGCGTGGATGGTACAGGAAACATTCTGGACCGCCTGCAAGAGCAGCACAGCAGTCTTCATGTGATCCACCGTCCTCCCGGGGCCACGGGGTGGAAATCCGGCGCCCTGAACGCGGTGCTGCCCCACCTGCAGGGAGAGTGGATTCTTGTCCTGGATGCCGATGCCCAGGTTGATCCGGAACTGCTGGAGCATTTGGATCCTCTGCTGCAAGACAGCAGTCGTGCGCTTCAGTTGCGCAAGGCAGTGAATAATGCGGACGACAACCTGCTCACTCGGGTGCAAGCTGTTGAGATGGCCGTGGATGCCTTGATCCAGCAGGGCCGCATCGCCCATCAGGGCTGTGGCGAGTTGCGGGGCAACGGCCAATTCATTCCTCGCCAGGTCCTGCTGCGCTGCGGGGGCTTCAATGAAGCCACCCTTACCGATGACCTGGACCTCACGATGCGGCTCCAGCTTCACGGCGTTCCCATTGCCGTGGTGTGGAACCCACCGGTGGCCGAGGAAGCTGTCAGCTCCATCGGCGCGCTTTGGCGGCAACATCAGCGCTGGGCGGAAGGGGGACTGCAACGCTTTTTTGACTACTGGCCTGCGCTGCTGAGTTCTCGTCTCAAATCACGGCTCAAGCGAGACGTGCTGGCCTTTTTCCTGTTGCAATACGTTCAGCCCCTGGTGATGGTAGGGGATGTGATGGGAGCCGTGGTGGGGCGCTCGCTACCTCTGGCCTGGCCATTGACCACCATGACGCTCCTGTTCACGGCCACTGCCCTGCGTCATTGTCCCACCGCCAATCGTGGTCCTTCCGTGCCGTCGATCCGTGGTTTCACCATCCTGATGACCTTGGTGTACGTCTTGCACTGGAGCCTGATCATTCCCCTGGCGACCATGCGCATGGCTCTCAAGCCCAAGCACCACATTTGGGACAAGACCATTCATGGGGATGCAACCGCTGGGGCTTAGGGGGTGAGAAAATCCCGGCGGCAGTGACCTTCAAGGATGTTTCTCCATATGGGAACCTCCTGCCGGTTGCCGGGCGCGTCGCCCGACATACACGGGGAAAGGTAAACCTCCTTGAGGGGCTTTCAACCAGCTCTCAAGGGATATCGTTATTGCTATCCACCACCTCGCCATTGAAAAAATTGGCCAGATTTCTGGCAACGGCATCCAGGGATGCTCCGGATGCGTCAGGGGGTGTTCCCGAAGATGCAGAAGGTGATGGTTCCCGGCGGTTGTGGTGCGGCTCCAGGGGTCTGGGCTGAGGCTTGGCTTGAGGACCGATCTGAGACGGCTTGACTGGGTCCTGGTCTGAGGGTTGAACCACCCTCCGGGAAGGCTTTGGCGGTAGCTCCGGTGGGGAGACCGGGCGTTGGCCACGGCCAGCTTCTCGGGATTCCGCCCCCGTCAGCACCAGATGGGCGTCCTTGCCAAGGGTTGCAGCAATTGCCTGCTCCAACAACGTGCGCCGGGCCTCCGCCATGCCCAGCCATGTCTGACTCACCTGCACCACCACTTGGGATCCATCCCAGGACACCACCTTCCCTTGCTGCAAAAGTATGGCTTG
>JXQG01000063.1 GCA_001007665.1 Candidatus Synechococcus spongiarum SP3 | reverse complement strand
CCCCCGTCAATGCCCTGGTCCATGTTCTCTCTTGCCTGGCGGCTTACACCCTGGCAGAACCCAGGGTCAACATTGCCAGCAGCGGCCCCATCCCTATTCCGAACATCTCAAGCCATCCCTCGCCTTATCCAAAACTGGGGTTCAGTAGGTCCTTATTACAGGGCATCTGAAGATCCTTGCAAAGGTAAAGTAAGGTCTCTTAACTCTATAAATCCCCCATTCGCTACATGATTCAGCTCTTTGTTTCCTAATTCCTGACTTGAATCCCGGTTTTCCCGTCTTTCCTGGAAGGTCTCCGGCCCTCTGGGCCAAAAGTTCCGGGAGGACCGGGAAGTCCTTCAGGCTGAATCACAAACTTTTATACAGGACGATTCCAGAAGAACCGTAGCCCTCATCTGCCGGCATCTTCTCAACTGTTTTGGACTTTTCCTGTTTTTCGTGGCACCCGATAGTCCTACGGCAACCGTGGTGTGTCGCCACAATGGAAGCCTGCATCCTCCATGCTGCCATGATCGCCCCGCTGGAAAAACTGACGTACCAGGTACTGCAAAAAGGCAAGGGGGCTTTCAGTCTTGCCCACAAGGAACTCAGCTTCCGCCTGCTGAAGATCATGGCCCCCGATGCAGTGGTCAAAACCCTTCCTCTGGAGCCCGGCACCACGCAAGCCCTCCATCGCGCCATGGATGCTCTGCTGGAGCGGGATTGGCAGGACGGGGAAGACGGAATCTATCCCCGGGAGGTGCTGTTTTCCGACCCCTGGAAAGACTGGGCCGTTCGTTATCCCCTCCTCTGGCTGGATAGCCCTGCCACGTGGGACCGCTTGCGACGGCGAGATTTTCGCGACCTGCCCACAACCATCAACCGCCAGCACTACCCCGTCTACTACCTGCGAAATTTTCATAACCAGACGGATGGGTACCTGAGTGAGCGTTCCGCAGCCCTCTACGACTTGCAGGTCGAGATTGTGTTCAACGGGGCTGCGGACCCCATGCGACGACGCCTGCTGCGGCCCTTGAAGCAGGCATTGCCCCAGTTGGAAGCTGGCGAGGAACCCTCTCAGCCGCTGCGCATTCTGGATCTGGCCACCGGCACAGGCCGCACCATGCACCAGCTACGGGCTGCATTCCCACGGAGCCAACTGGTGGGTTGCGACCTGTCCGAGGCCTATCTCCGCCAGGCCGGGCGTTGGCTGGCGGAGCGGACAGGGGAACTGCCCCAACTGGTGCAAGCCGACGTGGAAGCTGTTCCCTTTGTAGACAACTGGTTTGATGCTGTCACCTGTGTCTTCCTGCTCCATGAACTGCCGCGCCCGGCACGGGCCAATTGCATGAAGGAAGCCTTCCGTCTCCTCAAGCCCGGCGGCGTTCTGGCGGTTCTGGATTCCGTCCAGCCCAGGGATTCCCCACAATTCAAGGTGCTCTCGGAAAACTTTCGTCGCGTTTACCACGAGCCCTTCTACGGGGATTACATGGCTGACGCCATTGAGACCCATTTGGAGCAAGCCGGCTTCAAGTTACTGCCCAGTGAGACCCATTTCCTCTCGCGTCTGTGGCTGGCGCGGAAGCCCGCTTGAATATCTTTGTGCCATCTCTTGGGCGCCATTGCCGTTATCCTCCGCAGCGGCTGGCCAGGAGGGCCACCGCCATTCCCCCGCCAAACCAGCGCAGCCCCCACCAGAATCGCTCCCCAGCCCACCACCGCCAAGGCCGAGGCGGGGAAAAGCTTTGCAGCATCCGGCGCCGTTGTCGGTTGCGCTGCGCCTGGAGGCGGGATCCATACCGCGGAGATGCCCCCAGCCGTTGCTGGCAGGCGGCCAGCGCCAGGATCAGGCCCGTCAGGCGCCGCCCCTGGCGCGGGCGGCCATGGAGCCGGTGCTGGCGACGGGTCGTTCCAAGGCTTGACACAACCACAGGGGCAACAGTTGGGTCCATGCTGGAGCAACGCTTGTCCCGCGCCTGTCCCGCGCCCGAGATACACCATGCCCGCCATGCGCCACCCTCTCAATCCCTCCGCCATGCCCCTGGCCCGTGCCCTGTTGGACGCCCTGCGCATCAATGAGCGCCAATGGCATGCCCTGAAAGGCAGTCGTCGCCACCGCGCCGCGGAGCAAGTGGCGGCAGGGCTGAATCAACTGCTCCACCATCAGGATCAGGCCGCCATGGACTCCCTCCAAACGGCTCTGGACTGGCTACGGGGCGACCTGCGCGACCCAGGCTGCCCTGATCACCACGGCACGTCCCATCAAGCACCCGGACAACGGGCCACGATGGCCGGGTGATTCAGCAGGGCATCCATCAATCGCACCCCCCGCAGTTGATTCACCAGGGGCATGTGTCCCTCCGGTGCGCCGTGGCGCCAGGTGAATTGATGGGGATAGCGGGTCCAGACGCCGTCCTCCTTCCACCCCAGGCGGGACCAGAGCTGTTCCCAGCGCCCCCCGCAGGCCTTCAGCAGGCGGCGCTGCACGGAAAAGCCGTAGCGACCTCGGGAGTAGGCAACCCAGAGACGGTCAATGGTGTCCAGATCCACCATGGCCAGAGCAGGCACTTCGGAGAAAAACACATACCCACGCCCCACGGCAGCCGGTCCGGCCATCCGTCGCAGGCTGGCCATGGTAAGGCGGTCCGCTTCCTCAAAAGCCTCTATCGCCAGAGCCCGCTGCAGGGGCTGGTGGTCCTGGCCCATGGCGGAGGGGGCGGCAAACCATCCCTGGGGGGTACTGCGGAGAAAGTCCGCCCTTGTTGGCCCCCCGTGGGCCATGAGCAGTTGGATCAGGCTACCGGCTGCCCAGTCGTCGCCAGCCGGGTCATAAGCCTGCAACGCCGTAGGGATGAAGGCCACCAGTTGTTGGGCCTGATCAAGCACGGCGCTGAACAGCCGCTGGCGTTGGCGGCCTCGGGCTTGGCGCAACTCGTCCAGCAACTCTGCAGGCACAGTCAACCCGGAAGGGAAACAACACTGTGCCCCATGGTAGGGACCGCCAACAGGGACAATGCAGTCCATGGCCCGTTCCCTCCCTTGTGACCGCTTCCTGAAGGCAGACGGTCCCCTGCTGGACGTGCGGAGCCCCGGAGAGTTTGCCCGTGGCCACATCCCTGGCGCCCACAACCTTCCCCTGTTCAACGACGAGGAGCGGGCCGCAGTGGGGACCATGTACAACCACCAGGGCCAGCGTGCTGCGGTGCGCCATGGACTGGAACTGGTGGGACCACGGCTGGCCACACTGGCGGATCAGGCCGCTGCTCTGGCAGAGGCTGGCGCCAACCTGCGGCTGCACTGCTGGCGGGGCGGACTGCGGAGCAGCAGCACCGCCTGGCTCCTGGAGATCTGCCACCTGCCTTGCACCCTCCTGGACGGTGGCTACAAAAGCTTTCGGCGCTGGCTGCGCCAGGCCCTGGCCCAACCGTGCCCCGTTGTGCTCCTCGGCGGCCACACCGGCAGCGGCAAAACGGAGGTGCTCCACGCCCTTCGCGTTGCCGGGGCGCAGGTGTTGGATCTGGAGGGGTTGGCCCATCATCGGGGCAGCAGCTTCGGGGGGCTGGGTCAGCCGCGCCAGCCCACCACGGAGCAGTTTGAAAACGAGATCGCCATGGCCTTGCAGGCCGTCTCCCCCCACCGCGTGCTCTGGATCGAGGCGGAGAGTGTCCAGGTGGGCTGTTGCCGAATTCCACCGGAGTTGTTCCGCCAGATGCAGCGGGCGCCGCTGGTGGCGTTGCAGCGGCCGGACCATGAGCGTCTGGACCACCTGCTGGCCACCTATGGTCCCGTGCCACCGCAGGAGCTGATGGAGGCGACCCGGCGCATTGGCAAGCGCCTGGGACCCCAGCGGACCCAACAGGCGGTGGAGGCCATTGCAGCAGGCAATCTCCGCCTGGCTTGCCAGGTGATTCTCGACTACTATGACCGCACCTATGCCCATGGCCTGGCGCGGAGTCCCCACACCCCGGTTCCCCTGACAAGAGAAGGCCTGTCCAGCGAAGCCGTGGCCCAACGGCTTCTGGCCATGGAGCCGACGCTGCTGAACCGCAGCCTGTAGGCTGCCGCTTTGGGAACATGCGTCATGGCAGCCATTCAATTTTTTCGGGGCGTTGACGAGACCGTCATTCCGGATATCCGCATGACCCGCTCCAGGGACGGGGCGACGGGTCAGGCCATTTTTGTCTTTGAGGAACCGGATGCCCTGGGTCAGGAGATGAGCAGCGCCATTTCCGGCATGTTTCTTGTGGATGAGGAGGGGGAGCTGGTGAGCCGGGAGGTGAGGGGACGTTTCGTCAATGGCCGGGCCAGCGCCATTGAAGCCACCTACACGTGGAAGACAGTGGAGGAGTTTGAGCGGTTCATGCGTTTTGCCCAGCGTTATGCCAAGCGTGCCAACATGGACTTTTCCCAGAGCTAGGCGGGTGTCCATGGGCTTTGGGCAGTGGCTGGGTCTGCTGGCGCTTCTGGCGGTCCTGCTGCTGCTCTGGAGTCTGAAGGACGTGCTGCTGATGTTGTTCAGCGCCGTTGTCCTGTCCCTGGCCCTGAATCTGCCCGTGCGGGCCCTGCAGCGCCACTGCAACTGGGGGCGGCCCTGGGCGTTGCTGGCGGTGCTGCTGGGCCTGACTGTGGTGGTGCTGGTGAGCAGCGTGGTGCTGGTGCCCCCTTTTGTGAAGGAGTTCCGGGAGCTGGTTGAGAGCCTGCCCCGGGCGGTGAACACCCTGCTGGATCTCATCGACGCCAGCTACCAGGCTGTGATCTTCAATCTCTACGGCAGCGACGCAGACATGCCCGACAGCCTGGCTGAACTGTTTCGTACCCGTACGGATGTTGGCACTGCCCTGCAAAGGGGCCTCCAGGGATTGCTGGGCCTGGCGGGAAACCTGGGCGGCGGGTTGTTGAGGGTGGTGCTGGTCCTGGTCCTGGCGGTGATGCTGGCGGCCCAGCCCGAGCCCTACCAGGCGTTGGCCATCCGCTTGGCGCCCAGCTTCTATCGCCGCCGTCTGCGGGTGGTGCTCAGCCACTGTGACAGCGCCCTGGGCAACTGGATGGTGGGCCTGTTGATCAGCTCCTTCTGTGTGGCGGGGATGGCGGGGATCGGCTTGGCCGTGCTGGGGGTCAAGCCCGTGGTGGCCAACGCCCTGTTGGCTGGACTGCTGAACGTCATCCCCAACATCGGCCCCACCATCAGCACCATTTTTCCTGTCTCCGTGGCACTGCTGGATTCCCCATGGCGCGCCCTGGCCGTGGTGGTTCTTTACCTGGGCATTCAGAACGTGGAGAGTTACATGATTACCCCGTTCGTGATGCACAAGCAGGTGAAACTTCTGCCTGGCTTGGCCCTGTTGTCCCAGTTTGTGTTCGCGGTCCTTCTGGGTCCGCTGGGGTTGCTTATGGCCTTGCCGCTGGTGGTGGTGCTGCAGGTGGTGGTCCGTGAGGTGCTGATTCAGGACGTGATGGACCGCTGGCGGCGGCGCGGCGCGGCTGGCGCGGCCACAGCAAAGGAAGGGCAAGAAGGTTGAGCACAGCCAAGGGTTGTGCCCTGAGGCCGTAGCCCATGGCGGTCCAGGTGAAATGATCCAGCAGGAGGCCAAACTCATCCTCCAACTGCAGCAGCGCCAGAAGGCTCATCAAGACAAGCACCAGCCGGCGCAGACCACGAAATAGGGAGCTCATGCTGTGTCTTTCTTCAGCAGGCCCAGAAGCAGGGGCGCCACAAACAAGGAGGAATAGGTCCCCACACCAATCCCGAAGGCCAGGGCAACGGCAAACCAGCGTAGCTCGCCCCCACTGAAGATAGCCAGGGCGAGGATGGGCAGTTCCGTAGTGATGGAGGTGTTGAGAGAGCGCACCAGACTGGCGGCAATGGAGCGGTCGATGCGCGCAATCGTGCCGAGCTGGGGCTGGAGGCGATCGGTTTCCCGGATACGGTCAAACACCACTACGGTGTCGTTGACGGAATAGCCCGCCAGGGTCAACAGGGCCACGGCAAAGAGGCTGCCCACCTCCACGTCCAGCAATTGCCCCAGCCAGGCAAAGAGCCCCGCCACGATCGTCACGTCATGCACCAGCGCCCCCAGGGCCAGGGTGGCATTGAGGGGGGAAAAGCGAAAGGCGATATAGGTGGCCACCCCCAGAAATGCAGCGCCCAAAGCCTGGAGGGCAGACCTCCGCAACTGGGCGCCAAGGGAGGGTCCAATGGTGTCCACCTGGGTGCGCTCCCGTTGGAAGGCGCCGAGGGATTCAGCCATGGCCAGATGCTCCTCGATGGCTTGCGCCTGGGCAATGGTCAAGGCCGTGGAGCGCAGCAGAATGCCCTCGCCGTTATCCAGAAGCTGGAGGTTGAAGCTGGAGGGGGCCGGTGCGGGCTGCTGGTCTTCCGCAGGCGCCAACTGCACATCCGCCAGGACAGAGCGCACCAGCGGCAACTGGAGGCGCTCGCTGGTTGTACAGGGTCCGGGATCATGGCAGGCCAACTCCATCTGGATGCTGGTTCCACCACGGAAATCCAATCCCGCCCGCAGAGGGGCGCCGACTTGGGGATCCCTGCTGTTGATCAGGAAACCCAACAGGGACGCCACCATCATCACAGCCGAAAGCAGCAGCAGCACCCTGCGGTGACGGCTCGCTTGAAACCCGGTGAAGGCGCCCGGGAGCCTGGCGGCTTCAGAGGCTGGCGCTGACAGGGGCTCGGGGGGTGTGGGGACGGTCTCGCTGGAGGTCATTGCACAGGCTGGAAGTACTTGATCCGGCGCAGGGCTGGATAGAGAAAGAGGCTGGTTTTCAGGAGCGTCTTGCTACAGACCAGATTCGTGAACAGGCTGAGACTCACGCCAATGCCCAGGGTGATGGCAAAGCCACGCACCAGGCCACTGCCCAGATAGCCCAGGGCCAAGCAGCTGATCAGGGTGGTGACGCTGCCATCGAAGATGGAGCTGAAGGCTCGGCTGAAGCCGGCCTCCACGGCTTGGTAGAGCTTGTGTCCCGAGTGCAACTCCTCCCGGATGCGCTCAAAGATCAGCACGTTGGCATCAACGGCCATGCCAAAACTCAAGATCAGGCCCGCAATACCCGGCAGGGTCAGCACCACCGGAACCAAGGCATAGATCGCCAGGTTGAAGAGGGCGTAGATGGCCAGGGAGGCAACCGCCACCAGGCCGGGCAGCCGATAGACCACCACCATCAACCCGCTCACCAGTGCAAGACCCACCAGGGCGGCACTCAGGCTGCGGCGCACGTTGTCGGACCCCAGAGTGGCGCCCACACTGCGCTGTTCCACAATCTCGGTCTCATAGGGCAAGGAGCCTCCGCGAAGCTGCACCTCCAACTCACGGGCCCGCTCCAGGGTGAAGGTGCCGGTAATCCGGGCTCCGCCTCCCGTGATGCCGTTTTCCTGAAACTCTCGCCCCACGGTGGCTTCACTGATGGAGCGACCATCCAGAAGAATGGCCAGCCGCAGATTGGAGTCGGCGGCCACTTCCTTGGTGAGATCAGCAAAGGCCTGGGCCCCCTTGGAAGAAAAGGTGAGGCTGAGCTGGTAATACTCCCCCTGGGATTCAAGGTTGGGCTCAGCCACCACTTGCAACAGGTCGTCACCAGTGAGGGGACGCAGGTCAAACAGTTGACCTATGTCCTGCTCCAACTGGTCGAAGGCGGTTTGAAACCCTTCCAGCTCCTCCCTGATCGCCCGCCGTTGCTCGGCGTCGCCCCGACTGCGCCGCAACTGTTCCAGTTGCTGTTGGCCAAGGAAGACCGCAACGCGCGCATCCCGGCGCTCCTGTATCAACGTTTCGTAGCGATCAACCTCGCTGGAGCGCAACACGCCGAACTGAAGAACCGCCTTTTTGGTGATCTGGTTGGCCGCTTGCTGCAAGGTGTCGTCCACGACGTCCTCGGCCTCCTCCCCCTGGGCGGGCCGGGCCATGGGCAACTGCACCACCACGCGATCGGAGCCTACGGTGTGGATCTGGGTTTGGGCAAGTCCGAGGCCGTCAATGCGCCGCTGGATCACGGTCTTCACCCCATCCAGATCGGCAGCAGTGATGACCGCCTCAGGGTCGGGGCTCAACACCCGGGCGCTGAGCTGGTGCCCTCCCCTTAGATCCAGCCCCAACTGGAGAGATTGATTGCCCAGCAACACCGCAGCGGCCAGGACCATGGCCAGGATCACGGGGAGCCATCCTTGACGGGCCATTTCAGATTTGACCTCGAATCAGTTGTTGACAGGTTTCCACAATCTGGTGGGGCTGAATGATGGTGTGATTTTCCAGGGTGCCGTTGTAGGGGGTGGGAATGTCCTGGGAGGAGAGGCGAACCGGACGGGCATCCAGTTCGTCGAAGCAATACTCGTTGATCAGGGCAACCAGTTCGGCCCCGATGCCGCCGGTTTTCATGCACTCCTCCACGATGACCACCCGGTTGGTCTTGCGGATGGACGCGGTGATGGTGTCCAGATCAAAGGGTTTGAGGCTGATCAAGTCAACGAGTTCTGGATCGTGGCCCAGTGCCGTGAGCTGCTCTACGGCCTTCACACAGTGGTGGCGCATGCGGGAATAGGTGAGCAGGGTGACGTCCTTGCCCTCCCGCACCAGTTCCGCCTGGTCCAGGGCACAGGTGTAGGACCCTTCCGGCAGCTCTTCGCTCAAGTTGTAGAGCAGCACGTGCTCGAAAAACAGCACCGGGTTGTTGTCACGGATGGCGGCCTTGAGCAAGCCCTTGGCATTGGTGGGGGTGCTGCACGCCACGATCTTGATGCCGGGCACGGCGTGGAAATAGGCCTCCAGCCGCTGACTGTGCTCTGCCCCCAGCTGTCGCCCCACCCCCCCGGGTCCCCTGACCACCACGGGAATGGTGTAATTTCCGCCGCTAGTGTAGCGCAACATTCCCATGTTGTTGGAAATCTGATTGAAGGCGAGAAGCAAAAAGCCCATGTTCATGCCCTCCACGATGGGCCGCAGGCCCGTCATGGCTGCACCCACTGCCATGCCGGTGAAGCTGTTTTCTGCAATGGGGGTATCCAGAAGCCGCAACTCTCCGTACTTCTTATGTAGATCTTTGGTGACCTTATAGGAGCCACCGTAGTGACCCACGTCTTCCCCGATGACCAGCACACGGGGATCGCGCTCCATCTCCTCGTCGATGGCTTCGCGGAGAGCATTGAAAAGAAGGGTTTCTTCCACAGACCCTGGGATGCCCGCCCACGGCAGGCGCTGAAACAAAACCCCTGGATGCTAACCCAGGCCGGGGAGCGCTGACGGCTCAGCCCCCCGCGGCAAAGCTGGTGAGCAGCAGCACGGACAGCATCAGTCCGGGACTCAGGAGCAGGGCCAGCAGGCCCAGGTCGTGGGGGGTCATGGCAAGTCGATCCTCGTGCTCCAGTGTAGCGGCCAATTCAAGGGACTTACATACTTAGGTGGACATTGGGATCTTGCCCACACACGTCTCTTTACTGGCTAAGCTGGGGGCTCCCTGTGAGCGGATGTAGTTCTGCCGATGAACCTGCCGGATGTGGCGAAAAGCGAGACCCCGGAGGTGGTAAAGTTGCTGCTGGATCTAGGGGCAGACCCTAATGCAAGGTATGAGTATGGAAATACCCCCCTTCACTCTGCGGCGGGGTTCAACATCCCAGAAGTGGTGAAGGTATTGCTAGATGCCGGGGCAAATCTGGAAGCCAGGGACAAGAATGGCTCTACCCCCCTTCACAGGGTGGGGGGTTCAGTTGGCCATCAGTTGTGAAGGTGCTGCTGGATGCTGGAGCAAACCTGGAAGCCAGGGACAAGGATGGATACACCCCTCTTCACGAAGCGGCGACGAGTTTGAGAGAAGGCCCGGAAGTGGTGGAGGAAGTGGTGGAGGTTCTGTTGAATGCAGGGGCAGACCCCAAGGCAAAGACCATTGACGGTAGAACCCCTGTGGAACTCATACCTGACAACTCCCCCCTACACGGCACTGATGTTTATTGGCAGCTAAACGAAGCTCGCTTTTGAGGGCGTCTAAGTATGTTAAGTCCCCAATTCAACGGCCGGCACTGGGCAGCAGCGCCCGCACCAGCAACAGAGACAGCCCCACGCCAATGAGACTGAAGCTGAACACCGCCAGAAAGCTTGTGCCAACGAGGATGGTCTTGAGGCCCACGGCAATGCTCTGGGCAATGGGCTTGCTGTAGTGGGGGGGATGGAGGGTGAAATGGATCACCAACCTCTCGGCCACCAACCAGGAGAGCACGGCAAACAGGCCACTGCTCAAGGCGCCCGCCAGGTAGCGGAGGGGTCCGTGCCGTGGGCGCGGCGAATCGCGAGGAGCAGGATCTGTTGAGGAGGGGGTGGGTGCGGTCATGGCGGTACCTCGGCGCAGGGTCTCAGCAAAAGCGAACTCCGTCTTCACGGAGACCACAGACCCAGGCTTGAATGTCGTTGGCCTTGAGGCGGCTGGCCAGGCTGCGGTGGGCCGCCTGGGCAATGTCTATGGTGGCGAAGAGGGCAAACACACTGGGGCCGGAGCCCGCCATGGACACCCCGCAACAGTCTGGAGCCTGACGCAGCAACTCCAGATTCTGGCGCACGGCAGGGATCTGGTCAGTGACCACGTCTTCCATCTGGTTACACAGCAGGTGCCCCGCCGTGGTCATGTCTCCCCGCTGAAGGGCCGCCACCATCTCACCGCGGCGCAAGGCCTGGCGAGCGCTGCAGAAAGCCTGCTCCCCCTTGAGATAGACCTGGGCCAGTTCTTCCCGGCAGATGCCATAGGCCCAGGCCGTAGGCACGGAGACATCCGTCCGCTTACTGAGCAATACGGCCCCTGCCGCGGGCTTGGCCACCGGCTCCAGCCGTTCGCCTCGTCCAAAACACAACTGGGTGCCGCCGGCAATAAAGAAGGGCACGTCAGAGCCCAACCGGGCCCCGTACGTTTGCAACTCTTCCGTGGACAGTCCCAACCCCCAGAACTGATTCAATCCAACGAGCGTTGCCGCCGCGTTGCTGGAGCCACCGCCCAGGCCCGCTTGAAGAGGAATGCGCTTCCGCAGGTGAATCCGTGCATCCAGTTGCCGTTCGGGGAACGCCTTCCGCAGGAACTGCGCCGCCTGCATCACCAGATTGGTGTGATCACTGGCCAATTCCAGCCCTTCACAGTGAAGCTGCAAGCCGCTGTGGGGCTCCAGCACCAGCTCATCGCAGAAATCAACGGCCTGCATCACCATGGCCAACTCATGGAAACCGTCGCCCCTCAGCCCCAGCAGGGCCAGATGGAGGTTCACTTTGGCTGGTGATTCCAGCTTCAGACAGGTCATGGAAGGGGAAGCGCCAGCGCTTGGCTCAAGGCTACCCACTGATGGGGGTTGAGGTCCTGGGGACGTTGGCTCAAGTCTATGGAAGCCTGCCGGGCAGCCTGTTTCAGGCTATGCATTGGCCAGATGCCGCCTAACGTCTTGCGGAGCATCTTGCGGCGCCCGGTATAGGCCACCCGCAGCAGTTGCTCCAGCAGGGGCGCCTGCTCTGGGGCATAAGGGCGCTGGTGCGGCGGGTAGGGCGTGAGCGCCACCACTGCGGAGGTGACCTCTGGAGGAGGGGAAAAACAGGCGGGGGGCACAGTGCATACGATCTGCGCCGCCGCCAGGAGCTGCATCCGGATGCTGAGGGCCCCGCAGGCAGGGCTGCCCGGCGGCGCCGTAACGCGATCCGCCACTTCCTTCTGCATCAGCAGAACCAGCCGTTGAAAATTGGACTGTCGCGGCTGCGCCACACTGCCCATGAGCCGCTGCAGCAAAGGACCGGTAATGTTGTAGGGTATATTGGCCACCACCTTGTTGGGGTTGCAGGCCAGGGGCTGGCGCAGCAACTCCAGGGCGTCACCCTGGAGAAGGGAGAAGCGCTCGTCAGCCCCGAAGCGCTGCTGCAACCCGGCGATGAGCTGGTGATCCAACTCCACCGCCACGACAGCGGCAGCCGGAGTGGCCAGCAAGTGGTCTGTCAATGCTCCTTGACCGGGGCCGATTTCCAGCAGCCGGTCCTCCGGACCAACCCGGGCGGCAACCACGATTCGCTGCAACACCCGCTGATCCCGCAACCAGTGCTGACCCAGGCGTTTTCGAGGTCGTGGCCTGGGGAGAACCACGTCACTCGCTGGGGCGCGCTTCAAGGCCATGGCGGCGCTTCTCGAAAGCTGAAGGTTGAGGCAGCCGCCATGGGGTGACGCACCTCAGGGCAGTAGAAGCTGATAGAGTTGGTCAAAGCGTTCGTTCATTTGATCAGTGAGAAGATCAAAACGTTCGTTCACCCGATCAACGCGCATGTTCACCTGATCAATGCGACCGCCGCGTTGATCGTTGATCTGGTCAACTTTGCCGCTCAACGCCCGAATGTCGGCCCTCTGCAGGGCGCCCATGGCAAGAACAAC
>JXQG01000062.1 GCA_001007665.1 Candidatus Synechococcus spongiarum SP3 | reverse complement strand
GTGACGGTCTCGGGCGTATTTGTGCTGGTGGGCAGCGACCCCTTGGTGAGCGTCACGGTCACGGTGTCGTCCGAAGCCGGCTCCAAGCGGAAATTCACCTCGACGCTGGTGAGCGTGGCCGCGATCGAGCCGGTCGTGAAACTCGGCGCAAGGTCGAGTTTTTCAAGCTCCGTACCGGTGTTATCTTGTGTCTGACCGATGTTGCTCACCAGCACGTCGGCGAAGACGGGGGCGGCGCCCCCGCCCACGAACAGCAACGCCGCAAGGATAAGGAGACGAGCCGGAAAGCGGCGCTGCGGGACGGGACGCTCCCGTCGGGCCCAACTGGCGCTGCCCATGGGCTCAGTCGCATCAAGATAAACTATCTCAGGCGCTACCGGCCAATTTCTCGTACTCACTTCACTAATCGTAATGTCTTTTACCGCCCCCTCCTCGCCAAGCCGCTCCCTCTGCCACCCATCAACAGGCCACGCCATCCTTCCAACAGCACCTCTGCCAAAGAGATGGGAGGCTGGCTCTGCTGGGTGAGGCATTGGTTCCTGATGCTCAGAATTGGACCCCACCACTTTAAGGGGCCTCAGCATCTGTTGCAATGCCTTGCCGTTGAGCTCTGCGCCGGCTCCACGGTGGTCCACTGGCCCGGCCTGGGTTGAAGCCGGCCAAGGCCGTGACCCTCCCTCCAGTGAGACCGCTCCCTGGCGCAATCCCCATGCTGTCGCCCAACTCCTGGCCTGGTGCAGCCATGCCGCAGGCCGCGGGGGGAGTTACTGGGGGGTGGGCAAGCGGCTTTCCATCAGCCGGTCCAGCTTGCGGCTCAGTTCCCTGTTGTCCTCCCGGAGTTCATCGATCCGCTTGTTTAGCCTGGCTTCACTGGCCCTGACTTCATACCAGACAAGCCCCAGCAGGACAGTAAACAAGCCTGACGGTAACCATTCAGTTATTCCAGGGGGGAGGGAAGGCATGATGGCGGAAGCTGGAAGCATTCTTCCTTGATCCTACTCAAGATCCTTCCTTGATCCTGCCACCATCAGCACCTCTTCTTCCAGCTCCACACCAGCTCCTGGCCCTGCACTGGCTTCTGGCCCTGTGTCGTCCCCTGTGTCGTCGGATCGGGCCAACTCGCAGAAGATCAACTGGAAAATTCCTTTCTCCGACCAGCGGCGGCAGCGGTTGTAGAGGGTTTTGTAGGGTCCATAAGCAGATGGGACATCCACCCAGCGCAGGCCGTGACGCTGTACGTAGATGATCCCGCTCAATACCTTCCGGTCATCCACACGGCTCACACCGCGAGACTTGGCAAAGAAGGGCTGGATCCTCTCAAGCTGTTCCTCTTCGCTTGCCTGGTTACAGGCCTCATCAGATGACACATCCCATCGAGCCGCAGAAAGCTTCACCTCCCTGGTGGGCAGCAGATGCAAGGGCCGTTGTCACACCACGCCCGAAGCGCTGGTCAAGGCGCTCTTGACCCAGGTCCGCACGGTAGAAGATCCTGACGCTTGACGCCAGGATCCTTGACGCCAGGATTAATTTTGGCCAACCCTTGGCCTTCTCCTACTCTCCCCATTGTGAATTTTCATGACCATCAAGACCTCTGAATGGGTTCACCACCGCGTCAGCCTCTCGCCTCGGACTGACGCAAACATGAAAGCGCTGGCACGGCGGATAGGTGGTGACCAGGGCATCGTATTCGACAACAGCTTGGACCTTTACTCCAGGGTCAACCTTTACTCCAGGGTCAAGGAGATATTCCTGGCCCAAGGAGGAGGGACCCAAGGAGGAGGGACCCTGTATGTGGAGGATGCGCAGGGCAACAGAACCCAGATTGATGTTCGTTGATGAACGATCCAGCGAAATGGCAACAGGAGCGAGAAGAAAGGCGAAATTCCAAGGCGGCCCAGCCCCAGATGCTACCTGCGAGAGGAGAAAGGAGCAGTGGCCGGCAACGTATGGACCGATAGTCGACCTTTGTCCCATGCCAGCAACGACCTTTGTCCCATGCCAGCAAGGACCTTTGTCCCATGCCAGCAAGGACCTTTGTCCCATGCCAGCAAGGACTTTGTCCCATGCCAGCAAGGAGAAGGCGGACAGGTTGGGGCGGCAAGTGGATAGCCTTGAACCATGGACACTGACTCCCCGCTGCTGTGGACCCTGCTGGTGGAAGCTGGAGCATTGATGATGCTCGTCTACGTCCCGACCCGCGTTTATCTCTCCTTCACGGAAGTGATGCGGCAACGCTCCAAGAGGAAACAGGTGCTGAAATCAATTCGCCAACTCAGGAAGGAATTGCAAGATCCGTTGAACCCGGCGTCTCTGGCCAAGGCGGACGGACCCCTTCGCCAGGCTTGACCCGGAGCATCTGCGCCCCGTAGCGCTCGCTAAAATCCGCCTGCTGGCGCCAGACCTTGAGCAGTAACTTGGCCAGACTGCGCAGCTCCTCAACGTCTTGACAGCGGTCAATGGCGCGAGAGTACTTCTCAACAGCGAAGCTTCGACTCAGGGACAGGGGACTGGAGGAGTTCATGGCAGCCCATACATTCGTTTGTAAATTTTAATGGATTGCTTCCCTTGCGGCAAGCCCCTGGCGGTGGCGGCGCTCAAAACTCCACAAAGATGTCGTCCCGGCCGTCGCTGCGCTCCGGGACGCCACCCCTCGGATAGCGGGGCAACAGAAAAGTACAGGCCAACAAGAGGCAGGCCAGTGGCAGGTGGAGCCGACCGTAGCAGAGGGCCAGAACCAGCAATAGGGCAGCCAACAGCGCCTCGAAGGTGGCGATGACCTCGTCACCGTTGCGTCGCGACTTGCTCCACACAAACATCGCCAATCCCAGAAATAGAAGCGTCACCATCAAGACAAGGGCAGCTTGCCTCCCCTCGGAAGGCTTCACTTGACTGACTGTAGCCGTTTGACTGACTGTAGCCGTTGCCTTGTCGGCGTCGGCGTTGTCCTGAGCACTGGGTCAGCGCTCGGCGCGGCCGATGGCTTCACTGCGGGACAACCAGGCGTCCACCCCTTCCCCAAGGAAAGAGAGACCCAGCACCAGGCCGAACATGGCCAGGCCGGGGTAGAGGGCTGTCCACCAGATGCCAATGGGCACAGCCACAAGGGCCTGCTGCAAGTCACTCCCCCATTCGGGCACGGTTTCCGGCAGGCCTAGCCCCAGAAATCCCAGTCCCCCCAGCACCAGCACCGCATCCGCTGCATTGAGGGTGATCAGCACGGGCACCGAGGTGATTACGTTGCGCAGCAGATAACGGCGCAAAATCCACAACGGTCCGGCGCCCAGGGATCGCGCCGCAGTGACGTACAGCTCCGCCTTGGCGCCAGCCGTCTGGTTGCGCACCATGCGGAAGTACTGGGGAATGTACACCACACAAAGCGCCAGCGCGGCATTGACGAGACTGCGCCCCAGCAAAAACGCCATCACCACCGCCAGCAGCAGCAGGGGCAGGGTGTAGAGGGTGTCCATCAGCAACACCAGCAGCCGGTCAACGGCCCCCCCCATGTAGCCGCTCACCATGCCCAGCGGCACACCCGCCACCAGGGCCATGGCCAGCGCCAACACCACCACCTGCAGGGCCACCCCCGTTCCGGCCATGGTGCGGACGCACACGTCCCGCCCCAGCCGGTCCGTGCCACACCAGTGGGCCAGGCTGGGAGCGGCAAAGGCGGGATTCTCCAGGCCGCTGTTGGGATCAGGAAGCCAACCGCCGCCAATGAACAGGGGCGTCGCCACCGCCAGCAGACCGTAAACAGCTACCATCACAACCCCCACACGGGTCAGACGGGCCGAGAGGGAAGGGAGGGGGCGACGGAACCAGCGCCACACCCGTGCCAGGCCCTGGCCAGCAATACGGCGGAGTTCGTCAGCAGGGCTGCTCGGTGTCATGGCTCAACCGCAGCAGGTGAGGGAACCATGGGGGAAGCCGTGCCGCCATTCGTCCATGGTTGACCGTTCGCAAGCATTGAAGCTCACCTTAGGCCTGCTCAGCCACACCAGCGCCGGCCGGTGGACACCAAGCGTCAACCCGCCAACATCCGTCCCCGTCGCCATCCCGGTCCATCGCTCCGGCTTCCCGCCGTGCCCGCTGCCGCGACCATGGCGCCGGCAAAGCCGGAAACGTCCCCTGGCCGCCGGCTTCACCCTGGTGGAGCTGCTGATCGCCGTGGTCATCATTGGCGTGTTGTCTGGCGTGGCCATGCCCGCTTTTCTGGGGCAACAGAACAAAGCCAAGGTCAACGCAGCCAATATCCAGGCCCGGGGGCTGATGTCCTACTGTCTTGCCCACTTTATTGACAATGGAGCGATGCCGGACTCTGGTGATACGGAGTATGATCGCCTCTCCAAAGATCCTGGGCATTCGATTATTCAATGGAGCGCAACTCGGAAAGACAATACATGCAAAGTTGACATCACGGGCACAAAACTTGCCCAATCAGGCATATTCGTTATTGAAGCCAGCGGGGATGCCACCACGATTCAAGCCATTCCCGCCAAGACCGGGAAATGATCCCCCCTTGCGTTTCCCGTCCTTCTGGGCCGGTCCTTGCCCACGGGTTTACTTGCTGGTCTCGCCCTCGGAGAAGCCTGCCGCCGTAAAGCGATTCAGGCCCACCACGGCGCTGGCGGTGGAATCCTCCTGGCCCTGGCTGAGGCGAATCGTCACCAGTCCGGTGGTGTGCTCCATACAGACGGACAAGGGGAGGGCAAAGGAGCTGCCCACCTCCACGCCCCCGGCCACGGGGCATTGCCGCCATGGCGTGTCCGAAGGCTGGAGCCCGTCAATGAGCACACGGCTCAAGAACGACTTCCGGCTGCTCCACACACCCGCTTGGGTGAAGGCCGGTCCACAGCGCAGCAGCACGCGGCTGGCCCAGATGTTGGAGGGGGGAGGGCCAATGGCGTAGGTGATCGTCCCGACACTGGCGGCAATCACCAACACCGGCTCGCGGTTGAGCATGGAGCAGCGGTGCTGGGCCAGGTCTGGATTCAGCAACACGTGGTCTCCCTGGACCAGGTCGTGGCGGATCAGGTCCAGGGCGCGCTCCCGCTCTTGCCGCTGCCGCCAACGCTCAGCCATGCGGCCCACCAACTGCCCATCCGCCAGCAGAGCATTGAAGCAAACCAGGGCCAACCCCGAAGCCAGCAGCAACACAACGAGCAACTCCAGCAAGGTGAAGCCGCCGGCGCCGTCTTGACGAGCACCCTGTTGCCCGACGCACGGCAGCGAGGACCGGGGCTTACTTGTCCTTCTCATGCTTAATGCACTTCCCTTCGTCGTTGTCGTAAATACCTGTGCGGACGGTGCCCAGAGGCAGGGCAATCACGAAGCAGCGCTCCAGGGTCAGGTCTCTGTGGCCCACCACCACGGTGTCGCCGCTGCCGATGAGCAGTCCCGTGGGGCCGATCTCCACGTCCCGGGTCATTCTGGTTGCGATGCGCAGACCCGGTGCGCCGACAGTGAGGTCGTTGATGCCGGAGCAGGCGGGTGCGGCGCTGCTGAGCGGCACTGCCCAGCCGGATGGGGTCAAGGCCATGGCACAGGCTCTGCCCTTGGCCACAGCCCCCGCCCTGGACACCTCCAGACCATGGAGCAAGGACTGCACGGCCCCGTCACGGCGTTGCCGCGCCAGCCAGTTCTGCCCCCTGGGGAGCACAAGACCCGCCAGCAAGCTCAGGAGAACAGCGGTGACCAGCAGTTCCACCAGGCTGAATCCCTTCTCCTGCTGCGCCCTTGTCTCCCGTCGTCGTCCGGGCCGCCACGGCTTAGTCACAAACTGCGCCTCCACCGAGCGCCAGCCAGCGCTCCCGTGGCGCTCGCAGCTTGGGCGCCGTGTAGCGAACGGCCAGCGCGGACCACTGACCTTGTATGGGCCACTGGCGCTCCACGGCGTCCGGCAGGTCATGGGGGAGGTCCTGGAGCTGCTTCTTCAATACGGAGAGGGGCAGTTCACAAGCCCAGGGCGGCTTTTTCCTGAGGGCCTGGATCACGAAGCCCTGCTGTCGTTGCAGATCCTGCTCAACGGCATCCAGGAGCGCCTGCCGCTGGTTGGCCCGTTGCACCAGGGCCTGCCCCTGGCTCCAGCCCCTGAAGCTGCCGGCCAGGGCAAAGGCAAGAATGCTGCTGCTCACCACCACCTCCACCAGGGTGAAGCCGGCGCCGGAAGCCGTCCGCGGGTGCAATCTCCACCGCCCGTGGGGCTGCAACGGTCCTCTCTTCAGGGCAGGCATCACGGGCTCTCCTGAGCACGGGCCTGACGCTGAAGCTGGACCATGCGTTCATTGTGACGAGCATCGGCTCGCTGCTGGGCAAGCTCCTGGCGCCCCACCCGCTGGTGGCGCAGTTGGGCCCAGGTCTGCACCGCCGCCGCGGTGCCCCAGAGCACGAGGGCGGTGATCAAAGCCAACGGGAGCACGGCAACGCCTGCAACTGCTCCTCAGGGTTCCCCCGTTTGATGGTCGCTGTACTCGACCGGCTCGATCGGCGGGGGAACCACAGGAGGCGGGGCACTGCCCAACGGCAACGCGTCTTGCGGAGGGGAAGGTGCAAACCCAGGGGGGAAAGCGCCTTGCCGTGGGAGGGCGGCAGGTCCGGACGGCCAGGTGTCTTGCTGAGGGAGGGCGGCAGGTCCAGACGGCCAGGTGTCTTGCTGAGGGGGGGCGGTCAACTCAGAGGGTAAGGCGCCTTGCTCTGCAAACCAGTAGCTCAATCCCTTGTAGTAGTCCTCGCGACCGGGCAGGGTTTCGATGGTGGCGCCACGGCTGGCAAAGCTCCTGGAAAAGATGGGCAGGGCTTGTAGATCCAGGTTGGTGACGAGACGCCCCGCCTTCACCTCGTCTTCCAGAACCTGCTTCAGCATGGGCAGACGCGCCCAGACTCCAGGGTTCTTGAACACGTCGTCCAAGGCGTTAATTACCTCCTGCCGCCGCTCCAGGCGACCGATGTCACCGTAAAAGCCACGCCAGCGGACGAAGTGCTCCACCTGCTGGCCGTTGAGCCGTTGCCGGCCCGGTTTCAGGTCGATGAACAAGCCCTGACTTTGATCGTCATAGACCATCCGCGTGGGGACCGTGATGGTCAGACCGCCGAGGGCATCCACCAATGCAGCCACAACGCCCCCATGGATCACCACCAGATAGGGGAAATCGGCGTCCATAAGGGCCGCAACCTCCTCTTGCACGGCCTCGGGACCGGCCAGGCCGTAAAGCTCGCCGATTTTCCAGGAGCCCAAGGCCTCGCTGTAGGTAAAGGTGTCGCGAGGGATCTGGGTGATCCGTATCCGGTCGCCCTGCAGGCGAACAGCAACCACCACGTCGGCATTGGCGCCGATGGGATCAATGCCCAGCAGCACCATGTTGCCGGGACGGATGAAGCGGTTGCGCGCTTCTGGCGAGAGGACCAGCTGACCTCCCCAGAACACCAGCACCAGCAGCAGGGGCAGCAACAACAAATGCCACGGGGAGCGCAGTAGGAAGTGCTTCGGGGCGGCCTTCAGTTGACGGGAAGCAGGGAAACATAGTTTGCCGCAACAAGGGCCGGATATGAAGCTCCAAAGCCCGGCTTCCCGCTCTCCATGACCGGTTGGTTCTTTGACTTCAAGCTCCATCCGCTCATCAACCACGAAGGCTCGATCGCGTCGTTCAGGATTACCGATGGAAGCCGTGATGACCGCAAACCGCTGGAGGCCATGACCGCTGCACTGCAAGAACTGCAAGAGAAGATATTCGCTCCATCAACAGCGCGTCTGCCGGCAATCACCCTTGCTGCCCGGCAGGGGGACTTTTGTTGGGTGACGTTGGCTGGGTCTGCTTGCGTCTATACTCTCCCTACTCCACCGCTTCCCATGGTTGAACCCCTGCTCTGTGGCATTGTTCTGGGCCTGGTGCCAATCACCATTCTGGGCCTCTTTGTGAGTGCCTACAACCAGTACCGGCGCCAGGGGGGAGTGTTCGGGGGCTAAGCGTCGCCCGTGACTTGTTGGAGCAGCAGCAGTGTAGTGCTCCCGTAGCGGTGGCGACTGTCCAGTTGCCAGCCGGGCAGAGTTGTGGGCGGCTGGCGGCTTGTGCATTCCAACAGCAGCAGGCCTGTTGGCGCCATGACGCCCGAGGCGGCGATGGCCATGGCCACCGGTTCATGGAGTCTGCCATTGTAGGGGGGATCGGCATAGATCAAGGCAAAGGGCTCTTGTGGCTCTGTTGAGTGCTTCCAGGTGTGGAGCCAGGCCAGCACCTCCCGGCGGTGGAGGGCGAAGGTTTGGGGTGGACGGCAGACCAGCTCCAGGTTGTGGCGGGTCACGGCAGCGGCCCGGCCATGGCGCTCCACAGCCGTGACGTGGGCAGCGCCGTGGAGGAGGGCTTCGCAGGCCGTGGCGCCGCTGCCGCTGAACAGGTCCAGCCAGCGGGTCCCCGCCACCTGCTCCCGCAACACGTCAAACACCGACTGCCGCACCCGCGCCGGTGTGGGGCGAGTGACGGAGCCCGGTGGACTCTGCAGGCGCCTCCCGTCACTGAGGCGCAACGCTCCATGGCCACTGCGCGGCATGGACCTCAGCACGGCATGGACCTCAGCACGGCAGATGTTCCAGCCAGCGGGCCAGGATCCGCTGACCACAGGGGCCGGATTTTTCCGGGTGGAACTGGGTGGCCACCAGCGCACCATGGGCGATGGCCGCAGTGACCGGTTGCCGGGCCACCATCACGTGGGCCGCCACCACGGCGGCCTCCCTGGGCATTGCACCATAGGAATGCACGAAATACACCCATTGCTCCTCGCGGGAAGGGAACAGGGGAGAGCTGTCGGCAGAGATGAGCGGTTGCCAGCCCATGTGGGGAACGGGTTCATCCGCCGTGGGCTTCAGGGGCTCCACCGTGCCCGGCACCAGGTTCAGCCCGGCCAACCGGCCCTCTGCACTGCCGCTGAACAACAACTGCAGCCCCAGGCAAATGCCCAGCAGGGGGCGGTCCCGGCGGACCCAGTGGCCAATGGGTTGAATCAGGTCACGGTCCGCCAACTGGGTCATGGCGGGATCAAAGGCGCCCACGCCTGGCAACACCAGCGCTACGCCACCGGAATCCTCCCACCGGCGCAGATCTGCGCCACTGCAGAGACGCTGGCACTGGGCCCCAAGCCGTTGCAGGGATTTGGTGACGGAGTGGAGGTTCCCCATGCCGTAGTCAATGATTCCCAGCAGGGTGGTGTTGGTGGTCATTGGCGCTGCTCGGGATGCTCCAGGCGTGTGCCCCCCGCCAGGGGCAAGTGGTTGAGGTGACGAATCAGCTCATAGAGGCGCCCCATGCAGCGGTGGTCAAATTGAAACTGCAGGCCTGGATAGACGCCTTGCTCGCTCCTGTGGGTAAAGGGTTCAATGCTTCCCCCAAGCAGCAGATCGGAAAACACATGGTTGATGGTCCTCAGCTGCTCATCGGTGGGGGTCCCGTGGAGCAGCAGTTGCAAGCGCTCCCCACCCAGGAAGCGGCAGCTGTGGAAGATCCGATAGAAGCGGCGGATGATGTCCACGGCCGCCTCCGCGGAATCCACCTGGTCGTAGATCTGCGCATCAGCGGGGGACACCATGCCCCGCTCCTCAACGGACTTCACCATGTAGCTCTTCCACCGTTGCCAGTAGTCGTCACCGGCAGGGGCCAGCAGCACCACGGGAACGGGAACGGTCTTGGCGGTCTGAATCAGGGTGAGGGCCTCGAACAGCTCATCCAATGTGCCCACACCTCCCGGCATGGCCACCAGGGCGTCGCTCTCCTGCACCAGGAAGTGCTTCCGGGTGAAGAAGTAACGAAAGACCACCAGCCTGGTTTGGGGGTCGATGTAGGGGTTTGCGGCAAACTCGAAGGGCAGGTGAATGCTGAGACCGTAGCTCTTGTCTTGTCCAGCGCCGAGGTTGGCGGCTTCCATCACTCCTTCCCCGGCCCCGGTCATCACCTCAAAGCCTGATGCCGCCAACCGCTGAGACAGCTCTACAGCCTGCTGATAGACGGCACTCTCTGGCGGCACCCGGGCGGACCCCACCACCCCCACCTTGCGGCGGTAACGGTGGGGACAGAAAACGCTCAACCCATCCCTGATATCCTCCAGGGCGCCGTTAAGAAGCGCCCAGTCGCTCTGCTCCTGGGTTGCATGGCCGATGGCCACCAAGTGACGCAACACCCCTTCCACCAGCTCCCCACGGCTGTGGTCCGCCAACTGGTCCGCCAACTGGTCCGCCAACGCCAGGATGCGCTGACGCAACGGGGTGGCGTCGTTGCCGGACCCGTGGGACGAACCGCCACAAGCGGCGCCCAGGGGAGAAGATGGGCCGTCCGTCAGGGCGGCACAGAAATCAGAGGTGCTTGGCAATGGTGCTGGATAGCGTGGTCTTGGGGACAGCCCCCACCACCGTATCGACCCGCTGACCGTCCTTGAACACCATCAGGGTGGGAATGCTGCGAATCCCCAACTGACCGGCTACAGAGGGATTCTCATCCGTATTGAGCTTCACTACCTTGATCTTTCCGTCCAGCTCAGCGGCAATCTCGTCAATGATGGGCGCCACCATGCGGCACGGTCCACACCATGGCGCCCAGAAATCCACCAACACGGGAACTTCGCTTTTAAGCACGTCTGCCTCAAAGGAAGCGTCGGTCACTGGGGCGGCGTTCGACATGTCGCTGATGGCTCTGGAGAAACTAGTGTAGCAGAAAACGGACCCCTTCAGCGACCCATGCCAAGCTGTTGGGCTTTCTGGTACACTTTCCCCTCGCTCAGCAGGGATGGAGCCACCACAATCTCCACCTGGTGCATCTCCTTGATGGTGCGCGCCCCCAGGGTGCCCATGGAGGCGTGCAGGGCGCCCATCAGGTTGTGGGTGCCGTCGTCCAACCGGGCAGGACCACGGAGAATCTGCGCAAGGCTGCCCGTGGTGCCCACCCGGATCCGGGTGCCCCGGGGCAACACCGGCGACGGGGTGGCCATGCCCCAGTGAAACCCGCGCCCTGGCGCTTCCGCTGCACGGGCAATGGGAGAGCCGATCATCACCCCATCGGCCCCACAGGCGATGCATTTGCAGACGTCCCCACCGGTCACGATGCCCCCATCGGCAATGATGGGCACGTAGGAACCACCATTGCGCTCCACGTCGTCCCGTGCGGCGGCGCAGTCGGCAATGGCTGTGGCTTGGGGAACGCCCACCCCCAGCACGCCTCGGGAGGTGCAGGCCGCGCCAGGACCAATGCCCACCATCACCCCCGCAGCGCCAGCCTGGATGAGCTCCACGCACACCCCATAGGTGACGCAGTTGCCCAACACCACCGGCACGGGCATCTCCCGGCAAAATGCTTTGAGGTCCAGAGTGTTTTGGCCGGAGGGGCTCTGGTGGCGGGTGGAGACCACCGTGGCCTGGACAAAGAACACATCCGCCCCCGCCTGAGCCACAGTATGACCAAAGGCCATGGCCCCTGCCGGGGTGGCGCTCACCGCGGCGATGCCCCCTGCCTCCTTGATCTCCCGCACCCGCTCCAAAATGAGCTCCTCCCGAACCGGTGTGCTGTACAACTCCTGCATCAAACCCACAAAGCCATCGCCTTCCACTGCGGCGATGCGCTCCAGGGCGGCGCCGGGATCGTCGTAGCGGGCTTGCAGACCCTCCAGATTCAGGACCCCCAGGGCCCCCAGTCGGGACAACTGCACCGCCATGGGGCCATCCACCACGCTGTCCATGGCGCTGGCAATGATGGGCATGGGGCGTTCAATGCCCCCCAGCGTCCAATGGCTTTGCACCAGCGAAGGATCCACTGTGCCGCCGCCAGGGGCAAGAGCAATCTCGTCAATGCCATAGGCCCGCCGCACATGGCGAACCTGGCTCAACTGAATGTCCACGCGTTGTGCAGAGGTAGTCCATGGAGCGTATCAAGGCAAACGAACCTGCCGCGGGCGCAGCGCCAGCCATGGCAGGCTATTGGTTCGGAATGCCCACCAGCCATGAAACGCCCCGCTTGGCTCAACTGGCTCTACCTCCTGATCTTCCTCTGGTCAAGCTGGCAGTTGGCCGGCATGTGGTGGCAACGGCTCCATGGGTGAGCAAGGGATTCTCGTTGCCGGAGAATTCCAGATCTGCGCAGGGGGCGGCTCCCCGACCGGCTTTTCATGGTGCGAGGGCATCCCAGTTTGAAGAGTTGGCAAAGGGGTTGACAGGGTGGACGGGAGCGGCCAGGCTTCCTGAAGCGTTCCCTCGCGACTCTGATCAGCTCGTCGACAACGAGAAACACGTTGCTCTCCGCGCTCGCAGATCGTGAGCTGAGCTTTACCATAAGTCGGTTCTTGGGCTTCGAAGCAATGCAGCATCAGGTTGGACAGCCCCCGGGACCAGGACAACGTCCTGGAGCTTCGGAGCCTGACGCAAGAGCTGCTGACAG
>JXQG01000061.1 GCA_001007665.1 Candidatus Synechococcus spongiarum SP3 | reverse complement strand
CTCCTTGAGGGGCAACCCTATGGTCCGCCCCCTCTCAACTTGTCAAGCCCTTGACTACCAGTTCCGTTTCTTATAGCAGGTCTATGTAAAAGAGTATGACTAGGACTGAAGGGTCTAACTGGTCTTTCCAGGATTGGGGTTAGGATAGAGAGGCGTTGCAGTTCATGTCATGGTGGGCCAGAAGGGGTTTTGGGATGAGGACGAGAGGCTTAAAGAAGCTAGAGAGGAAGAAGCCGTCTCTGGAGCGTCTCAGCACCGCAATACCATGGGAAGACTTTCGTCCACTGCTGGAGAGCTTCTTCCAGCAAGAGCGCAAGAGTCCAGTCGGTTGCAAGAGGATTAACGTGATCATTATGTTCAAAATATTGGTGTTACAACAATTACACAACTTGAGCGATGAGGAACTGGAATTCCAAGTCAATGATCGACGATCTTTTGGGAGGTTTGTGGGCTTGGGGACAATGTATTCCATTCCTGATGCAACCACTGTGGCATTGTTCAAAGAACGATTCAGACAGGCAGGTATATTCGTAGCACTCTTCTAACGGTTTGATGCTTATCTTAAAAAACAAGGCCTGCAAGCCCGCGGTGGCCAAATCAAATCATTGACGCCACCATTGTGCCGGTGCCCAAGCAACGGAATCACAGAGAGGAGAACGAAGACATCAAGCAGGGCAAGGTACCCGAGGCCTGGCAGGACCACCCCAACCGACTACGGCAAAAGGGTCTGGATGCCAAGTGAGTCAAGAAGAATGGCGTGAGTCACTACGGATACAAGAACAGCATCAGTGTTGACGTGGTCTATGGTCTGATCCGCCGCCATGTGCTCACCCCTGCTAATAGCCACGACAGTCAGATGCTTCCTGCTCTGTTGGATGCTGAGAATGAGGAGGCCATGGTGTGGGCAGACTCTGCGTATCAGAGCAAGCTGGTGGACAGTTTTCTCAAGGAGGCAGGCTACGAGAGTCGGATTCAAGAAAAAGGGAGTCGTCACCATCCCCTGAACACTGGGGCCAAGGAAAGGAACCGGGAACACTCCAAGAGCCGTGCCAAGGTGGAAGATGTGTTTGGGCAGATGGCTATGGCTATGGGAGGCAAGTTGACCCGCTATTGAGTTCACTTTTTGAACATGATCTATCTCGGTTCTGGCTAACCCATAGAGCCGTCTTCCGCTAAGGTGAACCATCAAGAGACTTGCAGGTGTCTCAGAAAGCAGGGGAGGAGGTCCTGTGGGAGACGTGGGAGTTCCATGCTCGTTCTACCCACCAAGCTCTATACCAATTTTTTCTTCTTGATCCCTTGTCTTGCCTTTTCTCGAGGTTCCCTGTATTTTGTCACCATCGTGTGCAAGCCTCAGAAAGAGAATAGAGTGGATTAACAGAGACTGCTTACTTCCCCACCCAACTCAGCCAGATCCACCTTGAAACTGATGGGTCCGCCATCACAACCCAGGATGCGGCCCCGCTGATCTGCTGCCGACGGGTTCCATGGCCTCAATCTCAGCCAACGTGCGGTCCCCATGGCGCCACACGATCAAGACTGAAGGGAACCAGAAGTGGGCCTGGACGCGGCTGACCTGGATTTCACGCCATTCCCCTTTACCGCACCCCCAGCCACTTATGGGTTTGCAAGCTGAGGCGCCATTGGGGACGCTGCTTCACGTGGTGGATGGCCAGACGGGCGCCGGTGGCGCTGCCGGCGCCAGGTTGGACGCAGAGCTGGGGGGGTGGACTGCCGGAGCGGCCCATGGTTCGGCAAGCGGCGGCCATGGCCATGGCGAAGTCCAGGTCAGCAGGCTCATGGATCACCACCTTGAGTTCATGGCAGCGCTCCAGCAGCGCCGGCCGAGGAGGGCGGTGGCGCTTGGGGGACAGGGTGATCCACTCGAAGGCGCCGCTGAGGGGGGCCACACCGCTGGTTTCCAGGTGGCGGGGAATGGCCAGGGGGACCAGGGCCTGGCAGAGTGAGGTGAGGTCCTGCTGCAAGGGTTCCCCGCCAGTGATCACCACCAGGGCGGGCTGGGCTTGGCGCACCGTATCCACAAGACGCTCCACCGGCACCAGGGGATGCCCATGGGCAGACCAGGATGTTTTGGTATCACACCAGGGGCACCCTACATTACATCCGGCCAGGCGCAGGAAGACGGCACTGCGGCCCATATGAACCCCTTCCCCCTGAATGGAGTGGAACTGCTCCATCACCCGCAGCAGCCCGCCATTGCTCATGATCCTGGCGGCGGCGCCGCACCCTGGGCCGCCCGGATCAGCCCCAAAAAGAGGGGATGGGCCCGTCCCGGACGGGAACGAAACTCCGGGTGATACTGACAAGCCAGGAAAAAGGGGTGGTCTTTATATTCGATCAACTCCACCAGCCGCCCATCCGGAGAGCAACCACTCACCCGATAGCCACTCTCCAGGAATAGACTCCGATAGGCATTGTTGAACTCGTAGCGGTGGCGGTGGCGTTCATAAATCACGTCCTCCCCGTAGAGTTTGCGGCCCATGGTGTTGGGCATGAGGCGGCAGGGATAGGCCCCCAATCGCATGGTTCCACCCAAATCCACCACGTCCTCCTGTTCCGGTAGCAAGTGAATCACCGGGTGGGTAGCGGCGGGTTCCAGCTCGGCGCTGGTGGCGCCCACCAACCCGGCAATGTTGCGGGCCCACTCGATTACTGCACACTGCATTCCTAGACAGAGCCCCAGAAACGGGATGCCCTCTTCCCGTGCCCAGCGGATGGCCGCCACTTTCCCCTCGATGCCCCGATTGCCAAAGCCGCCAGGTGTGACAATGGCCGCCATGCCCTTCAGCCGTGCCGCGGCGCCGTCCTGCTCAATCTGCTCGGCGCAGACAAAGTTCAACTCCAGCTTGCTGTCCTGGGCCAGACAGGCGTGTTGCAGGGCCTCCACGATGGAGAGATAGGCGTCGTTGAGGGAGACGTACTTACCCACCAGCGCCACCCGCACCGGGTCACCCGGGTGGCGCAATTGATGAACCATGGTCTCCCAGCTTGTCAGGTTGCTGGGGCGCTCCTCCAGGCGCAACGTATTCATCACCTCCCGGGTGAGCCCCTCCTGCTCCAGGGCCAGGGGAACTGCATAGATGGTGTCGGCATCCTGGGCGGAGATCACCGCGTCCACCGGGACACCACAAAATCCGGACAGCTTGGTTTTCAGGGCCGTGGTGATGGGATGGTCACAGCGACACACCAGCACGTCGGGCTGGATCCCGATGGAGCGTAACTCCTTGACGGAGTGCTGGGTGGGTTTGGTTTTAATCTCCCCGGACGCGGCGAGGAACGGCACCAGGGTCACGTGGACACAGGCAATGTCATGGCGCCCCTTGTCCTTCCGAAACTCCCGAATGGCCTCCAGGAAAGGCAGGGATTCAATGTCGCCCACCGTGCCGCCGATCTCGGTGATGACCACGTCCGCCTGGGTGTGGGCCGCCACCCGGTTGATGCGGTTGCGGATCTCGGCGGTGACATGGGGAATCACCTGCACGGTGGCGCCGTTGTAGTCGCCACGTCGCTCCCGGTTGATCACCGCTTGATAGATGGAGCCTGTGGTGACGCTGTTGAGCCGGGACATGGGGGTGTCCGTGAAGCGCTCGTAGTGACCCAGATCCAGATCCGTCTCGGCGCCGTCCTCGGTGACGAACACCTCCCCGTGCTGGAACGGACTCATGGTGCCCGGATCCACGTTGAGATAGGGATCCAACTTGAGAATGGAGACGCTGTACCCCCGTGACTTGAGCAAGCAACCCAGGCTGGCCGCCACAATGCCCTTGCCCAGGCTGGACACCACGCCCCCTGTCACAAAAACAAACTTGCTCATGCCCCCGGCCTGGATACAGCACTGTAGCCTGAAGTTGTTGTGACGACCGTCAGCTCTGGTGTGGCTCCACCCAGGTGGAGGTCACGTGCAGCGCCTTGAGTTGGCGGTCATCCACCGTTCCCGGCGCAGCGGTCAGTGGGCAGCGTGCCTGCTGGGTTTTGGGGAAGGCAATGGTGTCCCGGATGGACTCTTCTCCCGCCAGGAGCATGACCAGGCGATCCACGCCGTAGGCAATGCCCCCATGGGGAGGGGCGCCCATCTCCATGGCGTCCATGAGGAAGCCGAATTGTCGACGGGCCTCCTCCGGGGAAAAGCCCATGGTCTCCAACACCTGTTGCTGCAGGGTTGCGTTGTGGATGCGCAGGGAGCCGCCGGCCACCTCCAGGCCGTTCAGCACCAGGTCGTAGGCCTGGGCGCGGGCCTGGGACAGGTTGTGGACATCAGCCGGGTGAGGGGCACAGAAGGGGTGATGGAGGGCCTCCAGCCGCTGCTCCTCCTTGTTCCACCCCAACAGTGGAAAATCCACCACCCAGACAAAGCTCCAGGTGTTGGGAGGAATGAGCTGCAAGTCCCGGGCCAGGAATTGCCGCACCCGATCCAGTGCCTTGTTCACCGTGGCCGCATCACCGGCGCCAAACAACAGCAACGTGCCGGGTTCTGCGCCGCAGCGCTCCAGCAGCGCCTGGGCCTGCTCGGGGCCGAGGCTGTCCTTGATGGCGCCGATGGTGTCCAGCACGCCCTGCTCCCGCACACGGATATAGGCCAGGCCACCGGCGCCGGCGGCCGTGGCCTCGGCAAATACGTCACCACCGGGCTTGATGCGCACGTTGCTGAGGCGTTCGTTGCCCTGGGGGAGCGCCAGGCACTTCACCACGCCGCCCCGCGCCACCGCCTGGCTGAACACCTTGAAGCTCAGGTTCCCCACCAAGTCACTCACGTCCGTCAACTCCAGCCCGTAGCGGGTGTCCGGGCAATCCGTGCCGTAGCGGGCCATGGCCTCGCTCCAGCTCAGACGGGGGAAGGGGAAGGGCGCCTCCACCCCCAGAGCCGCCTGCCAGAGACGGGCCACCAGATACTCGTTGAGAGTAAGGATCTGCTCCTGACTCAGAAAGCTCATCTCCAGATCCAACTGGGTGAATTCCGGCTGGCGATCCGCCCGCAGGTCCTCATCCCGAAAACAACGGGCCAGTTGGTAATAGCGCTCCAGGCCCCCCACCATGAGCAGTTGCTTGAACAACTGGGGGGATTGGGGCAAGGCGAACCACTCCCCGCCACAGAGCCGGGACGGCACCAGGTAGTCCCGTGCGCCCTCCGGTGTGGAGCGGGTCAGCATGGGGGTTTCCACCTCCAGAAAGCCCTGCTCGTCCAGGAAGCGGCGGGCGGTCTGCATCACCTTGTGGCGCAGGGCCAGGTTGCGTTGCAGCCGCTGGCGGCGCAGATCCAGGTAGCGGTATCGCAGCCGCAGATCTTCCCGGACGGGCTCCTCGTCGTGGACGGATACGGCAAAGGGCAGGACGCCCTTGATACTGTTGAGCACCGCCAGGGCAGTGGCCACCACCTCCACCGCGCCGGTGGCCAGCTTGGCATTCACGGACTCTTCAGGCCGCAGCCGCACACGACCGCTGATGCGCAGCACCGTTTCATTGCGCAGTTGCTCCGCCTGGCGAAACACCTCTGTGCTACCTTCGGGGTCTACCGTCACCTGCACGGTCCCTGTGCGGTCCCGCAGGTCGATGAAGACCACGCCACCGTGGTCACGGCAACGGTCCACCCAACCACAGAGGGTGACCTGCTGGTGGCCGTGGGTGGATCGCAACTCGCCGCAGTAGTGGGTGCGCATGGGGCCGGCCATGGAAGAAGAGTGCTCAGGATCTTCCCATATGGCTGCCACGCCACCCGGACAGTGGCCGCTTCCTGCCCGATGCCTCGCGGATCCCTGATACCTGGCCCCGTGGCTGCCGTGGTTGGCGCTCTGGCCCCATGGACCGGCGCGATGCCATCTTGATCTTCCTGTGGAACAAGCTGGACAAGCGGTTTGACGAATTGAAGGCTGATTTTCGTAACATCTAAGCCAGGACCATGGAGAGAGGTCGAGGTGTAAGATTGAAGACCGTTTCAGGAGTCTTCATTAATGGTCTTCCCTCCACGCCTCCCTTTCCTACTGAACTAAAAGAAGGTTTTAGAAATTATTGTAAAGAGGATATAGATTATTGTGTATTGTGCAGGAATAAAGATGGCAACGGAAGAACCGCAATGTGGCCATTTGACGCCTTCAGCCCACCTGGCTTGAAGGAGCCGTGCTTCTGCTGTTGGGTCACCAGGAAATTTCCGAATGAGCTCAATGAGTACGGTGCTTTCACGTTGGGATTTACCTGGACCTGTGCGTTTCATACCGTCAAAGGAAGAACACTGCTGGAAGTGAGGGATGAAGAGGGTTGGCGCTTATGTATGTAAGTCCCTTTCTCAAAGTGTAGAACGTGATTCTCAAAGTGTAGAACGTGAGTTTACCGTCCAGCAGGCCAGGAAAACACTGGAAGTCCCCCTCCAACACAATCCCGGCTTTTGGAAAGGCTCAATTCGCGAATTTCCGCGAAAAGTAGACATGGCAAAGCCAATGTGGCAGGGAGGCAAGTTCTGTCTGATGGACCAGTCTCACGTGATAGAATCATCTCAGATCGCTGGCCAGGACGTTGGTGGCGGCTATTGACCGTCTGGAGTGGCTGCCGCTGAGATTGCCTGTGCTGGGCTAGACTAGACGTCCCGGCTTGCCGCCGGATCGCCGCATCGTGCGCACCAGATTTCTCGGAAAACGGGATACCCGGACGTGGAGACGTCGCAGGCGGCCCATGGCACACCTTCAGCAGGTGGGTCTTGCCGTGCCGTCGGCCCCGATAGGACACTGATGCCAGGCGACACGTCTGGATTGAAGTGGGTGAAGGCGGTAAAGCGCTCCAGATCCACGGGAATCAGGGGCACAGGCCCTTCAGCGTATCCTGCACAACGGTAGCCACGCCAACGGTTCTCCTGGCTTGGGCGGTGGAGAATCACCACAGCTTTCCCCAACGCCATGGCCACCATGACCGAGACCTTGCTTGCAGCCAAGGCCGCCTCTGGTCTGACGTTTGCCCAGTTGGCGTCCCACGTGGGGCTTGACGAGATGTGTGTGGCGGCCATGTTGTATGGACAGGCCAGCGCATCACGTGAAGAGGCGGTCAATCTCTGCCAGGTTCTGGGCTTGGGAGACGATGCTGTGGCATTGCTGACCCGCTATCCCATCAAGGGATGCCTGGATCCCGTTGTGCCGACAGATCCCTTCGTTTATCGCTTCTACGAAATCATGCAGGTTTATGGATCGCCGATGAAGGACGTGATTCAGGAAAAATTTGGGGACGGCATCATGAGCGCCATTGATTTTACTCTCCATGTGGATAAAGTAGACGACCCCAAAGGAGACCGGGTCAAGGTAGTCTTCTGCGGCAAGTTTCTGCCCTACAAAAAGTGGTGAAGAGGCGACGGCCCATGGGGCGCTAGCATTCCTCCAAGACCCCGGCTGCCCATGATCCTCTGGCAAGAACGCTCTGATCTTCAGAGCAGTGAAGAGGTCAACCGACAACCTGCCAGAGGGGCCAGGGACCTGCTCCCTCAGGACGTGGAGGACAACCGCTGGATTTGCGCCCAGCTTCATCACGTCTATCGCCGCTGGGGCTACAAGGAGTTGGCGCCTCCCACCATTGAGAGGCTGGACACCTTGGAGGCTGCCGGAGCCATTGACGCAAACGTCCTGCTCAAGGTGGCCACCCAGGACGCTCTGGGTCTCCGCCCGGAGATCACCGCCAGTGTTGCCAGGGCCGCCTGCACCCGCTTGGCCAGCCGGTCCAGGCCTTTGCGGCTCTGGTATGAGGGCAGCGTGTTTCAAAGGGAGGACGTCGGTGGCCATGAGCAGGTCCAGGAGGAACTGCAGAGCGGCATTGAACTCATTGGCGCCCCGGGGCTGGCAGGGGATGGGGAATTGGTGGCCATCCTGTTGGACGCTTGCCGTCAACTGCCCTTCCACCCAGACCACCAGCCCACCCTGCTGCTGGGCCACCGTGCCCTGTTTGCCGCCCTTCTGGCGGATTTTCCCTATAATCAACAGGCTGGCTTGCGCCAAGCCCTGAGCCGCTACGACGTCTTGCAGCTTCAGGCCCTGGACCTCTCGGACGCGGATCAGCAGCGGGCCCAACAGTTGTTGAGGGTGCGGGGGAAACCGGAGGCTGTGCTGGATGCGCTGTCGGCCTTTTCAAAAGCTGCTGCTGTGGACGAGTTGCGTGCATTGGTGGAGCTGGTGGCGGAACGGGCGCGCCAGGCTGGCGTGCGCCTGCAACTGGACCCCACCTTCCTGCCAACGTTCACCTTCTATGACGGGGTTGTGCTGCGCCTGGTCTGCCAAGGCGCCCACTCCCTGGTGCCGGTCGCCACCGGTGGCCGCTATGATCGCCTGCTCAAACACTTTGCCCCTGGCGATCGGAACGCCAGCGGGACCGGTTTCAGCTTCAAAGTGGAGCGCCTGCGCGAACTCTTGCAGGGCCGCAGGGCGGCACTCTCCGGCCAGACGGATGTGCAGGTGCTGGTTACCTGTCGCCATCCCGGCAACCTGGGGGACGCCATGGCCTGCCTGGAGCGCCACCACCGCGCCCAGGTGCAAGCCGAGCTGCTTCCTTCCCCCATGGCCGGGGAGACCACCCTGGGTCATGGCTCTCCCCATGGCCCTCAGGTGCTGGTCACCTATGACCACCCCATGGGCCAGGAGGGGGCCACAGCCTGTGTGCAGCGCCACCGGACAGCCCAGGTGGACGTTGAACTCTGGCCCCAACCGTGCCCCACGCTGGAGGCCGCCAGGGCCGCCTGGAGACAACGCCCCCTCCCCTGCCTGGAATGGGTGACGGGCGCCAGGGACGGGGGTCCTGGTCCTCTCCCTGAAGCCCCCATGGGCGCCTGTCGTTCCCACTAGGATCAGTTGCCCCTTCTTCTGCCCTGATGCCCCACACAATTCTCACGGATCGCTGTGAAGGGGTGGCGATTTGCGTTGACGCCTGCCCAGTGGCTTGCATTCACCCTGGGGAGGGCAAAAACGCCAAAGGCACGGACTTTTACTGGATTGCCTTTGACGTCTGCATTGACTGCGGCATCTGCCAGCAGGTCTGTCCGGTGGATGGCGCCATCGTGCCGGAGGAGCGCCCCCGGTTGCAACGCCGAAGCGGCCAGGCCACAGCTTGAGGTGTGGCCTGGGGTTCCCCTTGTCCCCTCCTGTCACGTACGGCATTCCCCACCTGGACAGGCCTGGGTGACGCTCCTGATCGGGAATATGCTGCATTGCGCTTTGACTGCAATGCCCCATGGCTGTTCTTGAGCACGGCGAGATTCAGATCCACACCGAGAACATCTTCCCGATCATCAAAAAAGCCGTTTATTCCGGCCATGAGGTGTTCCTGCGGGAGCTGGTCAGCAACGGCGTCGATGCCATCAACAAACGGCGGATGGCAGCGCTGGCTGGTGATTGCCAGGAAGGCGAGGAAGGCGAGATTCAGATTCGCGTTGACCGCGAAGCAAAGACCGTCACCGTCAGCGATAACGGTATTGGCATGGACGCTGACGAGGTGAAGCGCTATATCAATCAGGTGGCCTTTTCCAGTGCTGAAGAATTCCTTTCAAAATACAAACACGAGAAAGACGCCATTATTGGTCATTTTGGCCTGGGGTTCTACTCCAGCTTCATGGTGGCCAGCAAAGTCGAGCTATGGAGCCTCAGCGCAAAACCGGGCACCGGCGCCGTCCACTGGAGCTGTGACGGCTCCCCCCAGTTCCAGTTGGAGGAGGGTGATCGCAGGACACCAGGCACCGACGTGATTCTCCATCTGCAGGAGGAGGAGCTGGAATACCTGGAGCCTAGCCGCATCCGTCAACTGATTACCACCTACTGCGACTTCATGCCCGTTCCCGTGAAGTTGGAGGGGGACACCGTAAATCGTTGCAAGGCCCCATGGCGGCAAAGCCCCGGCGACCTGAAGGACGAGGATTATCAAGAGCTTTACCGCTACCTCTATCCCTTCCAGGGGGATCCCCTGCTGTGGGTACACCTCAGCACGGACTACCCCTACAATTTGCGGGGCATCCTTTTCTTTCCGAAACTGCAAGAGAACAGCCAGTGGGATCAGGGTCAGATTCGTCTCTATTGCAACCAGGTGTTTGTGAGCGACTCGGTCAAGGAGGTGGTGCCGTCCTTTTTGCTGCCCTTGAAGGGTGTCCTTGATGCGCCGGATCTACCCCTCAACGTGAGCCGCAGTGCTTTGCAGACGAATCGTCAGGTGCGCTCCATTGGTGGGTTCATTGCCCGCAAGGTGGGAGATCGTCTGGCCCAGCTTCACGGGGAAGAACCGCAGCGCTATGGGGAAATCTGGAGCGATCTTGCCCCCTTTGTCAAAATGGGCGCCATGGAGGAGGAGAAGTTTGCCGACAAGGTGGCGGATCGGGTTCTCTTTGCCACCACTGCACAATCGGCAGAAGGCCAGGCTGATCCCATTGCTACCGACGCTGGCTGTTACACCACCATCAAGCGCTATCTGGAGCGGTGCCCGGAAGAGCGGCGCACGTCCGTGATCTACTGCACGGATCCCGTCGCCCAAGGTTCTGCGCTGCAACTCTGGACAGGCCAGGACATTGAGGTGCTCACAGCCGACGCCCTGATTGATAGTCAGTTCCTTCCCTGGCTGGAGCAGCGGGAAGAGCAGGTGAGCTTCAAGCGGGTGGATGCAGAACTGGACGAGAGCTTCACGGACCAGACGCCGGAGCTGACGGATGCCAGTGGCGAAGATGACGGCGAGAAATTGCGCAGCCTGTTCAAAGCAGCCCTGAACAACGACAAAATCACCGTTCAGGTGAAAAGCCTCAAAGGAGAAGCATCCCCGGCAGCCCTGATTCTTCTGCCGGAGCAGATGCGGCGGATCAATGATGTCAGCGCCCTGATGCAACGGCAGTTGCCGAGCCTGCCCGACCATCACGTGCTGCTGATCAACAAGGCGCATTCCCTGGTCAAGGGGTTGCTCAAGCTGGCGGCCGGCGCCGTGGTCGTTGGTTCAGGCCCTTCCCCCAATACAACCCTCAGTCACGAGATCTGCTGTCACCTTCACCAGTTGGCCCAGTTGGGTGTGGGTGGTCTCAAAGCTGAGCAGTTGCTCATACTCCAGACCCGGAGCATGGAACTCCTGGGACGTCTGCTGGCGCGCCTGACCTAGCCTGAAGGAACAGGGCCTGGATCCAGTGGCTCCCAGGCCACTGGATCTGCTGATCACTTCAACGGTTGGGGCGCAGGCGGACCGTACGCACCTGCAACCCCCAGCGGCTTTCTGGCGAACCGGGACAATCGTGCCGTCGATGAGCAGCAGGACCTCCAGACCGGGACAGACGATTGTCTCTTGCAGTAGCACCACGATCTGTAGCCTTGCCGGGAAGCAACGGTGCAATGGGCTGCCGCCGCTCGACACCTTGTATTGTAAAGATTCACAACTCTGGAGAACCACTGGGCTGGCCAAGGGAGGCAGGGGGGGCTCCATGGCAGACTTCACTCCTGACCGTTGGCACAAGGTCTCAAGTGGTTTGGCACAAGTCCTTACGAAGCTAAGGGCGCCACGAAAATTGGGCAACCTCTTCCTGTTGAATGCCTTCTCACCATGAGAAAGTCAGTCATGGAGAGGGTTTTTATGGGCCAGCAGGTTTTTCGGGCGGGACGGTAATTTTTGTGGCGCCCTTAAAAGGGACTTGGGCTGGAATTTTGCGTAGTGCAGGCCTGGAATGGAGTAGAATTAACCCTTGTGTCTCTGCTTGTGTCAATGGATTGGTTGTCTTGCAAGATCGAAACGCTGGCGTCAGCGGAGAGAGTTGGGGGAGTTAAGGTAGGGAGGGGGCTGTTGAGTCCTTTTGTCCTGAGGCTCTTGCGAGGGGAATCTGCGGGGTCAGGCAAAATTGCCAAGGCCATGACGGCGTTGCTGCTGGGGCTCTTTGCCTGGCAGCTTCCCAAGGCTGCCCATGCTGTCGACATTTGTGGTCGAACCGACCAAGTGGAGGCAGCCATCATGGCTCATACGAATGTGACTTCAACGGCTTGTACCAGTGTTTCAGCTGACGAGTTGAAAAGAGTCTATGAACTTGATCTATCCTCAAAAATGATCACGGCTTTACAGAGCAATGACTTCTCTAACCTCCTTAGACTAAATAATATCAATCTAAGTGGGAATCAGTTAAAAAGTCTCCCAGATGGCATATTCTCTAACACCAGTCTAAGTCAGATCACTCTATCTAGGAATCAGTTAACAAGTCTCCCAGACGGCATATTCTCTGGTCTCTCTACTCTACACAGCCTCTTTCTATCTAGGAATCAGTTAGCAAGTCTCCCAGACGGCATATTCTCTGACACCATTCTACGTGATATCACGCTAGCTGAGAATCAGTTAGCAAGTCTCCCAGACGACATATTCTCTGATCTCCCTACACTACGAAGACTCCTTCTAGATAAGAATCAGTTAGCAACTCTCCCAGACGACATATTCTCTGGTCTCTCTAATTTGCAAACGCTCAATCTATCTGAGAATCAGTTAGCAACTCTCCCGGAACAAGTATTCTCTGGTCTCTCTAGTTTGGAAACACTCTATCTAGGTGGGAATCAGTTCGTAAATTTCCCAGGAGAAATGTTCTCTGATCTCTCTGATTTGACATTCTTCTCTTTCAATGATAACAGTCAGTTAACAAGTGTTTCACCAAAAGCATTCTCTGGTCTCTCCAGTATAATTGAAATCCGGCTACAACAGAACATTCTACTAACACGTCTCCCAGCAGCAATATTCTCTAAGTTATCTCCTCCGGTAACTATAAAGCTAGAGGGGACTCCCATAAGTCCTAAGGTAATTATTCTACCAGGATTTAAGGCAAGGACCAGCGAAGCCAATGAAGATGAGGGTAACTCTGTCACCATCCAGGTGCGTTTGGCTACCCCGCCCACTGCTGAGGCGACCGTCACCCCCAGCAGCAGCGATCCCGGCGAAGGCGCCGTCTCCGGACCCGTCACCTTTAGCGTGGCCAATTGGTACATTGCCCAGAACGTCACTGTAACCGGGGTGAACGATGACGATGTGGACGGTGACCAGCCCTATCAGATCACCTTCAGCTCCGCCAGCGCCGACCAAAGCTACAACATAAATGGGGACAACTTGTTGTACTTCATCAACGATGATGATGATGACACGGAAGGTCCAGAGGTCCGGGTGACGGGTGCGGAGAACCTGGAGACCAGCGAAGACGGTACAACCGCCACCTTCC
>JXQG01000060.1 GCA_001007665.1 Candidatus Synechococcus spongiarum SP3 | reverse complement strand
GCTGTCAGCACCTCCCCCACCACCGCCGTGCCGGTGATGGACGGCTTGCCCGTCGCATCCTGGTTGGGTTCCCGCACAAGACTCACCGAGACCTTGTCGCCCACGTTGGCGTCATCCCAGTTGAAGCCGGGTCTGGCCCAGCTATACGTGTGCTCTGACGTGTCGTAAGTGTCCTTGGCATCGATCCAGTACCGGCGACTGCCCACCTGGAGAATCCAGGCCTCCGAAGCAGGGCGGGGGTCGGCAGTGAACGACAAGTAGAGGCCGCCTCCAGCCGTCAGCCCGTCGATTCTATAGCTCGTGCCGTCATCTCGGACGAACGTCTTGGTGGAAAGGGAGCCGACAGACGTCGTATATCCGTACTGGGACTGGTCCGTCCCCACCGTCAAACACGCCGTCCAGAACGCGTCGGCGGGCGGGTTGCTGCTCGGGCAGGCGGGGGCGTTGTTAACGACCGGCTGATTGAAGTTCCCCACCTCGTTCCTCGCCTTGTCCTGGAGTGGCTTCGTGCCGGGCTTCTCGTAGTCGAGCGTGACGCTTGTCTGGCTTTCATCCAGCGCCATCGCAAGGCCCAGCTTCAGCTTTGTCGTATCGCCGCCGTCGATGGTGACCGAAGACACTTGGGGACCGGGATTGCCGTCGATCTCCACCGTGAAGGACGTCGGAGCCGGCGCTGATTCGGTGTCCAGCGCCTCGTCGAAGGTGACCACCAGCTCCTTCGGCTTTGCCTCCGTCACCTCCGCCCTGCTCACCGTCGGCGCGATGATGTCAATGATGGTGCCTTTGATGGCAATTTTCATGAACGATGTGGAGTTTGTTGACCAATCGCCAATGAAATATGAATGTTTGTCGGCGATACTCCAGCCCGGCAAGGAATCTTTATCCTCGTTGCTGGATTCCGTGACTTTCACGTTGATGTATATATCTATACAATAATCATTGTTGTTATCATTATCTGAATCTACACATTTTGGGTCCGGGCGCATCATTTTCATGACAACGAAGTATTGGGTGCTTGGCTTGAGTGTCGTGGCCACGTTGGGCGTAAAGGTCACTTCTCCTCCTGCCTCGACCTTGTTGACTGTCGCCAAGCCCACCACCTTCTCTCCCGGATCTCCCTGTACGCTCTCGTAGATACCGAAATCGGGAGTGGCGGGAGGGAGGGAATTCTTATCGACATCGACAATTGCGAGATTGATGGGATCGAAAGGCCGGACGGGATTAGCGACGGAATTGAATTCGATCACGACTTCCGACAGCTTGTAGCCAGACTCGTTGGGTCCGGTCGTAAACTCCTGCGCAAACATTGCATCATCGGAGTATTCAACACCATATGTGGATGTTTGGCCGAGATTGCTGACAAACGTGGTCGTCGACTGCGCGGAAGCCGGGGAGGCGGCGAGCAGCAGCACCGTCAGTGCAAGGCGAGAGGCGAGAAAGGACGCATTCGTTGCTTTTTTTGCGCCAAAGCTCAATAACGCCCGGTCTCGCGATTTCTTCCCTGAGAACTCTGTCCAAACCTGATGCTGCATTGCTTCGGAAGCCCCAAAAAGTCGATTCATTCTCACAGTACCCAGAATGCCGGATAAATGCAATTGTTGAAACACTGGGCCGATGCCCCAACTCACCGTTCCGCATAAATCCGCACCCCACGGGGCGGCGGCGGCACGACAGGCCGAAGGTGCTGCACGTCGTCCACCAAGGCGGACAGTGCCGCGATGCGACTGGCCGGATCGGGATGGGTGCTGAGAAACTCCGGCGGCCTTGACCCACCGTGCTGGGCCATCTTTTGCCACAGGGTCACCGCCGCCCGGGGATCGTAGCCCGCCCTGGTGGCCATCCTCATGCCCAGATTGTCCGCTTCCTCTTCCCCACTGCGGCTGTTGGGAAGGGTGAGGGCCACAGTGGCCACGGTGTGGGCAATGGGCGCGGCTTGAGAATTCTCCTCCGTATTCTGCCGCACCACGGAGACCGCCAGATTCTGGGCCAGCGCCATGGACATGCGTTCCGCATGGTGATTGGCAACGGTGTGGGCAATTTCATGGCCCATGATGTGGGCGATTTCATCGTCGCTGAGGCGCAGCTTCTCGATGAGGCCCCGGAAAATGGCCATGCGTCCCCCCGCCATGGCCCAGGCATTGAGGACAGTGGCATCATCCACCAGGGCTACGCTCCACTCCCAACGGGCGGTGTGGGGATACTCCTCAACGGCTACGGCCGCCAGCCGGCCCGTGATGCGCGCCATGCGCTCCGCCAGTCGCGGATCGTTCATCAGCTTCCCGTGGCGGGCCAACTGTTGCATGGTGTCCATGTAAGCGGCTTCCGCTATCTCGACGGCGGCATCCGGAGTCACCAGCATGAATTGCTGCCGACCGGTGGGACTGGTGGCGCAGCCCGCCAGCAGGCCAGCCATGAGCAGCCGACAGGAACGATGCAGGAGTGACCCGATCCCAGCCATGGTTCGGACGTTCGGACATGTAGGATATAGGTTGGAGGCCACCTCCCGTCAATGGGGATCAACTCTTAACCGTCTGCCATGCATGTGCTGTCCGCTGCCAGTTCTGGCTCTAGCCAGATCATGACCATCACCCTCCAGGAGTTTTCCGGATCCTCCGTCCCTGCCGCCGGCATCCGTCGTCTGGCGGTTCCCCTCAGCCAGTTGCAGTCTACCTACGCTCGGCTGCTGCGCTCCGGGGTCAGGATCCTTG
Organism: Candidatus Synechococcus spongiarum SP3; assembly: GCA_001007665.1. Classification (GTDB taxonomy): domain Bacteria; phylum Cyanobacteriota; class Cyanobacteriia; order PCC-6307; family Cyanobiaceae; genus Synechococcus_B; species Synechococcus_B spongiarum_B. The sequence goes on along the minus strand of JXQG01000060.1, from coordinate 10,739 downwards.
GGGTCTCCAATGGCTTGAGCAGCACTGCAGCAGTCAAGCCCGAGCCCAGCCCGGCCGCCAGGCCTGCCAGGAAGGCTCCCGCCAAGCCCGCCCATGGGGACGTGCCTGTCAACCTGTACAAGCCCAAGGCCCCTTTCGTGGGCAAGGTGATCAGCAACGGCAGCCTGCTCAAGGAGGGCGCTATCGGCCGGGTCAACCACGTCACCATGGATCTCTCCGGCGGGGACCTGCGCTATGTGGAGGGTCAGTCCATCGGCATCATCCCCGATGGCCTGGCGGACAACGGCAAGCCCCACAAAATCCGCCTCTATTCCATCGCCAGCACCCGCCATGGGGACAACCTGGCCGGCCATACGGTTTCCCTCTGCGTCCGCCAACTCCAATACGAGAAGGACGGGGAACTGGTCAACGGCGTCTGCTCCACCTTCCTCTGCGACGTTCCCCCAGGCGCGCCGGTGAGGATCACCGGTCCTGTGGGCAAGGAAATGCTCTTGCCGGACGATGAGGACGCCAACGTGATCATGCTGGCCACGGGCACCGGTATTGCCCCCATGCGGGCCTACCTGCGCCGCATGTTTGATCCCGGCGAGCGGGCCAAAAATCCCCACTATGCCTTCCGCGGCAAGGCATGGCTGTTCATGGGCGTCCCCACCACCCCCAACCTGCTCTACGAGGAGGAGTTCCAGAGCTACCTGAGTGCTTACCCGGACAACTTCCGCTACACCAAGGCCATCAGCCGGGAGCAGAAGAACGGCGAAGGGGGACGCATGTACATTCAGCATCGGGTGGCCGAGCACGCCGACGAGATCTTCGACCTGATCAAACTGGACGCCACCCACCTGTACATGTGTGGTCTCCGGGGCATGGAGCCGGGCATTGACGAGGCCATGGCCACTGCTGCCGCAGACCGTGGTCTGGAGTGGAAAACCCTGCGTCCCCAGTTGAAAAAAGCAGGCCGCTGGCACGTGGAAACCTACTGAGGCATCCTCCCTTTCATGGCCGCCACCTTGACCAATCCCCTGCGGGTTGGCCTGCGCCAAGAGCGGGTCATCCCTCCCCAGTGCCTGATTATCTTCGGCGCCTCCGGGGATTTGACGCACCGTAAGCTGATCCCGGCCCTGTTCGAGTTGTTCCTGCAGCGGCGCCTCTCCAGTGAATTTGCGGTGCTGGGCTGTGCCCGGCGCCCCTGGAGTGATGAGGTGTTCCGCCAGACCATGGCGGAGCGGCTCCAGCCCACCGTTTCCGCCAATCCCCAAGCCTGGGAGCAGTTCAGCCAGGGGCTCTTTTACGAGCCTGTGGACCTGCAACAGCCGGAGCACCTGGCGCGCCTGGCCCAGCGGTTGGAGCAGGTGGATCGCCAGCGGGCCACACGGGGTGAGCGCACGTTTTACCTCTCCGTCTCGCCCGCGTTTTACGGTTCCGGCGCCCGGGCTTTGGCGGGGGCAGGCCTGTTGGCGGATCGGCAACGCAGCCGCCTGGTGATTGAAAAGCCCTTTGGCACGGACTACGCCAGCGCCCAGCAGCTCAACCGGGTGGTCAAAAGCTGCGGCCAGGAGAATCAACTCTTTCGCATTGACCACTACCTGGGCAAGGAAACGGTTCAGAACATCATGGTGTTGCGCTTCGCCAACTCCATCTTTGAGCCCCTCTGGAACCGGAACCACATCAGCAGTGTGCAGATCACGGCTGCGGAAACCGTGGGTGTGGAGCAACGGGCCAGTTACTACGAGAAGTCCGGCGCCTTGAAGGACATGGTCCAGAACCACCTGACCCAGATGCTGGCCCTGACCGCCATGGAGCCGCCAGGTCGCTTTGAACCCGAATCCATCCGCAACGAGAAAGCCAAGGTGCTGCAGGCGGCCCACCTGGCCAGCCCGGAGCAACCCTGGACCTGTTGTGTGCGGGGGCAGTACGGCAGCGGCGGCACGGCGGAGCATCCCCTGGCCAGCTACCGCCATGAACCTGGCGTGGACCCCGACAGCATCACGGAAACCTACGTGGCCGTCAAGCTGTTCATTGACAATTGGCGGTGGCAGGGGGTGCCCTTCTACCTGCGCACCGGCAAGCACCTGGCCAAGCGCCTCAGTGAGGTGGCTCTCACCTTCCGGGATGCTCCGGTGCGTCTTTTCGATGCCGCCGCCGGTGGGGTGAGCGCCAACCAGTTCGTGATTCGCATCCAGCCCGATGAGGGGGCCACGTTCCGCTTTGAGGTAAAGGCTCCAGGCTCCGGGATGCGCAGCCGTCCCATCTCCATGGACTTCTCCTATGACGAGTCCTTCGGGGAGCCCTCGGACGAGGGTTACGTGCGGCTCCTGGCCGACGCCATGCTTGGCGATCCCACCCTCTTCACCCGCAGCGACGAGGTAGAGGCCGCATGGCGGCTCTACACCCCCATCCTGGAGGGGCTCAAGCAGTCCCCGGACAAATTTCCGGCCCATCCCTATGAGGCCGGCACCTGGGGACCGGCGGAATCGGATGAATTGCTGGCCCGTGACGGTCTGCTCTGGCGCCGCCCCTGATTCCCCACGCTCCTCCCCTCAGTCCCCAGCCTCGCCATGGTTCCCCAAGTCACCCTGCAAGCCCCTCTCAAGTTGCCGCCCCATGCGGTGACCGACCACCTGAAACAGCTTTGGGAACATCCGGGAGAGGGCTACAACGGCTCTGCCACCTTTACGCTGGTGGTCTGGGAGCCCGCCTGGCTGGAGCAGCACCTGGCCCGCCTCGGGTTGCTGCAGGACGCGGTGATGGGGATGCAACGCCCCTGTCTGGTGGATGCGGCCCGTCGCGCCATTGGCGCCTATGGACTCCCCAGCGCCACCGCCCCCCTCTCCAGCACTCTGGCCCAGACGCTGGCCACCCAGTCTGGGGAGAACGGTCGCTACGACGATCTGCGGGGCCAGGCCATTGACAACAGCATCAGCGAACTCCAGCCCCACCGCATGATCACCCTGGCCCCCACCATCGCTGCGGATCAGCCGCTGGATGCCCTGGTGGCCGCCTATTGCTCCCTCCCGGAGGACAACAGTCCGGGAGGGAGCGTCTGTGGCGATGTGCTGGTACTCCGTGGCGGTGCGGCGTCCATTGCCACGGAACTGGACCTGCTGCCCCAGTGGATTCCCACTCAATTGCCCTGCTGGGTCCTCTGGGAAGGGGCCCTTGGTGAACACACAGACATCTTTGAACGGCTGGCGGCGGCGCAGCGGCGACTGATTGTGGATACCGCCCTGGGGGAAACGGAACCCTCCCTGAGGATTCTGGCCCAGCGCATTGCCGCCTCTCAGGCGGTCTCCGATCTGAACTGGTACCGACTGGGGAGCTGGCGCGAATCCCTGGCCAGGGCCTTTGATGCCCAGGACCGGCGCGCCGCCCTCAACCACGTGGTTCAGGTGGACATTGACGTGGAGGGGGATCAGTTGTGCCAAGGTCTACTTCTGGCCGCCTGGATCGCCAGTCGTCTTCAGTGGTCCCTCCAGACCGGCCGCCGACAACAGGACAGCAGCGTCTACCGCTTCCAGCGACCGGACGGGTTCATGGTGGACCTGCGTCTGGTGTCGGTTCCCGTGGGCTTCCCCAAGCCCCATGCCGGCTCCATTCTGGGTCTGCGCCTGCTGTGCAGGCCCCCCGACGGCAAGGAACTCTGCGCGGTGCTTTGCGGAGAAGCCAGTGGCTGCATGCGGCTGGAGGGGGGAGACATCTCCTCCCGGGATTTGGTGGAAGAAATCGTCCCGCTGATGGAGGGGTCTCTGGAGGTGCAGGAAACCCGTGTGCTGGCCGGTGGCCACGACACCACCAACCCCCTGCTGGCCACCACGGCCCAACTGGCGGACCAGATGCTGGCCGCCACGGCTGCCAGCGAAACCTGAGCGCTGCGGTCGCTTGGGCCTCATCATCGCCGCACCCCGGAGTGGCTCCGGCAAAACCCTGCTGGGTCTCTGCCTCGCTGCGGCCCTGCGGCAGCGGGGGCTCACCATCCAGACGTTCAAAGTGGGGCCAGACTACCTGGATCCCCAACTGTTGGGGGCACTCAGTGGCCGCCCCTGCCGCAACCTGGATCCCCTCCTCTGTGGGGAGTCATGGCTACGGGCGGCGTTCCACCACTGGGGGCGCGCCACGGATGCCTGTCTGGTGGAGGGGGTCATGGGTCTGTATGACGGTCTCGGGCCCAGTCAGGAGGGCAGCACCGCCCACGTGGCCCGCCTGCTGAACCTCCCCCTGCTGTTTGTTGTGGATGCCGGCCGGCAGGGACCCTCCATCCGGGCACTGGTGGCGGGCTTTCGCCAGCAGGCCCCTGGGTTGCCGTGGTGTGGTGTGGTGCTCAACGGTGTGGGCAGCCCACGGCACCGACACTTGCTGACGGCAGCCCTGGAGCCGACGGGCCTGCCGGTGCGGGGCAGTCTGCCCCGCAGCAGCGCCATGGCGCTGCCCTCGCGCCACCTGGGGCTCCTGCCGCCAGGGGAGATCCATCACTTCCAGACCCGCTGTGACCAGTTGGCGGCCATGGCGGAGCGTCATCTGGACTTGGCCCGTCTCCTGCCCCACCTGCAAGCCAGCCGCGGCACCCCTGGACCATCCCCTTTCCTGGCCACCAGCACCACGGACGCCCAACCAACGCCCAACCAGCCCCGACGATCCAGTGCGCCCGGTCCCTTGCTGGCCGTCGCCCAGGATCAGGCATTCTGCTTCCTTTACCCCGAGCAACGGGAATGGCTGGAGTATTGCGGGGCGCGAACCCACACCTGGTCGCCGCTGGCGGATGAACCTCTGCCAGAGGGAACAGCAGCGTTGGTGTTGCCCGGAGGCTATCCCGAACTCCACGGCGCCACCCTTGCCCAGGCCACCCGCAGCCTCCGAGCATTGCAACTGGCCCATGATCGTGGCCTGCCCATCTATGCCGAGTGTGGCGGCATGCTCCTGCTGCTGCGCACCCTCCACGACCCGGACAACAGGCCATGGCCCATGGCGGGCATCCTCCCCGGCGCTGCCCGCCATGGCGCCCTCCAACTGGGCTACCGCAGGGCATTGGCCTGTGGCGCCAGTCCCGTGGTGCGCCCCCGTGAGCAGGTGGTGGGACATGAGTTCCACCACTGGCAATGGGCGCCGGAGCCAGCCGACGACGCCAAGGCCGTCAGCACCCTGCACACCCTCTGGCAACTGAGCGGGTGGGGCGTCCCCACCCGCACCGAGGGACTGGCCCACGGCAGTCTCCATGCCAGTTGGCTCCATCTGCATTGGAGTGGCCAACCCCAGGCGCCCCAGAGACTGGTGGCCGCAGCCCGTGCCGTGCAGAGGCGCTCTGGTGTGACAATAGGAGATTAAGTCACCTGTGCTGAGGGGCCTTCTGGCCGCAGGCGCTGCAACAGCGCCTGGAAGCAAGGGGGCAGCGCTGCCGAGCAGACAATGCGCTCCTGGGTAAGGGGATGATGGAGCCCCAGTTCAACAGCATGGAGCATCTGACCGGGCAAGGCCATGGGCAGGCGGCGGCAGCGGCTGTAGAGGGGATCCCCCACAACGGGATGCCCCCCGTGGCTGCAGTGGACCCGGATCTGATGGGTGCGGCCGGTCTCCAGTTGGAAGCGCGCCAGGGAATAATCCCCCAGCCGCTCCAGCACCTGCCAATGGGTGCGGGCCTGCCGCCCGCTCTCTTCGGGAACGACGGCATACTTGCGCCGGTCCACGGGATGACGTCCAATGGGGCCGTCCCATGTGCCCTGCTCCTGGGGCAGGGCCCCGTGGACAAGCCCCAGGTAGCGGCGGCTGCAACTGCGCTGGGCGATTTGCCGCTGCAAACTCGTGAGCGCAGCTTGGCTTTTGGCCGCCACCATGCAGCCACTGGTGTCCTTGTCCAGTCGGTGGACAATGCCGGGGCGCATCTTGCCGCCGATGCCGGGCAAGTCCGGACAATGGGCAAGGAGCCCGTTGACCAAGGTGCGGTCCCGGTGTCCAGGGGCGGGGTGGACCGTGAGGCCGGCGGGCTTGTTGATGACGATGATCTCGGCGTCCTCATAGAGGATGTCCAAGTCCATGGGCTGTGGCGGCAGGTAGTCCAGGGGTTCCGGGGGCGGCAACCAGATGTCCACCCGATCCCCATGGCGCAGGGGTGTTTTGGCCCGTGGGGTTGCTGTGCCGTTGACCCGCACCAGGTTCTGGGCAATGAGCTTCTGAATGCGGGCACGGCTCTGTTCCTGCCGCTGCTGCGCCAGCCACCGGTCAAGACGCATGGGGCGGGGCTTGTCGTAGGTGAGGCGCACCAATTGGCCGACACCCCTGCCGAATGCCGCCCCGTCATTGGTCTCGGACGAGCAGGAGGGTTGATGTCTCTCCATCGCCATCACCCCTGTGGTGACGGTCGGGGCATCTGGAGAGCAATGGCGCCCAGGCACCCTTTGCGAAAGTCGTCCAGCAGCCGCTGGGCCATGCGGGCGGTGCAGCAGCTGGTGTGCTCGGCGGCGGCCGCCTGCAGCCACCGATGGGGCGCCTGGGGATCCACCGTGACGCCATAGCGGCTTGCCAGCAGTCCGTTGAGCGGCCGACCCACGTGGGGTGGCGCGAGATTGGCGAGCAGCAGCAGCAGGGCCTGGGCCACAGACTCGTGGTCATAGGCGGCCTGGCCAATGTCGTCGCAGATGGCCAGCAGCAGGGCAGCCTGTTGATCCTGGAGGCGGGGCGGCAGGATGCCGGGGGCATCCAGAAGATCCACCTGGCCGCCCATGCGCACCCATTGGAGAGATCGGGTGACCCCGGCCCGCCGTTCACTGGCCACGGCCCGGCGTCCCACCAGCCGGTTGATGAGGGCAGACTTGCCCACGTTGGGGAAGCCCAGCACGAGGGCCCGCACCGGCCGTGGGCGAAGGCCCCGCTGTTGGCGGCGGACGTTGAGGGCGGCGCCGGCGTCCACGGTGGCCTGCAGCAGCGCCTTGCTACCCCCGCCGCCGCGCCCGTCGCACCAGATGGGGTCTTCCCCCTGCCGCTGGAGCCACCGGTGCCAACTGCTGCGTGCTGTTGGAGGGACCATGTCCCGCCGATTCACCACCAGCACCCGGGGTTTGTTCCCCACCCAGCGCTCCAGGGAAGGGTGCCGGCTCGCTGGCAGAATACGGGCATCGCACACTTCCAGAACCAGATCCACCCGGTCCAGTTGATGGCGCAACTGCTTCTCCGCCCGGGCAATGTGGCCGGGATACCACTGGATGCTGGGAGAGGCCATGCCGGTGGTGGACGACGCCAGTTGGAGCAGGAAGCCTAAAGGAGCCCACCCATCAGGCCGTGCCGCAGAAGGTGACTTTGGGGAACTTGAGTTTTACGTCCTCAAGACCTTTGCCTTTGCCGTCCTCCTGCCAGTAGTTGATCACTTCCGTGGCCTGGTTGAGGATTTCCACCCGCTCGTTGTCGGTGATCCATTTTTTATTTTCCAGATCGGATTTGAGGGTTTCCCAGGCATCGTCCCGGGGCCAGAAGTAATAGCTGGTCAAGGGGCTGGGGCCACCGCCAACAATCTGATCCACAGCCAGGGCCACGTTGTCTGGCAGCCAAAGAATCTTCAGCAGAAAGCGCCCCTCGTCAGGACGCGGCGTGTGGCCGGACATGGCGACAGAGGGCTCAGGCCCGTCCTCGGAAGGCTTCGGGGTGGGACCGGAACTTCTGCTGGGTTTGGGATCGCTGGTTTCCGGGAAGGGTGTGGCAGTGGCTTCGCTCAAGGTGGGAAGGAGATGTCTTTTACCGTTGGAGGTTAATCTAGCAGATCACCGGCAGCCCTTCTTGGCCCCGCTTCGTGCCCTGCTGCTGTTTGATATCGACGGTGTGATCCGCGATGTGGGGCGCAGTTATCGCCTCGCCCTGGCAGAAACCGTGGCCCACTTCAGTGGCTGGCGGCCCACACCCGAAACCATTGACGCCCTCAAGGCGGAGGGCCGCTGGAACAACGATTGGGATGCCAGTTTGGAGTTGCTGCGCCGCCGCCGGTCCCGGCAGCCGAATCTGGAGTTGCCCTCGCGGGATGCGGTGGTGGAGGTGTTCTCCGGGTTTTATTTCGGGCGCGACGCTGACGGCGCCGTGAGCCGGCAGCCCCAGCATTGGACGGGCCTCATCCGCCAGGAACCTCTCTTGGTGGACGAAGCCTTTTTTGCCGCCCTCAGCGGATCCGGCATTGGCTGGGGCTTTGTCAGCGGGGCTGAACCTCCCAGCGCCCACCACGTGCTGGAGGATCGCCTGGGCCTGCCTCGGCCCCCCCTGGTGGCCATGGGGGATGCCCCCGATAAGCCGGATCCCACAGGTCTTCTCCAACTGGCTGAGAAGTTGGCCGCCGCGGCGTGCGTCCCCCTCGCCCACTTGCCCATGGGGTACGTGGGGGACACCGTTGCGGACGTGCTCACGGTGATTCATGCCCGTCGGCAACAGCCCCGTCTGCGCTGCAAGGCCCTGGCCGTGGCCCCACCCCATGTTGCCGCCGCCGCGAAGGTGCGCGCCGCCTACAATCAGCGTCTGCTGGCCGCTGGCGCTGATGCCGTAATCGGCGCCACCGCTGAGTTGCGCCCGGAGCGGGTGTTCCAGCTTCTCCTTGAAGAGTGATGAAAATCCTTTGACTTCCTCCCCGCCGTCAAGGAACCCCTGTTCTGGCCTGTTGTCGAGGCTTTCCAGCCTTTGCCGTGGAGGAAAGGGAGCTTCCAAATCAGGCGGCGCCTGACTCACCCTTCCTCATGAGATGCCCTCTCATCATGAAAAGTCAGTAGAAGGTTATCCCAAGGACCGGCAGCCCTGTCCAAGTACAGATTCTAGTAATATTTGCTTCAAGCACAGGTAATTGTAGCACCTTTGTAGCTGTTGTAACTTTTCGATGGGGAAGGGAGAGTGTGAAATTTAACTAACTGCCACATTCAGTGCTGAGCACCTTGAAAAATCAGGCAAAGCCTGCCGATGGTCTGCCGTCTCACCATGAGTCAGTTTTGGAGGGATTTCTCGTAAGACCACCAAGCTTGCCCCCACCCGCCTGGGGTGGCAATTTTTCGAGGTGGCCTGCTATGACGTTTCACTCGTGCAGACGCCTTTTTCTCTCTTGCTCAACTCGCCATGACCGGCTCCGATCCCTGGCAACAGTCAATTTAGCCCTGCTGCTGAGCAACGCTGCCCTCCTCGTCCCGCTACCGCAGAAGGCCTACCAGCAGTTACCCAGCAGCCCTGCCCTTCCTCTGCTCGCCATGGCGGTCCTGGCCCTGGCCACACCGGCTTAAGCCCAGGCTGGCGCTAGGGCCCCGTCGTTGTCTGCGGCAACTGGGAACAATACAACGATAACGCTCACCTATGACGAGGCTCTGGATACCAGTTCCGTTCCGGCTGGCAGCCTCTTCTCGGTGACGGTGGATGGTACAGACGTCAGCTTGTCCAGCAGCTATCCCTGTGGCTGTCAGTGGCTCGGCAGTGAGGCTGAGCCTCGTCGATGCGGTTGGAATTGGCAAGACAGTGACGGTGTCCTACACGGCGCCAGAAAGCCAGCCCATCCAGGACCGTGCAGGCAGCGATGCCGCTGGGTTCACAAACGAGAGCGTGACGGTCACTGGCATCTGTAATCGTACGCCTGCCGTGAGAACTGACCTTCTGGAGAGAATAGCAGGGGTCACGGACTGTGCAAGCGTCACGTCTGAGCATCTTGGTGCTATTGATGGAGAACTTTCTTTCTCGAATCAAAGAATTAGCAGTTTGCAAGCAAATGACTTCGCTGGCCTCTCCAAGTTGCAACGCATCTATTTTCCCAACGACCTCATAAGCAGCCTGGATGCCAACATCTTCGCTGGCCTCTCCAATTTGAAACATATGCGGTTTAGCAACAATTCCATAAGCAGCCTGGATGCCAACATCTTCGCTGGCCTCTCCAAGTTGGAATATATCTCCTTTAACGACAATTCCATAAGCAGCCTGGATGCCGAAATCTTCGCTGGCCTCTCCAATTTGGAAGCCATCCTGTTTACCAACAACTCCATAGGCAACCTGGATGCCGACATCTTTGATGGCCTCTCCAATTTGCGACAGATCTCGTTTGTGAGAAATTCCCTAAAGAGTCTCCCGGAAGGTATTTTTAGTAGTGAGAGGAATCTCACCGCATTGGCACACCTTTATTTGAGGGAGAATGATTTGGTCTGCCTGCCGAGCGACTTCCCCTACAGCAAGGTGGAAGATGGCAGCCTCGAAGTCGATGTGGATCTGCCGGACTGCTTCGGGGTGAGCCTCAGTGTGAGTCCAACCGTGGTGCGGGAGGGAAGCGAATGGGAGAGCATCACGGTGACTGCTGCCTTGATGGCTGGAGAACCACGGATCAACCAGCGACGCGCCAAGAGCGAGGACACAACGGTGACCATCTCGGTGGTCTCCGGCACCGCTGAGGAGGGCACAGACTTTGAGGCGGTCAGCAGCTTCTCCCTCACCGTTGCTGCTGGCAGCACCTCCCAGACGGGAACCTTCACCCTGACGGCAACGGCGGACGACGAGCCTGAGGAGCCCGAGACCGTAACGGTGACAGGCGCAACCGCGTTATCCGACTCCTCGGTTGCGGGAACGCAGGTGGATGGGGCAACGATTGAGATTAGAGACGCCCTTGGCGTGAGCATATCACCAACCAGCTTGAGTGTAGAGGAGAGTGGGACGACTACTTATACGGTGGTGCTCATTAACGAGCCGAGCGGTACGGTGACCGTCACCCCATCCAGCAATGACATTGGTGCGGCGACCTTCAGCCCCTCCGGTCTCACCTT
>JXQG01000059.1 GCA_001007665.1 Candidatus Synechococcus spongiarum SP3 | reverse complement strand
CGTGCCGCTTCCCGTCTGGACTTACAAGCTGGGAGGCTATCAGGTGCTCAAGAAATGGCTCTCCTACAGAGAGCGGGGGGTGCTGGGGCGGGCGCTACAACCCGAGGAGTGTTGGCACTTTGCGGCGGTGGGGCGTAGGATTGGGGGGATTTTGGGGCTTCAGGTAGGGGGTGAATGAGTCATGACTAAAGACTTTGAAGACTGGGCAAGTTCTATTGGGAGAATTTCTCAATCGATTGTCAAGTCATTGCAACCAATGATCCAGAGAAGCGAACAGCCTGCCAAGCTGTCAAGTTTCACGACAATTATTCAAAAAACGGTTCTAGATTCTCCACTTCAGCAAGCAATCCAGCAGACTCAAAAGAGCTTAAATCCGCTTCGAGACGCTGGTGTATCTATAAAGCCGGCTCTTGAAAGTATGAGGCTAGCTACAGAAGTCAGTACATCTATGTTTCATAGATTTCCTGCTATGCCAGATCTATATTTACCGGATCCTATCAAGATACCAATAGCTATCGGAGCACTGCAATCAACTCAATTGGCATCAGTTGCCAAGCTATCGCAATCAATCATTAGTCCTTCGTTCTGTGAATTTGCAGATCTAGTACGGACAGGACGTTTGTACAAATCGTTACCCCAAGAGTTACAAGAGTTAATAGACTTGCCAGAATTCTTGAGAGAGCTTGCTAAGAGTGGATGGTACTTGTCTGATAGATTATGCGATAAAATGCTACGGGATTTTCCAGGCATAGTTAAAAATGGAGACCTCGAGGAAATTGGTAGGACAATAATCGAATGTCTTCAAGAGCAGTTTGATAGTATTAAAGATGAAATAATAGATAGTTATCCTAAAAGAAGAACTGCGCTTTCCGAAGCATTTGATGCACACGAGCGAAAAATGTATACTTGTTCTATTAAAAGTTTCCTCCCTGAGGCAGATGGTATCTTTAGAGATAAATCTGGAGGCGAAATCTTTATGAGTGATAACCGAAAAAAAGTTGCCAAAAATTATAATATATATAAACGTTTACTACTTAAGAATGACTCAGCTCCCCTATGGATTCCTAAAGGTAAACGGTCTAAAGATTTCCAGGGCCTCAACCGCCATCAAATTATGCATGGTGAGTCTGTAGGTTATGGGAATGAGCTAAATAGCTTGAAAGCTATCTCATTCCTTTATTGGATTCATTGTCTTTAGGGCTGTAGAAGACCTTCCAGCACCCGATCCAGCTTGTTGTTCAAGGCTCCGTAGTCTGCCGTCAGCTCCGACAGATCGAATCTCAACCTGGTCTCCACTGCCTGAATATCGGTCTTCAGCTCTTCCCGCAGGCCGTGGATCTCTTGCCATACCCCATGAAAAGCGGCCAGCAGCAACGCCAGCCCGCCAACGCCAGCGGCCGGTTTCAGCCAGTTGGTGGCCAGGGGAGACGGAACCGGTGGGGTTGATGGAGCCATGGGACCAATCTAGCCGCAGCTCTGGCACTCGGCATCTTCTGGCTGTCTGAGCATCTATGAAACAATGGAGAAATTGCAGCGTCCGCCCGAGGCGGCCCCTGCTGAGCCTGATCGTTTCGATCAGATATTGTGGTAACCCTTTGAAGAGCATCCACCTCCCTATTCTTCGAGGCTCCCTGGCGTCAAGAGGGGCTTGGACAAGGGTTGGGGTGATGGTTCGCAAAAAACAGATGCCAAGCACTCCGGGCTCAACGGCCGTCACTTGATAGCAGGAGCTTGCCGGGGATGGTTCAGGGAGAGGATCAAATCTTGAAGTTGCCCAAAGCGGGTATCGATCTTGTCGTCAAGCCGATCAAAGCGGGTGTCGATCTTGCCTTCCAAGTGAAGGAACCCCGCTGCGCCTAAACCTGTCAAGGTCACCAGGAGTGTGGCGATAGCTATGATAGAGCCAAGGAAGGCCCAGTCCCAATCTTTTGTTCTGGTTCTCGATGCTGGCTTGTGGTTAGGAGGCTCGGTAAAGCTGTTGATGTCCTCTGATATAGAGGAGGAAGAAGGTGAAGAAGAGGAAGTCATCATCTGAGTTGGCGTGAGGGCAACTGAGAGACGAGACACAGACGAAATAGGAATAATTATGATCCTAGCAATAATGCTGCTCGCGTCAAGCTTTTCGCGCCCAGTCCGGCCTGGCAGCTCACGCTGCGGCTCCGCTCCACGACCCACTTGCCGGGGGCACACACAAACCAGGGACGGGGTACGGCTGGCAAGGCGCCAGGGGCAGCGTCCCGCAGCGCCCACCAGGTGACGACCCCCGCCATGGGAAAGACCGACAGCGCCACGCTTCAGGACTTTGTGCGGATCGTTGATGGCGGCTGATCCGTTGCCCCCTGCCAGTCCCAAGCGCCCCAACGGAGCACCTCACTGGAGACCAAAGAACACCACCATGCCCACCACGCCGCCAAACACAATCAAGGCGTAAAACTGGGCCCGTCCCGTTTCCAGGTATTTCAGGCTCTCGCCACTGCCCAGGGCCAGAAGGCCGGTCAGGTTCACGGCTCCATCCACCACCTTGGCATCCACCTCCAGCACTTGGCGCGCCAGGCGGCGGCTGCCCTGAACGAACAACCGCTCATTGACGGCATCCAGGTACCACTTGTTGGCCAGAAAAGCGTTGAGACTGGGCAACCGCTGGGCCACGGCGCGCCCCAGCTTCACCCATCCCAGACCATAGGCCACGGTGGCCAGGGCAACGCCCACCAGGGCAACCGCTACAGACGCCCCCGCCAGAGGCAGGAAGTGGGACCAGGAAAACTCCTCCATCAGCACCATGGCTTCGTGGGGATCCAGTAACGCGGCAAAGCGGGAATGCCAGGGAACCCCCAGCAGACCAATGCCCAGAGAAGGGACAGCCAGCACCAGCAGGGGCAGGGTCATGGACCAGGTTGATTCTCGTACGGTTCCGGCCCCATGGTGGCGCTCCTGCTCCTGCTCCTGCTCCCCATGGCCAGCCCCGGCCGCCGCCAGCAACCGGGCCTGCACGGCTGCGTCGTGGCCACGGAAGTTCCCCTCGAAGGTGAGGAAATAGAGGCGGAACATGTAGAAGGCGGTGAGACCTGCCGTGAGCCAGCCCACACCCCAGAGCAACTGGCTGGTGGCCAGCGCCTGGCCGAGGATTTCATCCTTGCTCCAGAAGCCGGCCAGGGGGGGAATGCCGCTGATGGCCAGACAGCCAATGAAGAACGTGGACGCCGTGACGGGCATCTTGCGGCGCAGACCCCCCATGAGCCGCATGTCCTGGGCCAGCACCGGTTCGTGGCCCACCACGGCTTCCATGGCATGGATCACCGAGCCCGAACCAAGAAACAGCATGGCCTTGAAACAGGCATGGGTCACCAGGTGGAACAGTCCCGCAGTGGTGGCGCCACAGCCCATGGCCAGCATCATGTAGCCCAGTTGGGAGACGGTGCTGTAGGCCAGGCCCTTCTTCAAATCCATCTGGGTGAGGGCAATGGAGGCGCCCAGGACGCAGGTGAGGGCGGCAATGCAGGCGATGACAAGCCGCACCTGGGGGAAGAGACTGTAGAGAGGTTCCAGCCGGGCCACCAGAAAGACCCCCGCCGCCACCATGGTGGCCGCATGGATCAGGGCGGAGATGGGCGTAGGACCCTCCATGGCGTCCGGCAACCACACATGGAGCGGAAACTGGGCGGACTTGGCCATGGGACCCATGAACACCAGCAGGCAGAGCAGCACCGCAACGGACCGGGACAGATCGCCATGGGCGACGGCAGCCTCCACCCCCGTGGCTACCCCCTGAAAATCAAGCTGCCCCGAGGCCCAGAACAACCCCAGGATGCCCAGCAACAGGCCAAAGTCCCCCACTCTGTTGACGACAAAAGCCTTCTGTGCCGCATGGGCTGCCCCGTTGCGCTCGTACCAGAAACCCACCAGAAGATAGGAGCACATGCCCACCAGCTCCCAGAACACGTAGATCTCCAACAGGTTGGGGCTCACCACCAGCCCCAGCATGGAACTGCTGAACAGGGCCAGGTAGGTGAAAAAGCGCACGTAGCCCTGGTCATGGGCCATGTAGCCGTGGGAGTAGAGCATCACCAGCAGAGCAATGCCACACACCACCACCAGCATCACGGCGGTGAGGGGGTCCACGCAGTAGCCCATCTGCAGGTGGAACGTGCCGGCATTGGCCCAGTCGAAGAGTTGCTCATGGCTAGGCGCACCGGTCATTTGCTCCCACAGGTTGGCCACGCTCATCACCGTGGAGGCCCCTACCGTGCTGGTGAGCAACAGGGCCGCTGGCCGGCGCAACCGGCTCACCGTACGACTGAAACTAACAAGCCCCAGGCCCACAATGGTGGCCCCCACAAGGGGCAGGACCGGAATCAACCAAGCAAGATCTGCAGCCGTCGCCATCGTTCCTGGATTCATGAAGTGGGGGTCTGTGCATCCCCGGCTCACATTAGGTAGGGATTGCGGTTCTGGATGGGTGATTTCGCCTACGATTGCCAGCACGTCTCGGACGAAGCAGGAGCCAGGCTTGGACAATTTGCCATTCAGCCTGGATCAGTTGCGCATCCTCCGGGCCATCGCACGGGAGGGCAGCTTCAAACGGGCCGCCGACAGCCTCTACGTGAGCCAGCCTGCCGTGAGCCTTCAGGTGCAGAATCTGGAGAAGCAGCTCAATGTCTGCCTGTTTGACCGCTGTGGCCGCAGCGCCCAGCTCACCGAGCCGGGCCGGGTGTTGCTCAGCTACTGCGACCGCATTCTGAGCCAGTGCCATGAGGCCTGCCGGGCATTGGAAGACCTCAACAGCCTGCGGGGAGGGCACCTTAGGGTTGGCGCCAGCCAGACCACAGGCACCTATCTGATGCCGCGGATGCTGGGGTTGTTCCGCCACAAGCACCCGGACGTGGTGGTTCAGTTGCACGTACACAGCACCCGCCGCACAAGCTGGAGCGTGCTCAACGGCCAGATCGACCTGGCCATCATCGGTGGGGAGATCCCCATGGAGATCTCCGAGCAGTTGCTGTGCCAGCCCTACGCCAACGACGAGCTGCAGTTGGTGCTGCCGCTGGAGCATCCCATGGCGCGTCAACCGGAATTGCAGAAGGAGGATCTCTACCGCCTGGGATTTATCGCCCTGGATGCCCAATCCACGACCCGCAAGGTGGTGGATCAATTGCTCAGTGACGGTGGCCTGGAGATCCAGCGGCTCAGGATCGACATGGAACTCAACTCCATCGAGGCCATCAAGAACGCCGTCCAGTCCGGTCTGGGGGTGGCCTTCCTGCCGGTGTTGACAGTGGAGCGGGAACTGGCTGTGGGGAGTCTGGCGCGGGGGCGGGTGGCGGATCTGCTGGTTTGTCGCCAACTCAAGCTGATTGTTCATCCTTCCCGCTACTGCTCACGGGCCGCGGAGGCGTTCAAGCGGGAGGTGTTGCCCCTGTTCGCCAGTAGAGACAGTCCCGTCGCTCGACCGAGCGAACCCCTTAAAAACGCCCGGTTTCGTCGCTGAGGGCGCCGCTGCCGTCCCCACTGCGGCCCAGGAAAAGATTGTCGGCGCGATCGGTCTGATAGACGCAACGGACCACGGGCTGGTCCCGAATGGAGCCGATGTAGGCAAAGGTGTTCATCCGCTGCTTGCATCTGCGCATGTCTTCACCACTCACCACCCCTTCCTTCTGCAGCACGGACCAGTTTTCCCGCCGGATCACGCAGCCTGGCTGCAGCTTGGGCTGGGTGACGAAGCTGGTCACCGGATTCATGGTCTGGTAGAGCTCCACGTCCATCACGTAGGCGCTGGCGCCCCACTGCTTGCAGAATTCCGGATCCGGCACCGCCACGTCCAAATCCTGACTGCTGGCAATGTTGCCGGTGCGGCTCCCCGCGGATTGGGTGGTGGTAATGAAGCTGCCAATGCCAATGCCCACCACCAACACACCGGCCAGTAGCCAGAGATTGCCGAAGCGGCGGGAGGATCCGTCTTCCCCTGGGCTGCCGGGCGCCAAAGCGCGGGGAGCGGGTTCCCGGCGATCCGGAGCAGAGCGGCCCGGGAACCGTGCCGAGGAGCGGTAGGTGGGACGACGTGGGGCCATGGGGGATTTAACCGGGTTGGGGTGTGTCCCGGTGGGGCAGTCCCATGCTGTAGTTCATGACACGGCCGTCGGGGTTATAGGCAACGGCTCCACTCTGCAACAACTGACGGATCAGGTTTTCCAGGGTGGTGCCGATGCGGCGCAGGTTGTAGTCGTTGAGGGGGTGACCGGCATGGGCCTCCACCTGCTCCCGAAAGCATTGCTGCACCTGTTGCAGCGCATCCTCGTTCCAGAGAAATTCGTTGTCCGGGTCCACGTCCAGCGTGAGTTTGTCGTTGACGGGCACCAGCACCCCGTTGTCGACGCACGCCGCAAAGATCCGCACGTGACGGGTTGTGCATTTGACCATGGAAGGGAGTTGGTCCGGACTCATGGTGGATGTTCAGGGGAAGGACCACATTCTGGCTGGCGACGCCAGCGGCAGAGCCATTCCCCACCCCCCAGAGGACGGCTTTCCACGGGGCGCCACAGGTTCGGGGAAATGGAAACACCGTCTTGCAGCCAAAGGCGGCCACCCCCCAGCAGTTGGGGACAGAGGGTGAGATGGAGTTCATGGAGGAGGTGGTGGGCCGCCAGGGTGGTGGCCAGTTGGGCGCCACCCAGCACCACCAGCCGCCGCCAGCCCTTCTGGACCATGGCTTTGGGCAATGCCTGCCAGCGGGGCAGGGGAACGACACCCCGAGACCACGGCGGCGCCCGATCCACTCGAGCCTGCCCTGGAGCCAGCCACCAGCGCTCCAGAGGTTGCTGGAAGACAGGCAAGGCGCCGTCCAGCCGGGCTTGGCGTGAGACCACGATCAGGTGGGGTTGACAAGACCGTTGCTGGCGCCGGCGCTGCTGGAGCAAATCCTCCCCATGGATCAGACAGGTGCTGCCATGGACCCGCAAAGTGCCGGCCCCCACCAGGCAGGCGTCAGCCCAGGCCAGGCACTCCTCCAGCACACGACGATCCGCCGGACCACCCAGATGGGCTGCCCCTCCCTGGGGCGGCGCCAAACGTCCATCCAGGCTCACCGCCAGCACCAGACGCATCTGGGGGTGGGCACAGGGATCCACTCAGCAACTGGCCAGGGCCTGGAGGGCTTGGGCAACGGGATGGTGGGCCACCGGGGATTCGGCGTAGACCTCTGCGGCGTTGTTGGGGCTTTCCTGGAGCCGCACCTTGTGCAACCGCGCCCCACAGCCGCTGATGGGCTGCTGGAGCAAATCACAAATGTGCAGGGCAATGTTTTCCGCGGTGGGGACCGTGGTGGCGAAGTGGGGAATGTCCTTGTTGAGGAAGGTGTGGTCAAACGGCTCGGTCACCACGTCCCGCACCACCTGCTGCAGCGCCGCCAGGTCACAGAGCATGCCGGTGCGCTCATCCATCTGCCCCTGCACGGTCACCTCCAGGTGATAGTTGTGTCCATGGCCATGGGGACGGGCGCATTTTCCATAGGTGGCCACGTTCTCTTCGTGGCTCAACTCGGGTCGCGCCAAGCGATGGGCTGCCGCGAAGTGGGTGGAGACGGTGAGGAAAGCATCCATGGCTTGACCGAAATAATCTGCCCAGAGGCGAGGGTGTTCATACAGACGAATGCCGACCACAGGGAGGTTGGACTGGAGTCGCTGCCAGATGCAGTGACACAGCCACTCGGTGCAGGGCAGCTTGCTGGCCAGCTCCGGCCATGTGGTATTGAGAAAGCTGAAGTCCAGGGGGTCTGTCACCTGGCGACGGATGTGGTGCTTCACGTCCGACAGGTTCAGCACCATGCCGTTGGCGTCCAGGGGGCCGGCCATGGTGACCACCAATTCGTAGTTATGGCCATGGCCGGGGGCACGGCTACAGCAGCCAAAACGGGCTTCGTTGTCCGCAGCACTCAGCTCCGGCAGCCAGTAGCGGTGACTGGCACAGAACGTGGCCCGCCGGGTGATGAGGCAAAATCGACCCTCGCCATGGGGAGCCGTTGTGCCGTTGCTGGTGCTGGTGCTGGTGCTGGTGCCGTTGCCGGCGATGGCTGCTGCGGCAACGGGGACCGCGACCATGGCCGTCATCGCCATTCGTGAAGCTGGACTTATCCTAATCAATGCAACCCATGAACTGCGTCCCCAAATACCGTCACCTCCGCCAGCGACTTGCCGGAGCCAACCTTTACCTGGTGGGGATGATGGGATCTGGCAAATCCAGCGTGGGACGGATCCTGGCCCAGCAACTGGGCTATCACTGGCTGGATGCCGACCAGGTGCTGGGGGCCGCCGCCGGGCGCACCATCCCCACCCTGTTTGCCCAGGAGGGGGAGGAGGGGTTTCGGGCGGCGGAAACCGCGGCGCTGCGGCAGATGGGTCAATGGCACTCCTGTGTAGTCTCCACCGGTGGTGGTGCGGTAGCCCGCCCAACCAACTGGGGGACCCTGCGTCAGGGGGTGGTCGTCTGGCTGGCCGCCCCTGCGGAAGTGCTGCTGAAGCGGCTACGGCAGGATCCCACCCCGCGGCCTTTGCTGCAATGTCCTGACCCCGCCCAGCGCCTCAAAGAGCTCCTGGCGGCGCGGGAACCCCTCTACGCCCAGGCAGACGTGCGCGTTGTGCAGACCGGGACCATGACCTCCGAGGCGGTAGCCGCAGCCGTGCTGGAGGCCCTGCCAACGGCGCTGCAAACACCGCCCCGCGGGGGCGCCCAGGGACCACCCACAGACCAGTAGAATACCCTTCTGTAGAAGCACGTCCGAAGGTTGGTTTTCCGATTCGTGCATACGGCGGACTGGCAGCTGGGCAAGAGGTTTGCCAACATTCCGGGTGATGCCGGTGGGGCGCTGCGCGACCAGCGCATTGAGACGGTTGCTCACCGCACCCTGATCCGGATGTTGGATGGGTTACAGGAGTTTTCAGGGGACTGGGTGTTCATTCCGGGCAATCACGACCCGGCGCTGGCTGGTTCGGTCTGGACCCGCTTGCAGGAACAGAAGCCGCCCGCCAACGTGCATTTGGCGCTTGAACCGGAACAACCGTTGCGGCTGGTAGGTGGCCAGGCCGTCGTGTTGCCGGCAGTGTTGCAGCGCAAGCATGAAATCGGGGACCTCACGGCATGGTTTGACCGCACGGAGACGCCGGAGGGCGCCATTCCGTGTTGATGCGGCGCGTCTGGACTACCTGGCCCTTGGGGACTGGCACGGGACGCAGAAGATTAACAACCGCACCTGATATTCCGGCACACCGGAAACCGACGGCTTTTCCTCCGTCCGGCCCCGGCAACGTCCTGGTTGTGACCATTGCCAAGCCCGGCACACCCGCCGCAGTGGAAACGGTCCCAGTCAGTTGTTTCCTCTGGCGTTCCGAGACGGTGGAGGTTCGCTGCGCTGAGGACGTGGATGCACTCCGCAAGAGGATCAGCGAACTGGCCCCGCAGCCGGCTCGATACCTCCTGCCGTTGACCCTGTCCAGAGCAGTGGGTCTGGCCACCCGTGCAAGGCTCCGCAAGTGCCGCGAAGACTGGGGTGCCTCACTGCACCATTTGGATGTCCAGGACCATGGCTTGGCGGACGAACCCAGTGACGACGACCTGGACTGCATTGACCGGGGAAGACCCTGTTCCGACTGATCCGTGCAGCGCGGCAGAAGGCCAGCTTGGTGCTGTCGGCAAAGGAGATGCCGGCTCCCTCCCCGCGAAAATAATGAAAGAGCCGGCAAAACGGCAGCCGCAGTCGGGGCATCAGGCTGGCAAACCGACCATAGCTGGGGAGATCACCAACGCAGTCCCGGTACTCTTGTGTGAGGCCGTACAGCCAGAAATGCTTGAAATCCTTATGGACTGAGACCTGAAACAGCACCATGATGAGGAGCATCTCGCCAAAGGGGAGCTTGCCGCTTCTCCTGCGCTGGTGACGAGAGGGATCAGGTGGTGACGCTTCCACTCCTCAAAGAGCTTGGCAAAATCGTCGAGACAACAGAACAAGGCAACGGTAGAATCCGTCATGAGGGGGCCTCCCGTTCTCGACTACTGATCCTGCCCTTTGTTGCCGCATGTCTTCTGTCGTAGCAGCGGGAAGGGAAGGCCAGGCTCAGGACCCGTCGCCAGAAGATGAGGACAACGACCAAGAGAACGGCAGAGTGGAAGACAGGGGCACGGCGGTTGTAGCGTGTTGCCCTGCCGCGCCAGTCTTTCCGTTTGGCCAACAGGTTCTCAGCCTGATATCGCAGGTTGTACAGCCTCTTGCCGGAAGGGACTCCTCTTGTTGCGGTTCCGTCGGGGCGGGATGCAGGGTGCGATACTTGCTCCCTCGGCAGGATAGTGAAGCCGCTGCAAGTGTCCCTCACTCGGGTGAAGCCGCACAGGACGCCCTTGCGCTGCTCACAGGCCACAGAGAGCTTACTGGTTGGTCCCCCCTTGGTGCGCGACCGATCCATCCAGACGCATCATCCCCTTTTTGAGGCTGGATACCGGGTAACGCGCTTTGAAATCGGTGGCATCGACCATCAGCACCTCTTCTGCCTGTTTACCGTCGGATCCTGCCAACTCGAAGACGATCAACTGGAATCCAACCTTGTCGGACCAGCGGCGGAAACGGTTGTCGAGGGTTTTGCGGGGTCCACCAGCAGCCGGGGCATCCAACCGGGGCATCCAACCGGGGCAGGCCGTGCCGGAGCACGCGGATGTGCCGCTCAACACCTCGCCGTCATCCACAGGCCTGACACCACGCTCCTTGAGGAAGAAGGGTCGGATTCTCTCAAGCTGGCCCCCACTGAGCCAGAACAACTGGGCCATCCCTTCCTGTGCTGAGGCCTCTTGGGAATCTCCCCTCTTAGGCCCTGACCCTGGATCGTTCACAGCCGTTCAGCAGCGGTAGCCCTTGTGAATGCCCCGGTCCCATGAAGGGGCCGGATGCAGAGGCCAGTCAGGGGAAGGAAGAGCCATGAGCCAGCCCGTTCTTCCCGGCAAAAGGCGGGGCGATTATTCCATGCGCTCTTGACGACCACAATCACTGGCGGCTACGCTAGGCAAGCGCAACCTTTATCGCATGGAGATCAATGACACTCAGCACAAAGATCTGCAACAGGCTCTGGCCCTGGCTCTGATGCTGGCGCAGCAAGGCAGGCTTCAGGAGACAAAAGCCATTTACAGAAGGGTGATTAACGAAAACGCCGAAGATGATGTCGTTTTTGCTGACCTGGGAGTAATTTTCGGGATGCAGGGGAAGATCCAGGAGATGATAACATTCCTCAACAAGGCCCTGGCCATCAATCCCAACTTTCCAAAAGCGCTCTCGGATCTAGGCTACGCTCGGCAAGCGCAGGGAGATCTGCAAGCTGCTATCGCCTGCCAGCGGAAAGCCTTGGCTATCAATCCCGACTTTCCAGAGGCACTATCCAGACTTGGCAACGTCTTTCAGGACCAGGGCGACCTGCAAGCTGCTATCGCCTCCTATCAGAAAGCCCTGGCCATCAACCCCAATCTCCTGGAAGCCTTGAACAACCTGGGCAATGCCCTTCAAGAGCAGGGAGATCTGCAAGCCTCGATTGCCTCCTATCAGAAAGCCCTGGCCATCAACCCCAGCCTTGCAGAGTCACTCAATAACTTAGGCAGCGCCCTTCGGGAGCAGGGAGATCTGCAAGCCGCCGTCGACTACCACAGGAAAGCCCTGACCCTCAAACCCAATTACCCTGAAGCCTTCACGAACTTGGGTAATGCCCTGTGGATGCAGGGGGATCCGCAGGCTGCTATTGGCTACCACAGGAAAGCCCTGGCCATCAACCCCAATTACCCTGAAGCCCTGAATAATCTAGGCAATGTTCTCGCAGAGGAGGGAGACCTGCAAGCTGCTATCGCCTGCCACAGAAAGGCAATCTCTTTAAAGAATCATTCAACCGCTCTCTATTATGCAAGTGCCCATTTCAATCTCTCATGCGTTCTGCTATTGTCTGGCGAATATAGAGATGGCTGGGAGGAGTATGAATGGCGTTTTCGTAAGAAAAAGGCCGGCACACCTCATGCTCATCCCCAGGTTGAGCAATGGGATGGTCATAACGATTCTTCAGAACAAAAGCTGATTCTCGTGAGTGAGCAAGGTTTAGGAGACACCTTACAGTTTATGCGCTATGTTCTCTATTTAAGAAATATGGGAATAGACGTATCTTTTTGCGCACAACCAAAGCTGCATGATCTCATTCGAGCTTCAGGAATCACTACAACAGTCTACACTCCCGAGGAAGCAAATACGCTCACGGAAGGGAAATGGTTACCACTCCTGTCTTTGCCAAGATACTTGAACGTTAGCCCTACAAATGCACTTGTTGATCAACCTTACATAAAGGTACCGGAGCAGAAGGTTTCAGAATGGAAACAGAAATTGGCCTCGGAGAAGCGACCCATCATCGGGATCAGTTGGCAAGGTAACCCACTGATCGAGAAAGCGCACCAGTGTCGGTCACTTCCCTTGGAAACCTTGGCTCCCATCGCCGAGAAGACAGAAGCCAGCCTGCTGTCTCTGCAAAAGGGTTATGGATCAGAGCAACTGGCAGGTTGCTCTTTCCTGCGTCGCTTTGTTGGCTGCCAAGAGGAGATCAACGAGACATGGGATTTTGTGGAGACCGCTGCCATGATCGTCAACTGTGACCTCATCATCACCGTAGATACCGCTGTGGCCCATCTGGCAGGAGGTCTGGGCCAGCCAACCTGGCTACTACTGAGAAAATGTCCTGATTGGCGCTGGGGCATGACAGGGGAGAGCAGCTTCTGGTACCCTTCCATGTGCCTCTTCCGTCAGCGAGAACAGAACAACTGGCTAGAAGTTGTGGATCGGATGGCCACGGTTCTGCAGGACAACTAAAAACCAAGGGGAGGCTTCCACTCTCGCCAAGAAGGTTGCAGCTATTCCCGTTCCTGTGGACTTTGCGGAACTGCTTGACAAGATTACCGTCCTGGAAAGCAAGTCAGCGAAGCTTCAGGGTGGAAGGGAGGCCAGCCCTGCGGGGATCCAGGCCAACCGCGCCAGCCAAGTGCGAGCTGGCTTTTGGGTGGCTCTGACGACTGCCGCTGGGAAGAAGGAGGCTGCGTCTCGAAGGTGGTAGAAATTACCAGAGGGTCATTCTCCGAGCAACGTGATTGCTGCCGAATCAGGCAGCCACGTCAAGGGGCATTGGCTGGATGGGGTGGGCCAGGTGTGCCCAACCGTCCACCTTGCCCATCTGGATCTTTCCTGATGCCAGCAATGCCCAGAAGAGCATGGGCACGGTCTCGGCACAGGGGAGGAGGGTCTGGTTTTTGATGCGGCGGCGACATTCCCTGTTGCCCTGCTCGATGGCGTTGGTGGTGCGTACCGCTTTCCACAGGGCCGGCGCCATGCGCTTGCGGAGGCACAGGAGGAGGTGCAGCAGGAGGTGCAGCAGGAGGTGAACCGTCGAGCCCAGATTCTGTCGCTCATCGCCCCGCCGGACCCGTTG
>JXQG01000116.1 GCA_001007665.1 Candidatus Synechococcus spongiarum SP3 | reverse complement strand
ACGGCCGGCAGTACCGCACTGAAGTAGCCCAGGCCCATCAGGCTGCGGCTGACGCGATTCCGCCCCATGAGGACTTCCAGTTCAGCCAGGGCCTGCTGCTCGTTGACGCTTGGCGGCAGACTGCGGGCCATATGGCTCTGAGGAAGGCGAATGCTGGCGGGAACGGCCTCCTCCAGCAATGCCTCCATGGAGGCGAGGTTCAACGTCTGGAGCATCTGCTGCTGCTCCATGGCGCTGGGGCCCAGGTGGCGATGCAGAAACGACTGTTGAGGTGTTGACGTTGGAGGTGAAGTCAAAGGAGCGCAATGCCAGGGCCGCCTTGAGTAATTCTAAAACGACGGCCTGCGCACCGGATTCACTCCAGGGATAAACTTCGATGCCCTGGCTTTGTAAAAGCCCTTGACGAGAGTTGAACTCGTGACCTCTCCCTTACCAAGGGAGTGCTCTACCACTGAGCTACAAGGGCGAATGGGCCGGGTTGGATTTGAACCAACGTAGGCAGAGCCAGCGGATTTACAGTCCGCCCCCATTAACCACTCGGGCACCGACCCGTGCCTCAACTTCGTAGCTTAGCAGACTGGACGCCCCGCTCACCAGGAATGGCGCTTCTCACCATCCTTGGCGTAGGACCGGGTGACCCGGATCTGATCACCGTGGCGGGCCTCAAGGCACTCCGCCCAGCCCGCACCGTGGCCTACCCTGTTGCCCAGCCGGGGGGGGAGGGCATGGCGGCGCGAATTGCCGCCCCATGGCTGCATCCTGAGCAACGGCGTCTTCCCCTCCACTTCCCCATGACCACCGCCGCAGAGCCTTGTCAGCAGGCCTGGCGGTGTGCTGCCCGGCAGTTGGTGCAGGCGGTGGCGGAGAGACCGCCGGTGGTGCTGCTGTGTGAAGGGGACGTCTCCCTCTATGCCTCGGCCAGCTACGTGGTGCTCCAACTGCAAAGGATGGCCATCCCCCAATTGACGCTGCGCTTGATTCCGGGTGTAACGGCCATGGCAGCGGCCGCAGCAGCGACCCATTGGCCCCTGGCTCTCCAGACACAGCAGTTGCTCACCGCCCCGGCGCCGGAGGACCCCACAGCCCTGGATGCCCTGTTGGCCACGGCAGAGGTGCTGGCATTCCACAAAGTGGGCCAGCGCTGGCCCTGGCTGCGGGACGCCCTGGAGCAGCGCGGCCTCCTCCACCAGGCCCTGGTGGCCGAGCGGGTGGGTTGGCCGGATCAGCGCCTCGTCCCTGCGGCAGAACTTCCCCCTGGGGCATGTTCCTACTTCTCTCTGGTGCTGGTGCGTCAGGCCTGGCCCTCGGTGCTTCCCTGGGATCCCCGGGGTGCTGACACCGCCGTCTGAGGACGACATCGGTTTTCATGGTGGCTTCCTCTGTGGCGCGTGTGCCGTCCTCAACGTCCTTCCGCTGTGGGGCCCCATGGCTCCAGCGCTACCCTCCAGCCCTGGTCTGGTCCTGTCTGTTGCGGGGGCTGGCCCTGATGGCCCTCACCGGGATTGGCTTCTACCTGGGCATTGTCTATGGGGACCGTCTCAGTGGCATTGCTCTTGGGTATGGCTTTGCGGTGGCCGCTGCCATGGGCGTTGTGAGCCGCTGGTTGGCGGGGCGCTCCCTGGATGCCGGCCTCCACTGGCGCCACCTCGTGGCCGGGAGTGGTCTGCTCACGGCAGCCAGCATGATGCAGTTGCGGAACATCAGCGACTGGCCTGCCCTGCTCCTGGGCATGGCCCTGCAGGGATTCGGTCTGGGTCTGTTCTGGCCTGCGGCGGAGATCGCAGTGGCCCAAACCCATGGCTCCATCCCCCTGGGTAAGGCGTTCACCTTGGCCCGCTTCTGTGAAGCTGTTGGTTCTGCCCTCGGTGTGCTGGGCACCGCGGCATTCACTGCGGCAGGTCGGCCATCCTGGGCCTTTCTTACGGCTGCTGCCCTGCTGCTCGCTCTGGCTGTGGCGGCTCTGCTGAGTCCCGGCACCGTTAGCCGCCAGGCAGTCTCTGGTGGGCAGGCGCACCCACAAGGGCGTCAGGACAGCTATGGAGCCCTTGCCAAGGTGCCGGGCCTGCCTGCCGTACTGCTGATCAGCATCATGGCCACCAGCGTCGTTATTCTGCAGCAAAGCGCCCTGCCCCTGGACCTGGTGCGCGGCAGCTTGGGACGGTCTGCTCTGGAGCCTGTGGTGGGCAACCTGGTGGTGGCCGTGCAGCTGGTGTTGCTGGTGGTGTTGCAGCTCCCCGTGGGTCGCCTGGTCAGCCGTTGGCCCACCAGCACCGGTTTGCGCTGGTCGTTGTTGGCCTTTGCTGGTGGCCAGGCCCTGATGACCCTGTCTTCCTTTTCTATGGTCCCGAGTCTGTTGCTGGTGGTGGGCGCCCAGGTGCTCACTGCCGTGGGCACTGCCGCCTTCTTGCCCACTGCCAGCACAGCTTGCCTGGAGCGGACCCCTGCGGCTCTGCAAGGCCGGGCCATGGCCGCCTATTCCGAGTGTTGGGGCATCAGCTCA
>JXQG01000058.1 GCA_001007665.1 Candidatus Synechococcus spongiarum SP3 | reverse complement strand
AAAGGGCGTCGCCCAAGGCAGGGCCCGCCGCGAGGGCGGCGGCGGTGACGGGAGCATCCTGGGCGGAGGTGGACTGGCCAGTTTCTATGAAGCCGGGCGTCCCGAGGGGTTGGGTGGCGGCGCCCAGGTCCAGGAGGCCATGTCCGTAAATCGCGGCGTCGGCGTAGATGCCGTCGTCCTTGGCCGTGGCAAAGAGACGGGAGACCAACTGTGTGTTGGAGAGCTGGCCACGGAAAAGCTGCTTCATCACCGCCAGGCTGCCGCTGACCATCGGAGCCGAGAAGGATGTGCCGTTAACCTCCCATGGCCAGACTGCCCAGAGATTATTTCCCTGGGCCGCCACTCCAACACCTTCTCCCGGCGCGGCAATACAAAATTCTCTTGCGATTCCACAGCGGTTGGAGAAATCGGAAATGTCGCCGTCTCGCCCAATGCTGACAACTGCTATGGAATGACCCTGCAACTCATCAATCCGTGCAACAAGCCCGGCAAGAATCTCAGGGGAGGATGCTGTATTCCCTGAATTGCCTGCAGCCCAGACAAGAATCGTCTTGTCTTGTTGTTCAGATTGAGCAAGGACTCTAATCGTCTTGCTATAATTGTTGCGCAGGTCTTTCTCGCTGTAATCTTCAATGCCACCGGAGAAAGCGATAGAGAGATTCAGGATATCAATACCCTTGCTGAAGACATATTGAAAACGCTCTGCGCTCTGGAAATCGCTTGCTGACAACTGATTGATCGTTATGGGGCTAGGAGAAGGATCATCGCTTAGGGGAATGGCAAACATTTTAATATCAGAGCCATAGGCGACGCCATATCTGCCAGCCGCAATGCTGGCAACAGCAGTTCCATGGGAATCCTCCTCCGGACCTTGATCGACTGCACCCGACAACAGCTCTTCGGTGACAGAGCCTGTCAAGGCAAAAGCCTCGTGTCGCTCCCGGATGCCGTCATCAATAAATCCAATGGTCACTCCCCTGCCGGGTAAATTTGCCTCCTCTCTACCTCTGAGAAGGTCAAGGTTGGCCTGTGCCTCGGCAAGGTTAATCCGCTCCAGATACCATGAAAAAGATTCGGTCCTTGCCTCTGTTCCCCAGGCACGATTCAAGACTTGTTCACTCCTTGCCTTGAACTCGGTAGTCAACTCTTGAGCTTTTTCCCTAAACTCGGCATGGGTCAAGCAGTCGCCATTGAACACCCTGAAGCAAGGCTGAGGATTTGCGGTAGTGGTGTCGAGCTGACGATTGAGGATGGTGGTGGTGTCGTCTCCTTCACCGCCACTACCGGTCCTGCCCTCCGCCGGCGGCGTGGGTTCGATTGAGAGACTTGCGTTGGAGTCGCCCCCTCCGCCTCCTTCTCCACAGGCAGCCAGCAGAGCAAGGAACAGCGCCAGGAGGGCACGGCCAGGAACTGAGCTCAGACTGCGGATGGTCATTACGCTTTTAAGGGTGGGAGGGGTGTTTAATGGGAACAACTATGGCCATGAGTCACAGACTACGACAACCTACAACAACTCCTCCGCTACCCGCTCCTGGTCACCTGGAAAAATCGGGCAAAGCCCACTGGAGGTCTGCCGTCTCACCATGAAAAAGTCAGTTGTAGAGGGATTTCTCGTAGACCACCAGGCTTGCGAGGCGGGGAAACGAAAGTTTTTCGAGGCGCCCTGTTGCACTCTTGTCCCACTTAAGCCAACGACAGCATGGTAAGCGACTCTGGTCCCTCGGCCAACACTGCCATGTCCGCTACTCCTCCCGCCTGGCTTCAAGGCCAAGCTCCCGCGTGCCGAAACCGTGCCGAAACCAACGGAACTTGACAAGTCTAAGGTTCAGAGGCTCCAATGCCGTGGCCGCCTGCTTCAGTCTGGTTGGACGAGATCAACGACAATCCTGAACATGATGCGCTGCACGCCTGGGTGGACCAGCCACCCTGCGCATCGAATTATCCGCTTCGGATGCGGAGCGCAGGGTGGTGCTGGAGGCCGTCGACCAGATCGTCGACTAGATCAACGACTGGCTGTCGATAGGCCGGCGGATCAGGGTCTCCACCATCGGAACTGGGTTTTCCTTAACCCGTTATTACACCCAGACCTACGAGATCCCGCGCTCGGCGACTCTACTGTTGCTACTGCTTCGTTAATCAGCATCGTGAGGACTGAGAGCGAAACGAAAACGAGAATAGCCATCATGCATGAGTTGCTCTACGCCACCGGGCTGGAGGGGGATTCAACAGCGCCCGAGTCGATCATGCAGGCATATGTTTCTTTCAACATTTCCTTCTTGCCGATCGGCCAGCATGGCATCCTGGCCCCTTGCACGGGCCATGGAACCTGGGCCGCCAACCGTCCGCAGTTGCAGGGACTGATGCTCCCCATCCCGGTTTGCGGAGGAGGCGATCGACAGGTTGTTGCAGGGACTGATGGCCCTGAGGGAGGGTACGGCGGCGTTCGGTGTGGCCAGGCACCGCAACGGCTTCACCATCTGCTGACGATAGCTGGAAAGGCTTGGATGGTGCGTTCCGGGGCGGTGGGCACGGGGAAGGTGGCTGAGGGAAGTATTCAGTGTTAAAGAGCGTTCTCAGCGGTAGGCTGCCAAAGCCAGGGCATCTCGCACCGCCGCCACGGCCTGATCAACGTCTGCTGCTGTAGTGCCACGACCCAGACCAAACCGCAGGGACGCCGCGGATTCTGCCGAACTTCGGCCCAGGGCGCGCAACACATGGGACGGCTTGCCGCTGGCGCTGCTGCAGGAGGAGCCACTGCTGAGGGCAACACGGCGGCGCAGTTGGCCATGGAGGCGTGCCCCATCCACACCCCGCACGGTTACGTTCAAGGTGTGGGGCAGGCCGTGGGCTGGGCAGCCGTTGCGCAGCAACTCTACCCCTGGCGGCAGCTTCAGCCCGTTGAGCCCATGCCACAACCCCTCCCGCAGAGCCCGGAGGCGCTGGCCCCGCTCCTGCTGGTCTTGAAGGGCAAGCGTCAGTGCCTTGGCCAGCCCCACAATGAGGGGGGGACTCAGGCTGCCGCTGCGGTAGCCCCCCTCCTGGCCGCCACCGTGCAACTGGGGCGCCAGCGCCAGTCCGGGGCGCACCACCAGAGCCCCGATACCCTTCGGGCCGTAAAACTTGTGACCACTCAGGGACAGTAGATCCACGCCCCAACCCATTGGATCCATGGGCACGTGGCCACAGGCCTGGGCTGCGTCGCAGTGGTACGCAATCCCTCGCTGACGGCAGAGGTCCGCAACGGCTTCCACGTCCTGAAGGACGCCGGTTTCGTTGTTGGCGGCCATCACGCTCACCAGCACGGTGTCGGGTTGCAGCGCTGCGGTCAAGGCCTCCAGCTCCAGCCGCCCGTCCGGCCGCACCGGCAACACCGTCAGTGTAAATCCCGACCGCTCCAGGTAGCGGCAAGGCTCCAGCACAGCCACGTGTTCCGTGGCCACGGTGACCAAGTGGCGCCCTTGGCCCAGGCGCTGCTCACAGAGCCCTTTGATGGCCAGATTGTTGGCTTCGGTGGCGCCGCTGGTGAAGATCACCCGGGATGGGGCCACGCCACAGGCGGCCGCCACAGTCTGCCGCGCTTGATCCACCGCCACTGCCGCTGCCAATCCTGGCCGGTGCCCCCGCTGGGAGGGGTTGGCAAACGCCTCGCTCCAGTAGGGCGCCATGGCATCCACCACCGCAGGATCACAAGGGGTGGTGGCGTTGTGGTCCAGGTAGGGGACGATCTGGGGCAAAGCAGTTAATCCACAACACAACTCAATGCAGTTTATGTCCATCAAGGTAGAGGCCAGGCATTGGGCACTGGATGGATGGACCGAGGCAGTGTGCAGGATCGTTACAGGGCGCCTTTTGCCGTGCTCAAGCTGGTGGCCTGCACTGAACCCGTTCCTTCCGCAAAGAAACCGATGGCAGTGCAGTGGCTTGTGACTCGGTCAACGGATCCAATGGATGACTCAGAAACAATTTCCGCCTCACTGGATGCCAGCAAGGGTGTCAATGAAGGAAAGCCGATCCGTTTACTCCTCCAGTACCATATTCAGACCGGGAAGATTAAGGCCTACATCCAATGGCACGAACTCTTAACTTTTGTTCAACGATACCGCAAAGATTGTCTATCGATTCCCTCCGGAGCTAGCACAAACGGAAACATGGCTAATGAGTCGTGACTTCAGAGTTTGATCTGCCGAGTCAGCCAACTCAACTGAACCAGATCATCGCTGCTGGCTGAGCATGGCCCATCACCACCCCTCTCCCTGACAAGAACTACAGGAACCTGCACAATAGGGGAGCATTATCCGCTCCCGGTGAACGACGAGACACCCCAGCAATTGTCCTGGCCCAGTCTGCTGGAGCAGTTGCTGGCGCAACAGCCCCTTGCAGCGCAGCAGGCCAAAGCCCTGATGGGGGCCTGGCTGCGGGAGGAGTTGACGCCGGTGCAGACGGGGGCGTTTCTGGCCGCCCTGCGCTGCAAGGGGCTTCAGGGAACAGAGCTGGCCGCCATGGCCCGGGTGTTGCAAGAGGCGGCAGTGTCTCCGGATCTGGCCCTGCCCCCGGCATTGCGCGGTGCGCTACTGGATACCTGCGGTACAGGGGGGGACGGCGCTGGCACGTTCAACATTTCCACGGCTGTGGCGGTGACGGCCGCAGCCTGTGGGGTCCCTGTCGCCAAACACGGCAACAGGAGTGCTTCCGGCAAAGTGGGGTCAGCCGACGTGCTGGAAGCCCTGGGGGTCAATCTCAAGGCCCCGCCAGCCACCAGCCTCAAGGCCCTGGAACAGGTGGGGCTCTGTTTTCTCTTTGCCCCCGGATGGCACCCTGCCCTGGCTGGTCTGGCGCCGTTGCGGCGCAGCCTGGGGGTCCGCACCGTGTTTAACCTTTTGGGGCCCCTGGTGAATCCCCTCAAGCCTGCCTATCAGGTGCTGGGTGTTGCGGATGCCGTCCTGCTGACCCCCATGGCCGCCGCCTTGGCCCAGTTGGGGGCGCGGCGAGCCGTTGTGGTCCATGGCCATGGGGGGCTGGACGAGGCGGACCTCACCGGACCCAGCGCAGTGGTCCACGTGGTGGCAACGGACTCGGGGCCGCTCGAGATTGTGGAGGAGGCTGTGGATCCGGTCCGGTTGGGTCTGGATCCTGCACCGCTCACGGCCCTGGCGGGGGGAGACCTTGCCCATAACGCCGACCTGCTGCGCCGTGTGCTGCAAGGCCGGGGTAGCCGGGCCCAGCAGCAGGTGGTGGCCCTCAATACAGGCCTGGCCCTGTTGGTGGCTGAGCGCTGCGCCAGCTTGGAGGACGGTGTTGCCCATGCCCTTCGCGTCCTGGCGGGTGGTGAGCCCTGGCAGACTTTGCAAGCGCTGGTCCAGGCGTTGAACACCCCGTGAGGCTGCATCACCCATGAACCATCAACGGGATGCTCTGCTGGTGCTGGCTGATGGCTGGCTGATGGCTGGCTGGGGCTTCGGGGCAAGGACCACCGCCATTGGCGAGGTGGTGTTCAACACTGGCATGACCGGCTATCAGGAGGTGATCACCGATCCCAGCTACCGGGGACAGCTCATCACCTTCACCTATCCCGAGCTGGGCAATACGGGCATCAACGACGAGGATCACGAGTCGGAGCGGCCAGCCGCGTGCGGGGTGATCTGCCGTGAAGTGGCTCCCATGGCCAGCAACTGGCGTCAGCAGCATGCCCTCACGGACTGGCTGCACCGCCACGGTGTGGTGGGGATTCGCGGCCTGGACACCCGGGCACTGGTGCGCCGCTTACGGGAGCAAGGCGCCATGAACGGGGCCATTAGCTGGGATGGCGCCTCACCAGCCGCCCTGCTGCAAGCCGTGCGCGCTGCCCCTACCATGGAAGGCCTGGACCTGGCCACCACCGTCAGCACACCTGTTGCGTACCAATGGCAACGCCCCCCCGATGGGGTGCTGGATCCCCGTCTTCAGCCCAGCTATGGGGCCAACTACCGGGTGGTGGCCCTTGATTTCGGCATCAAGCGGGGCATTTTGCAGCGCCTTGGCAGCCATGGCTGTTCCGTGACCGTGCTGCCCGCTACAGCGGACTACGACCAGGTGATGGCCCACGGGCCGGAAGGGATTTTCCTCTCCAACGGCCCCGGTGATCCAGCCGCAGTACAGGATGGCATTGCCCTCACCCGCCGCCTGTTGCAGCAGGAGCGCCCTGTGTTCGGGATTTGTCTGGGCTGCCAGATCATTGCCCTGGCCCTGGGCGCCAAAACCTTCAAGCTCGCCTATGGCCATCGTGGCCTCAATCATCCCTGCGGGGTGGCGGGACAGGTGGAGATCACCAGCCAGAATCACGGCTTTGCCATTGACCCCGACACCCTGCCCGACGGGGTTCAGGTCCACAGACTCAACCTGAATGACTGTACAGTGGCTGGCTTGGAATTACAGGGGCGGCCCATCTTCGGGATCCAGTACCACCCTGAGGCCAGCCCCGGTCCCCATGACGCTGATCACCACTTCGCCCGCTTCACCCGATTCATGGAGAGGCGTCGCCAACAATTCCGACGGATTGACCATTCTTCTCCCGAGTTCTGATTTATGACGCCACCTGCCCCGTTTCGTGGTTCCCAAGGAGGACGCCCCAAGGGATGGAAGGGTTCCCGCCCAGGGCCCGGAGAACGGCGCCCCCGGAGAGAATCGGACCCGCGTCCGACCGGGAACGACAAACGCCGCGCCGAGGACTGGCCTCGGGAACGACCGCGGCGGCGGGGCGGTGATGACGCCATGGCTGGCCATCGTGCTGGCCATCGTGATCGTCCCCGCTGGGAGGATCGGAAGCCGGCTGGTCAGCGGCGCTCCGCCCGTGGAGGGTGGCGGGAGCGGGGGCGAGAGGGCCATGGTCCCGCCCCTGGCGAGTCTTTTCCCCTGATGGAAACCACACCCCCACCTGGAGACCTGGTGTGGGGGCGTCACGCTGCTGAGGCTGTCCTCCACAGTGAACGCCCTCTTCATCGCGTGTGGTGTACCGGGGAGTTGCGCTTCAGCACCCGCTTCATGGAGGTGCTGCGGGAGGCCAAGGCATCGGGTGTGGTGGTGGAGGAGGTGAGCTGGGCCCGCCTGGCGCAGCTCTGTGGCGGCGCCGTTCATCAGGGCATCGTGCTGCAAACCGCCGCTGCCAGCAGCGTGACCCTGCAAGACCTGCTGGGGCGCTGTGACAAGAGTCCGGAACCACCCCTGCTGGTGGCGATTGACGGCATCACCGATCCCCACAACCTGGGGGCCATTGCCCGCAGTACGGAGGCCTTCGGGGGCCATGGCCTGGTGGCGCCCCAGCGGCGCAACGCCGGCCTCACCGGCAGTGTGGCCAAGGTGGCTGCCGGCGCCCTGGAGCATCTCCCCGTAGCTCGGGTGGTGAACCTCAATCGCTCCCTGGAGCAACTGAAGGACGCGGGCTACACTGTTGTGGGATTGGCCGGGGAGGGGGGGCAGTGTGTTGTCGAGATCCCGGCGGGAGCGCCCCTTGTGGTGGTGGTGGGCTCCGAAGGGACCGGGTTGTCTCACCTCACCCGCCAGTCTTGCCACCAGATCGTCAGAATTCCTTTACGGGGCCAGACCCCACACCTCAACGCTGCTGTTGCCTGTGGGGTGGTGCTCTACGAGATTGCCCGCCAGCGCTGGCTGGGTGAACTGCATGGCTCCATGCCCCCGCCACCCACCCCGAAACGCCAGCCCCCCACGGTTGAACACAGGGAACCGGAAGCAGCGCCAGACCTCACCACAGCACCAGACCTCACCACAGCGGTGGAGAAGCCGCCTCAGCAGGCTGCAGACCCCACTGCCGGCGGCGGCGGCCCCCCTGAGGATGCCGCAGCACAGCCCCAGCCGGCCCCGCCCGTGGCGGCGCCGGCTGCCACGCCGGTGGATCCGGACCTGACGTGGTCAAGCAGCGCCACGGACAGGGATCGCCGCCTCACTGTGCATGTTTCCCTTTGAAGTCCATGTTCCAGCGGACCATTGCTTGTGTGGCCAACACCCTGGGCCTGGCCTGGTGGGCCAAGGTGCGCAGCGAGGATCCACAGCTCGTCTACTGGGTTGGCCCTTTTTTGAGGAGGAGGCGCCTGGAGCGCCATCTTCTCCTCTTCCTGAGGGACTTGCAGCTGGAAGGGGCACAAGACCTTGTGGCGGAGCGATTGCGCCGTCGCCGATCGGAACCCCTCACCTATCCCGCCTCTGTCCCCCGTGACCAGGCTGATCGGGGCATGGGGCCAGGGCGCTGATAGCGTCCCCTGTGTCTCTCCTGCCCATGCCCATGGCCATTGCCGCCCTGCGCCAGCAGTTACTGAACGGTGAATGCTCCGCCCGGGAATTCACCGAGGCTACCCTGCAGCGGCTTGCCGCAGTGGAGCCCACCCTCCATGCTTTCACCACGGTGACGGCCGAGCGGGCTTTGGCGGACGCTGAACGGGTGGATGCTGCCCGTGCGGCTGGCGATCCCCTCCCCCCGTTGGCCGGCATTCCCGTTGCCGTGAAAGACAACCTTTGCAGCAAGGGCATTGCCACCACGTGCTCCAGCCGCATGTTGGAGCATTTCGTCCCCCCCTACGAGGCCACAGCGACGGAGCGGCTCTGGCAACAGGGGGCTGTGCTGGTGGGGAAGACCAACATGGACGAGTTTGCCATGGGCAGCTCCACGGAGACCTCCGCGTTTGGCGCCACGGCCAATCCATGGCAACCCGGTTGTGTGCCTGGCGGCAGTTCAGGGGGAAGTGCGGCGGCAGTGGCCGCTGGCGCCTGTGCCACGGCCCTGGGCTCGGATACGGGCGGCTCCATCCGTCAGCCCGCTTCCTTTTGCGGTGTGGTGGGACTGAAGCCCACCTATGGCCGTGTGAGCCGCTGGGGCCTGGTGGCCTTTGCCAGCTCCCTGGATCAGGTGGGTCCTTTAAGCAGTTCCGTGGCGGATGCGGCGGAGATTCTGCAGGTGATCGCCGGCCATGATCCCCGGGACGCCACCAGCCTGAAGGCGCCTGTTCCCGACTACCGGGCCAGTCTTCAAGCCCCCGTCAAGGGGTGTCGGGTGGGCATGATTCGCGAATGCTTTGAAGCGGGCGTCTCTCCTGACGTGGTGCAATCCATCCAGGCCGCGGCAGCCCAACTGGAGGCCCTGGGATGCCATGTGGAGGAGGCAAGCTGTCCCCGATTCAAGGACGGCATCGCCACCTACTACATCATTGCCCCATCGGAGGCCTCCGCCAACCTGGCCCGTTACGACGGGGTCAAGTACGGCCTGCGCAGCGAAGGCAGCCAAAGCTGCGGGGACATGACTGCCCGGACCAGGGCCCAGGGGTTTGGCCCGGAGGTGCAGCGGCGCATTTTGATTGGCACCTATGCCCTGTCGGCAGGCTATGTGGATGCCTACTACCACAAGGCACAGCAGGTGCGCACCCTGATCCGCCAGGATTTTGACCGGGCCTTTTCCCGGTTTGATCTTCTCCTCACGCCCACGTCCCCCTGCACTGCCTTCGCTGCTGGCGAGCGGAGTGACGATCCACTGGCCATGTACCTGGCCGATTTGATGACCATCCCCATCAACCTGGCGGGTCTGCCGGCCATCAGCCTGCCTTGCGGCCTGGATAAGCAGGGTTTGCCGGTGGGGCTCCAGTTGATCGGTAATGTGCTGGAGGAAGCCAGACTCCTCCAGGTGGCCCATGCCTATGAGCAGGCAGCCGCCCCCCTGGCCCACTGCTCACGCCCCCCATTGGTGCAGCCTCTGTTGCACTCCACTGCAAACTGACGGGTTTTGTGACGTTTGGGCGGACAATAGGACCAGTCCACCTGAAGCAATGCTTGACGCTCTTCCCGTTCCCCTGCCCCTGCTCCTGGCGGGCTTGGGGGGTGCTGCCCTGGTGGCTGGTGTAGTGGTGGTCTGGACCCGCGGCCGCGGATCCGGGGACAAGGCTTTCGCGGAGTTTGGCTCCGACGCGTCCCCTGGTGTTCAACAGACGGCGCCAGAGACCAGCGAGCCCACGTTCGAGCCTTTACCCGCTGCTCCCGCGGGGGATCCGGAGCCCATGGTGGTGGC
This sequence comes from Candidatus Synechococcus spongiarum SP3, assembly GCA_001007665.1. Lineage (GTDB taxonomy): Bacteria > Cyanobacteriota > Cyanobacteriia > PCC-6307 > Cyanobiaceae > Synechococcus_B > Synechococcus_B spongiarum_B. The sequence goes on along the minus strand of JXQG01000058.1, from coordinate 3,717 downwards.
CAATTTCGCCCCGGATCAACTCTCCTTGGGGATCACCGTTCCCGCTGGCCGTCGCCGCCCCGGCGCCAGCATGAAGCCCTTCAAGGAGATGGCCGATTCGATGGTGACCAAGGGCTAAGGCGCCCCGGAAAGAAGCCAGAATGGAATTCCCTCTTCGGAACATCCATGGCTGCTGTTGAACGGCTGGGTCACGTGGCCGTCCGTGTCCAGGACATGGAGCGGGCCAAGCGCTTCTACTGCTCCCTTGGCATGGAGCTGGTGTGGGACGCACAGGATTGGTGCTACCTGGAAACCAGACCGGGGCGGGAGGGCTTGGCCCTGCTGGGACCCGATTACCGCGCCGCAGGACCTCACTTTGCTTTCCATTTTCGGGATCGCGCCGCCGTCCAGTCCACCCACGCCCGGCTCAAGGCCGCAGGCGTGGCGGTAGGCGCGGTGCATGATCACCGGGATGGCACAGCCTCCTTCTATTTGCAGGATCCGGAGGGCAACTGGCTGGAAATGCTCCATGAGCCCCAGGGGGGCATTCCTGCCAACGTGACGCCAGCCATGGGCGCCACCGCCACACCTGTGGCCTGAGTGCGGCGTGGTGGAGCACAACTCCCTGACAGCGATTCAGGAGGAGGCCCTGGACCTTCTGGGGTGGCCGGAACTCTGCCAGCACCTGGCCGGCTTTGCCTCCACCACCATGGGCCGCCCAGCGCTTCTGCAGTTGTCCCTGCCCGGTGATCTGTCCCGGAGTCAGTTGCTTCAGCAGGAAACCCGGGAACTCCTGGAGCGGGATCAGCAGTTGGAGGAGGGGCTGGATTTTCGTGGCGTGGTAGATCTGAATCCCCTGGTGGAGCGTTGCTGCAAGGGAGGGATTGCCACGGGTGAGGCCCTGCTGGGGGTGGCCACCACCATGGCTGCTGTGCGCAAGCTGCGACGTCAGATCAACGATCCCCACCAGCAGCCGGTGACCACCGCCTGCCTGGCCCGGTTGCAGGGTTTGCGCCAACTGGAGCACCGCCTGAATCATTGTCTGGAGGAGGGTGGTCATGTGGCGGATCGCGCCAGCGGCGCCCTGTCGGCTGTGCGCCACCAACTGGGTCAGTTGCGCCTTGAACTGCGTCAACAGCTTCATGTCTTACTGCGGCGTCATCAGGCGGTGCTGCAGGACACCATCGTCTCCTCCCGCCATGGGCGCGCCGTGCTGGCCCTCAAAGCGGGCGCCCTGGACCAGTTGCCCGGGTTGGTTCATGACAGCTCCACCTCCGGCAGCACCTTGTTTGTGGAACCTCGGGTGCTGGTGCCCCTGGGAAACCGCATCCGTGATCTGGAGGCCCAGGAGCACCAGGAGGAGGAGCAGGTGCTGCGGCAGCTCAGTCGACTGGTGGCTGATGATGCCCAACACCTTCTGGACACTCGCGGAGCCCTGCTGCGGCTTGACATGGCCCTGGCGCGGGGTCGCTATGGGGCCGCCATGGGTGGCACGCAAGCGGACTTTCTGGAGACCAGCCTGAACGCCCATGTAACTGGGGATGTTGTTGGGGTAGCTGAGGAACCCATCCTGCTGCGGCAGCTGCGTCATCCACTGCTGGTGTGGCAGCAGCAGGCTGGTGGTGGGGCCGACGTGGTGCCGGTGGACATCCAGGTGCATCCCCACCAGCGGGTGGTGGCCATCACCGGACCCAATACAGGCGGCAAGACCGTCGTTCTCAAAAGCCTGGGTCTGGCCCTCCTCATGGCCCGCGCAGGGCTGCCGGTGCTCTGCGCCGGCCCGGCCCGGCTGCCATGGGCTGCGCTGGTGTTGGCCGACATTGGCGATGAGCAATCCCTCCAGCAAAACCTCTCCACCTTCAGTGGCCACATCAAACGACTGGCGCGGATCCTTGCGGCCGTAGAGGCCGCGCCCACGGCCAACACCAATGGCGTGGTCCTGCTGGACGAACTGGGGGCCGGTACGGATCCAGCTGAAGGGTCCGCCCTGGCCATCGCCCTGTTGCGCCACATGGCGGATCGGGTCCGCCTCACCATGGCCACCACCCACTGCAGCGCCCTCAAGGCGATCAAATATGAAGACGACCGCTTTGAAAACGCCTCCGTCGCTTTTGACGAGGCCACCCTGGCCCCCACCTATGAGCTGCAATGGGGTATTCCCGGGCGCAGCAACGCCCTGGCCATTGCCCAGCGGTTGGGCCTGGATCCAGCGATTCTCAGCCAGGCTCGGGCCTTGCTCAAGCCCCAGCAAGCGGGTGAGGTGAGTTCCATCATCAGTGGTCTGGAGCGGCAACGGCAACAGCAGAGCGAAGCTGCCGCCACCGCCGCTGCCCTCCTGACCCGCACCGAACAGCTCCATGCCCAAGTGCTCAGCCATTGGCAGCGTCAGCAAAGTGACATTGCCCAGCAGCAGCAGCAGCGGCAGCAGCAGGTGGAGGCCTCCATCCAGGCTGCCCAGCGGGAGGTGGCCCGGATCATTCGCACCCTGCGCCAAGGGCCGCCGGATGGGGAACAGGCCCGGCGGGCCGGTCAGCGCCTGAAGGCCCTCCAACAGAACCAGCATGGGCAGAGCGCGACCGCAGAGAACCTGCTGCGCCGATTGCCGCAGCAACCGGGGTGGTCACCCCACGTGGGCATGCGGTTGCGGTTGCGGCGCCTGGGCAAGGCGGTAGAGGTGCTGGACGTGAAAGACAACGGCCGGATGCTGGAGCTACGCTGTGGCCCCATGCGACTCCAGGCCCATGTGGACGACGTGGAGTTGCTCCATGGGGACGAGTCACACCCCGCCTCCCCGTCGGTGCAGGTGACCCACCGCCACCGCCTGACCACCGGCCCGGAGGTGCGCTGTGCCGCCAACACCATTGACCTGCGTGGGTTACGGCTCCATGAGGCGGAATCTGCCGTGGCGGATCAGCTCAGCCGCTCCAACGGTCCCATTTGGGTGATCCACGGCATCGGCACGGGGCGTCTCAAGCAGGGCCTCCGGGAGTGGCTGAAGAGCACAGACCAGGTGGAGCGCTTCCATGATGCAGAGCCGGGGGACGGGGGCATGGGCTGCACCGTAGTGTGGCCGTGCCATTGACACGCCCTTGGGAAAAGCTGGAGCCGACTTCAGGGCAACCCGACGGGTAGGGCCTCTCCCCCTCAAGACTTGCCTGCCAAGAAGACTTCCAATAGCTGATCCAGCCTGTCGTTCAATGCCCGGTTATCTGCCCTGAGATCTGCCAGGTCTCCCTTGACTTCCGCCTTGAAGTCTTTTACATCTGCACTGACAGATGCCAAATCCCGCTTGACTTCCGTCCTGAAGTCTTTCATAACCCGAATTCCGGATAAGGGCATCACGAAAAGTTGCCGTTCCCCCACCTGAAAAAGCTACCGGTTGGCGCAAACCCCTTGCACGACTGACGTCCATGGATGCCTACGTTTTGCGAATTGAGCCTTGGCTGAAGCCGCCCAGGCCCGGCAGGTGGATGCCCGTGTGCGGCTTGGCAGAAGCGTGGGGTAGCCGTGAGCTGAGGGTGGCGCAGCGTCCATGCCAACGCCCAGCCGATAGCGAAGGCTTCCATATGGAGCCCATGGCCTCGCCATGGCAGTGGGTGGGGCCAAACATGGGGGCCCCACCCCCATCCGGTGGAGAGGGAGGGAGTACTCCTCTGTCAACCTTCCAGGAGCTGTGGCTACCAGAGGAGTGTGCTTCTGAGCATGACCCCGTGCGTGGCAGGGGCATCGCTGTCGGTT
>JXQG01000115.1 GCA_001007665.1 Candidatus Synechococcus spongiarum SP3 | reverse complement strand
GCAACCGTTTACAAAAAGAATGGAAGGTCGCCGAGTTGAGCGTGGTGCGGGGCGCTTGAAACGCCCGGGATGGTCATGGCCTGAGATGCTCAATAATGTTGTCTTGTTCCCGTACGTTCCAGGGGCGCGGATTTCTTGGCGAACGTTGTTGTGATCGGCGCCCAGTGGGGTGACGAAGGAAAAGGAAAAATCACGGATCTGCTGAGCCGCTCAGCGGATCTGGTGGTCCGCTACCAGGGTGGCGTCAACGCCGGCCACACCATCGTGGCGGATGGCGCCCTGCTGAAACTCCACCTCATCCCCTCAGGCATCCTCTACCCAGACACCCTGTGTCTGATTGGCGCCGGCACCGTGGTGGATCCCAAGGTGCTGATTGCCGAACTGGACATGCTGCTGGAGAACCACATTGACGTATCTGGTCTCAAGCTGGCCTCCGGCGCCCATGTGACCATGCCCTATCACCGCCTTCTGGACAAGGCGCTAGAGCACAACCGGGGCCCCTGCAAAATCGGCACCACGGGCCGGGGCATCGGTCCCACCTATGCGGATAAATCGGAGCGCAGCGGCATTCGCCTGCTGGATCTCCTGGACGCCGACGGCCTGACCCGGCGGCTGCGCCCCATCATCCGCCAGAAAAACCAGCTGCTGCAAACCCTCTACGGCCTGGAGCCCCTGGATGCGGACGGGGTGATCCGGGAGTACGTGGGCTACGGCCAGCGGCTGGCAGCCCACGTGGTGGACGGCACCCGCACCATCCACGCCGCAGCCCGCAATCGCAAGAACCTTCTCTTTGAAGGGGCCCAGGGCACCCTGCTGGATCTGGACCATGGCACCTATCCCTACGTGACCTCCTCCAATCCAGTTGCTGGCGGCGCCTGCATCGGCGCCGGCGTGGGGCCCACCATGATTGATCGCGTCATTGGCGTGGCCAAGGCCTACACCACCCGGGTGGGGGAAGGACCTTTCCCCTCCGAACTGCAGGGAGATCTGAACCACCACCTCACCAACCGGGGCGGTGAATTCGGCACCACCACGGGCCGGCGCCGCCGTTGTGGCTGGTTTGACGGTGTGATTGGCCGCTATGCCGTCCAGGTGAACGGGATTGATTGCCTGGCCATCACCAAGCTGGACGTGCTGGATGAGCTGGCCGAAATCAAATTCTGCACCGCCTATGCGCTGGATGGCCAGGTGATACACGACTTCCCCGTTGATGCCGGCCAGTTCGCCCGCTGTCGGCCGATTTTCAAGACCCTGCCTGGCTGGCAGACAGACACCAGTTCCTGCCGCAGCCTGGCAGACCTCCCCCCCAACGCCCTGGCCTACCTGGGTGAGCTGGCAGACCTGCTGCAGGCGCCCATCGCCATTGTGTCCCTGGGTCCTGACCGGGGCCAGACCATCCTGGTGGAGGATCCCATTCACGGCCCCAAGCGGGGTCTGCTGAGCCATTGACCTCCTCTGTGGCGGCCGGGCGGCCTGACAAGCGCCATGACGTGGTGGCCATTGGTCATGCCGTCGTTGATGTGCTGGTGCAGGTGTATGAGGAGGTGTTGCAGCGCCATGGCTTGCCCAAAGGCGGCATGACCCTCCTGGACCAGGCCCGGGCAGAAGCGCTCTACAACTCCCTGGAGCCGGAGCTGGAAACCTCTGGCGGGTCCGCCGCCAACACCGTGGCGGGTCTGGCAAGCCTGGGCAGCTCCGCCGGATTCATCGGGCGGGTCCGTGATGATCAACTGGGGCGCATTTTCCGCCACGACATCACCGCCGTTGGCGTGACCTACCTCACCCCACCCTCTCCAGGCGGTGCGGCAACGGGTCGCTGCCTGGTGCTGATTACCCCGGACGCCGAACGCACCATGGCAACAGACCTGGGCTGTGCCCGTGATCTGGGAGAGGATGATCTGGATCCCCAGTTGATCCGGCAGGCCAGAGTGCTGTACCTGGAGGGCTACCTCTTTGACGACCCCGGCGCCAAGACCGCCTTCCGTCGCGCCGCCGCCATGGCCCGACAAGCAGGCGGCCTCGTGGCCCTGAGCCTGTCCGACGAACTTTGTGTAGAGCGCCACCGGGACGACCTCCGCGCCATGGTCACGGAGCACGTGGACATCCTCTTCGCCAATGCAGCGGAGATCACGGCCCTCCTTCCGGTGGACACCTTTGCGGATGCCGTGGAGTATTTGCGGCAGCGGCCTCTCGTTGCGGCGCTCACCCGCGGGGCGCAGGGCTCCGTGGTCCTTGGTGACGGGCTGGTTCATACCGTCCCCCCTCACCCGCCGACCGGCGTGGTGGACACCACAGGTGCGGGTGATCTCTACGCGGCCGGATTCCTCCATGGCGTCACCCGCCATCTGTCCCTGGAGGACTGTGGCCGGATTGGCTCCCTGGCTGCCGCCGAGGCGATCAGCCACCTGGGGCCACGGCCAGCCGTAGCCCTGCGCCATCGTCTCCGCAAGGAACTGCCCCGGCTGGCCCTGGCGCCCCACTGAAGGCACTGGCGGGCACTGGACGTCAGCCGGGATCCACCGCATCCAGCAACCAGGCGCCGTAGG
>JXQG01000057.1 GCA_001007665.1 Candidatus Synechococcus spongiarum SP3 | reverse complement strand
CCGCCTGATCATCACCTCCGACACCGCTGTTGCCCACTTGGCCGCAGGCATGGGCCACCCCACTTGGCTACTGCTCGTCAAAACGCCTGAATGGCGCTGGGGCAGGGAAGGGGAAAGCAGCTTCTGGTATCCCTCCATGCGGCTCTTCCGCCAGCGGGAACAGGGTAACTGGCCAGAGGTAATGGAGCGTGTGGCCACCGCACTGGAGGTGTTCCTCAGCCATCCCAAGGGGACCAACCACCAGGGCTAGACAGAGTGCCCAAGGAGAGCGGCAGGCTCGTTATCCGGCCCAGCCAGGCGCGACGAACAGGACGTGGCGGGAAAAGGAACAACACGCCCTGGAACAACTGCAACACGGTCATCTTGAGGAGGCTGAAGTCATCTATAGAGAACTTATTGAAGAAGGGGTCGTCAGTGACACAATCTTTGGCGACCTGGCCGCCATCTGTGGGGTGCAGGGGAAAACACAAGAGATGATCCTCTTGCTCAGGAAGGCTATTACCATCAATCCCAACTATGCAGAAGCCTATTTTAATCTGGGCGTTTCCTTGAAAAAGCAGGGCAGTCTACAACCGGCCATTGACGCTTATCGCCAAGCACTGGCTATCAAGCCTAGCTATCCAGAAAACCACTGTAATCCTTTTCTAATCCAGCTCTTACCAGATGACCATGAGAGTGGCTGGAAGGGATACGAATGGCGATTTTGGGTGAAAGACAACCTGCAACCATACGCCTATCCCCAAGTAGAACGGTGGACCGGCAGCAACCTCTTGCTCCAGGAGAAAATATAATCCTCGTGGGCGAACAGGGACTGGGAAATACTTTGCGGTTCATGCGTTATATTCTCTGCCTGAATAACACGGGACGATGACCTGATCATCACTTCTGATACCGCTGTTGCCCACTTGGCCGCAGGCATGGGCCACCCCACCTGGCTGCTGCTCGTCAAAATGGCCGAATGGCGCTGGGGCAGGAAAGGGGAAAGCAGCTTCTGGCCCCCCTCCATGCGGCTCTTCCACTAGCGGGAACAGGGACAACTGGACAGAGGTGGTGGAGCGTGTGGCCACCGCACTGGAGGCACTCGTCAGCCATCCGGAGGAGACCAATGATCAGGAATTGGCAGAGTGCCCAAACTGGCTACCCGGCCCACTGCTGAGATGGCCGTCATCCGCAGCAGCATCGATGATGGCGAAGGCGTCGCCTCCTGTCCCCTCACCTTGATCCCGAGCAACTGGAGCACTGTTTGAAGCATCACCGCGACCGGTGTGGACCATGGAGAGGCGGGCGGTAGCCATTCTATCAGGCCACCTTCAGCGCCAGCTTGAGAGGATCAAGCCCTTCTTTCCCAAGTCTCGTGGCGTGGGCCGTGTGGATGACCGCAAGGTGTTGAGCGGCATCACCTACATGCTGCATCACGGCCTGCGCAGGGTGGATGCTCCAGTCGCTTACGGACCCTGCAAACCCCTCTCACCACTGACTTTCATGGGAGAGAGGGCATGCTACGGGGAAGGTTGAATCAGGTGATACCTGATCTTGGAAGCTCCCCTCCCCCCATGGCAAAGGCTGGCAAGCCTCAACAACAGGCCGCAGCAAGGTTCCCTTTTCCCCTCTTCCCTCTTCCCATCAGCCTTACCAAAGCCTCAAGCCAGCGTAAGGATAGCTTCCCTCCGGTCCCCTGATTCAGAATTCGGGTCTCTATCACCGTTTTCTGGTGAACCGGGACAATGGCGCCGTCGATGAGCACGACCTCCAGATCAGGATCGCCACTGATGGTCTCAAACAACCGCTGAACCACACCGCTGGCTGCCCAGCGTCGAAAGCGGCGGAACGGGCGGTTCCATGGGCCGAAGCCATCCGGCAGATCTCGCCAGGGGGCGCCGGTGTGCACCTTCAGTGAGAACAGCCTCGAGAAACAGACGGTTGTCTCTTGCGGTAACCTCACGATCCGTAGCCTTGCCGGGAAACGGCGGGGCCATGGGCTGCCAGAACCGATCCGTGATCACCAAGCGGTGCTCGCTCATGACAACCTCCATGCCTGAAGGTTGAACCACACCCCAACCTTCATGGGAAGCCCTGTTGTCCACAACTCCTGGATCAGGGGAGCCCGAGGGAAGCACATCTTGCCTGGTTCAGTAGAGGAATTGGGCTGGCCCCACTGGGGCTCTGCCAACGTGCAATGAACTTGCTCTGGGGAGGAAAAGTGTTTGCTGAGGGGGAAAGTATTTGCTAATAAGGTCTATCTTTTCTAGTCGCTCCTGGTGCGCCTCTGGCAGTGCGATCTACACTTGGTTACCGTCATTCGCCGCAACATGAAAAACTACCTTATGCCCATGCTGGACAACGTACTGTTGCGCAAACGGTTTATCATTGCAACCCTACTGGATAAACTCAAGTCCACCAGGGGGTTGGTGGATCCCCCACACCGATCTCCCATCCATGCCCTCGTCCACGTTCTCTCATGCCTGGCGGCTTACACCCTGGCGCAACCTGAGGTCAACATCGGCAACATCGGTACTCCTGATCCCGTGCCCAGCATCCCACGCCCCTCCTGACCGTATCCGGAACCGGGGGTTGAGCAGGAAGGCAACCCACCCATGATCCACGCCTTTGGCCTGTTTTGGGACGTGGACGGCACCATGGCGGAGACCGAGGGAGACGGTCACCGGCAGGCGTTCAATGCCGCCTTTGCGGAACGGGGCCTGCCTTGGCGCTGGTCCATGGACGGCTATCAACAACTGCTGAAGATTAGTGGCGGAGAAGAGCGTCTTCGCCACTGGCTGGCCATGACTCCCCCTGGAGCCCCTGGGGATCAAGCCGGGCAACGGGCCATGGCGGCAGAACTGCAGGAGCGCAAGCAGTTTCACTACCGGCGCATTGTTGCTGCAGGCGGTCTGACGCCGCGGCCGGGTGTTGTGCGCCTGGTTCAAGCCGCGGCGGCGGCCGGGTGGCGACAGTGGATTGTGACCACCAGCCGCCGCCGGGCGGTGGAGGCGTTGCTGTGTACACAACCCTTCCAACCCCTGGCATCCGCCCTTTGCGGTTGGGTTTGTGGTGACGACGTGACCCGCAAGAAGCCCGACCCCCAGGCCTATGTCATGGCGCAGCGCCAATCTGGGCTGGGTCCCCGCCAAGTGGTTGCGCTTGAGGATTCCCCCCACGGCCTGGAGGCGGCCTGCCGGGCCGGGCTACGGTGCCTGGTGGCGCCAAGCCGTGTCATGCGGGGTCAGAAATTTGTCGGGGCTGCGGCAGTGGTGGATCACCTGGGTGACGGCCCGCGACAACCCGCTACCGTTGTGCTAGGGCCTGCCCTGGGGCCTCAAGCCCACGTGGACCTTGCCTACCTGCAAGGCCTCCTTCCAGGGGGTCGCCTCCCGTCCGCCTCGCCCCGTCCCGGATCCTGAGCCCACAACACACCCGTCTTCAGGCTGCTTCCGCCGGTGTTGGCCGCTGGCTCCTCGACGTGCTGCAGACCCCGTGGCGGCGCAGGGTGATCTTGATTCTCAGCCTCACCGGTGGCTTTTTCATCGGTCAACTGGGGATTCCACTCCTCAGCCAGTTGCCGCCGCTCAGTGATTTTGGGGCCCTGGTGGTACTGGTGGCCTGCGAGGTTCTTGTGCGGCTCCGCAGCCTGGGGGCCAACGTGGCCCATCCTTCCCTGCTGCGGCAAGCTCTGGACAACATCCGTGTCGGCTTCGTCTTCTCGGTTGTCCTGGAGGCGTTCAAGCTGGGGTCCTGAGTTGATGTCCATGTGTTCCCCAGGGCCCATGTTCCGGGTTGATGGCGATCTCAAGCTGCAGGCGGTGCTGGACGGGCCGCCGCAGCGTTGTCGGCTGGCCCGGCAGTTGGCCCGCCAGCCCGGCTGGCGCGCTCTACTGGATTTGGACGAAGGGGCCGTGACGGCATGGCTGGATCGGCAACTGGACGCACTGGGCGCGGCAACCACTGTGGAGGCTCTGGCCGCGATCCCTCACCATCCCGGTGTTCTCTGGGGATTGTGGATCCCCCTGGTGCATCTCATGGGGAGTGTGCAACGGACAGCGCCGCGGCCCTGTATGGGCTTGGCAGGGGTTCCGGGCACTGGAAAAACCACCCTGGGCCAAGCCATGGCCGTGCTGGGCAGGGCCTACGGCTTTTCCCCCGTTGTGGCCTCCATTGACGACTATTACCTGCCCCTGCCCACACGGACCACCGCCATGGCCGCCAATCCCTTCGCTATTGATCGTGGTCCCCCCGGCAGCCACGACCTGCAATGGCTGAACCGCTCCCTGGACGACTTCGCTGCCGATGGCCAGTGCTGGATTCCTCGTTTTGACAAGGGTCTGGCCGGGGGCCGGGGGGACCGCAGCGGCAGTGGACGGCACAGGGGAGACGTCTTTCTGCTGGAGGGTTGGATGGTGGGCGCCCGCCCCTTTCCGGTGGGGCCGGAGGATCCCCATCAGGGCGCATCCGCAGCAGAGCGGGCCTGGTGTGCCCGTTGCAGCCGTGTGCTTGCGGAGTACACCGGCACATGGGAGCGGCTGCATGGGCTGGTGCTGGTGGTTCCCCAGCAGTGGCGCCACAGTCTGCGGTGGCGGCTTCAGGCGGAGGCACGGCAGCGCCGCAGGGGAAAGGGCGCCCTCAGTGGCGCTCAACTGGAGCGGTTGCTCCGTTGTTTCTGGGCCTCGGTTCCACCCCATCGCGCCCTGCAACCTGCCCGGACTCCGGCGGATGGAGCACCACCCGTGGTGATGATGGCCACCCTGGATGGCCGGCGCCGAGTGGTGGACGTGGGGCCGCCTGGAGCCATCCGTTGGCCCGCACCGGCTCAGCTCCCCTCCTCTTCCTCGTTCTCCGCATCATCAATGGGATAGTGGAAACCCTTTGCCCGCCCACTGAGGACGGCCTTCCCCAATGACATGGCCCGCTGGGCAGCCAGGCGGGCCTTACGGTTCCACGTGGCGCGGCGCTGATTCCGCTTCTGGTTGGAGGTTTTCTTCTTGGGGACAGCCATGGGAGGGCAAGCACACAGGACCATGAACTTCCCATTCTTGCCATGGACCGGGGCCGCGTCAAACCATTGGGCAGGTTGATCTGGCTACAGTTGTTCCAAGAAGGGGACACTCCGTGGCAAATCAGAGCCACATCACCATTTTGGCGCCAGCACTGAGCCAGCCAACCGGGGCGCCGCTCAGCTACAGCGCTCTTGTGGAGGCCATCCGCGATGGTCATGTGCAGGAGTTGCTTTGGGATCCTGATCTGCGCAAGGTGCGGGTCACCCTGCTGGATGGCCGCCAGAGCGTGGTGGACGTGTTTCCCGAGAATCCTGTGTTGATTCAGGAGGCGGAAGCCGCCGGTGTGCCCCTCACCATTCAGGACAGCCGTCAGCAACAGGCCCTCACGGGGCTGATGGGCAATCTGCTGCTGGTGCTGCTGATCCTGGTGGGCCTCACCTTCCTGCTGCGCCGCTCCGCCAAGGCGGCCAACCGGGCCCTGGGCTTTGGCCGCAGTAAACCCCGCCTGCGCGCTGAAAACGACGTCAAGGTGTGTTTTGAGGACGTGGCAGGGATCAACGAAGCCAAGGACGAACTCCAGGAGGTGGTGGCCTTTCTCAAGCAGCCGGATCGGTTCACCAGCATTGGCGCTCGCATTCCCCGTGGCGTGCTGCTGGTGGGGCCGCCGGGAACCGGCAAAACCTTGCTGGCCCGTGCTGTGGCTGGAGAAGCGGGGGTGCATTTTTTCTCCATCTCCGCCAGTGAGTTTGTGGAGTTGTTTGTTGGCGTGGGGGCCAGCCGGGTGCGGGATCTGTTCCGCCAGGCCAAGGAGAAAGCCCCTTGTATTGTGTTTGTGGACGAGATTGATGCCGTGGGGCGCCAGCGGGGCGCGGGCATCGGTGGCGGCAACGACGAGCGGGAGCAGACCCTCAACCAGTTGCTCACGGAAATGGACGGCTTTGAAGACAATTCCGGTGTGATTGTGCTGGCGGCCACCAACCGCCCCGACGTGCTGGATACGGCCCTCCTGCGACCGGGGCGCTTTGATCGGCGGGTGCTGGTGGACTTGCCGGATCGCCGCGGACGGGAGGCCATTCTCAATGTCCATGCCCGCACCCGGCCCATCAGCCCGGAGGTGGACCTTGCCACGTGGGCCCGCCGCACCCCCGGCTTCTCCGGCGCCGACCTGGCCAACCTGCTGAATGAAGCCGCGATCCTCACGGCCCGGGCAGAGAAGCAGTGCCTTGAGGACAACCACATCATGGATGCCCTGGAGCGGGTCACCATGGGACTGCCCGCTGCGCCCCTCCAGGACAGTGCCAAAAAGCGGCTCATTGCCTATCATGAGGTGGGTCATGCACTGGTGGCCACCCTGCTGGATCAGGCCGACGATCTGGACAAGGTGACCCTGCTGCCCCGCAGCGGCGGTGTGGGCGGCTTTGCCCGCTTCACCCCCGACGAGGTGGTGGTGGATTCCGGTCTGGTGACCCGGGCCCGGCTTGAGGCCCGGATGGCGGTGAGCATGGGAGGCCGCGCTGCGGAACTGGTGGTCTTTGGAAAACAGGAGATCACCCAGGGCGCCAGCAGCGATATCGAGGCCGTCACCGCCACGGCCCGGGAGATGGTGACCCGCTACGGCTTCTCATCCCTGGGTCCGGTGGCTTGGGAAGGGAACCAGGCGGAGGTGTTCATTGGCCGGGACTGGATTCAGCAGCACCCCACCTATTCAAAAGACACGGCTAAAACCCTGGATGCGGAAGTGCAGAAGCTGGCCAAACAGGCTCTCGCCAAAGCCTGCGCCCTGCTGTCCCGTCACCGCTCCCTGATGGACGAACTGACTGATGAGCTCATTGAACAGGAAACCATTGCCGGGGATCAGTTCCGGGCTGTTGTGGAGCGGTGTCAAGGCACAACGGCCCCTGTTCGGGATTCGGTTCAGGATTCCCTCGTGGATGGCGCCCTGCCGCAGACCTGGCCATCTCGTGACTCCCTCCAACGTGGGGATGGCCAGCACGCCGCGGGCCAGAATGCTGACACTCCCCCCTTGCCCCCTTCTCAGCCGGTCCAGGGCTTTGGAGAACAGCGCCATGGTTGTGATCGATAATGACATACTATCATATAGACCTTTAAATGACATACTATCATATAGACCTTTAGTGTAAATAATACAGCAGATTTATTGAGTTTAGCGAATAAATTCTTAATCTTATGTTCTATTGTTTAGAGCTTCTTGACTGTAATAGACGGGCTGACTATGCTTTTGCCTTTACCTGGCCCGCGAGCCCGAGTTCATGCCTCTCCCCATACGTCATCTGTTGGCCGGCCCTGCTGTGGCTGGTCTTCTCTTGCTCCTGCCCGTAGGAGACGGCAACGCACAGGACAACAGGAACACTGGGGGTTGGGGTAGAGCAGTGGTCGTGGTGTTAAGCTTCATTGCAGCAGCAGGTGGCGCGGCGGCCGGCGTAAAGCTTGTTTCCAAAGGCAAGCGAGACGAGGGCACAATGGAACCTACCCTTACGCAACTGAATAATAGTGTCAAGGAATTGAACGAAAAATTAACAAAGCTGGAAGCAACGTCAGAAGAAGGGATTCATAGGCTGAGTCGTACCTTGGAAAGCAAAATGAATCTGGGGAGTAAAATAGATACGGTCCGTATCGGTCTGGAGACAGTTGAACAACACATCGTCAAAGTTGAAGAGATGGTCAAGATGGCAGTGAAGAAGAAAGAAGATAATCAAATAGATCAAGATATTCCTGTCCTTGATAAAACAATAGAAAACGACAATAGCCAAACCAAGCCCATGATTATTGACACTAGTGCTATAATCAATGGCAGCATTGTGCATCTTCTGGAAGTTGACTCGTTTGAGGAATTGAAAGGTCGTATCATTATTCATCAGTGTGTGCTAAATGAACTACGCGGATTAGGCAACGACAATAGTGATATAAATAGGGGAAGACAAGGTGTTGCTGGATTAGAAAACCTTAACGAATTGCGCGCTAAGTATCAGGATCGCATCGACGACATCTGTTATGATCCTGGCGAGAGGCAAAAGCCGGATGAAAAGCTCTTGCAGCTCACCAAGGACAACAATGGCATAATAGTCACCAGGGATCGTGAGCTGGCACAGAAGTGCCGTGAACAGAGTCTGCGAACAATTAATGTAGATGCTTTGTCTAAAGCATTGCGAAAGGAAAATCTAGTAGGGCGTGAGTTCGAGGTGGATCTGAAGCGGCAACCGGAGAGATATTCACAGAAACACCCTGAAGACGCCGTTGCCTACGTATATGAATCTCGGGTTATCGTCAAGAATGCCAGTGAGTATATTGGCCATAGAAAGTTTATTTTCATAAATCATGTTTTAAAAGGAGGCACCTATTTTGCTGAAGTCAGAGATGCGCAGCCTCCCACCGTCGCACCAGAGAACCCACTCAAAACCCCACCAGCACCATGAGTGGCCCCCAACTCGCTAGGCTACCTCCCACGCAACGGCCCAGATGCGCAACAGCACGATGCCCCGAGGAATCACCACGTCCATCCCCCAGGCCATCTCCACCGCCTACGAGACGGCGGAGACCAGTGTGCTGCGGACGCCGCCGCCTGACCTCCCTTCCCTGCTGTTGCGGGAGCGCATCATTTACCTGGGCTTGCCCCTCTTCTCCGACGACCAAGTGAAGCAACAACTGGGCCTGGACGTGACCGAACTGATCATCGCCCAGTTGCTCTACCTGGAGTTCGACAATCCCGAGAAGCCCATTTTCTTCTACATCAATTCCACCGGCACAAGCTGGTACTCCGGCGAGGCCATTGGCTTCGAGACCGAGGCCTTTGCCATCTGCGACACCCTCTGCTACGTAAAGCCACCAGTCCACACCATCTGCATCGGCCAGGCCATGGGCACAGCCGCCATGATTCTTTCCGCCGGCACCAAGGGGTATCGGGCCGCCTTGCCCCACGCCTCCATCGTTCTCCACCAGCCCCGCAGCGGCGCCCGGGGCCAGGCCAGCGATATCCGGATTCGCGCCCGGGAAGTGCTGGACAACAAACGCACCATGCTGACGATTCTGGCCACCAACACTGGTCACACCATGGAGGAGCTGAGCCGAGATTCCGACCGCATGACCTACATGACTGCAGAAGAAGCCAAGGAATACGGCCTGATTGACCGGGTGCTCACCAGCAGAAAGGAGCTGCCCACAGCACCGCCTCCAACCCCCTGACCCCCAGCCGCCTCTCCTCTCACCAACTTTTGTCCCATGCCCCTCGGAACCCCCAGCGTCCCCTATCGCTTGCCCGGCAGTCAGTTTGAGCGCTGGGTGGACATCTATACCCGCCTCGGGGTGGAGCGGATCCTGTTTCTGGGCTCCGAAGTCACAGATGGGGTGGCCAATGCCCTGGTGGCCCAGATGCTGTACCTGGACTCCGACACCATCAAACCCATCTACCTCTACATCAACTCCCCTGGCGGTTCCGTCACAGCCGGCATGGCCATCTACGACACCATCCGCTACGTGAAGTCCGACGTGGTCACCATCTGCATGGGCCAGGCGGCCAGCATGGGGGCGTTTCTCCTGGCCGCCGGCACAAAGGGAAAGCGCTCGGCGCTTCCCCACAGCCGCATCATGATCCATCAGCCCAGCGGTGGCACCCAGGGTCAGGCCAGTGACATTGCCAGGGAGGCCAAGGAAATCCTCCGCAACCGGGACAGTCTCAATCGGGAGTTGGCCGCCATGTGCAACCAGAGCGTCGAGAAGGTGGCCAAAGACACTGACCGGGACTTCTTCATGGGGGCCGAAGACGCCAAAGCCTATGGTCTGATTGACCGGGTCATCGCCCACCCCGGCGAGGCGTAAGGGCTGTCAAGAGGAAGCCCCAAGAGACCGTCAGGAGCAGGGATGGCCCGCTGGTTTTGGCTCAGTGAGCACCAGCTTGAGAGAATTCAACCCTTCTTTCCCCAAGCCGCATGGTGTGAGCCGCGTGGCGCTCTTGGTTCTGACCCTTTTTGACGGCCAACCTTGGTGGCTGTCGTTGGGTTACGGCCCGTGCGAGAGCGCTAAGGGTACCCACAATCCAACTCAGCCACACACCAGTGGTCATGGATCCTTGACAGTGGTTCCGCTACCAATGGCGCGCCAAGGGCAAGGCTGCTAGAGCGAAGGGCACTGAATTATCTTCCTTGGATCTCAAAACCGCCTTTGCCGCCGTTGGCCATTGCGCTGTGTGGTCCGATCTGGACGTCAGCGACGTGGAGAGGAACGCCTTTTTTGAGGAACTCAGCGCTCGCCACCCCTACAACGCCATGGAAGAGGAAGAGTGGCTTGCCCTCACGGATCAGTTGTGGGACCGGCACCGCCAGGACGGGCGGGACGCCATGCTGGCCGAAGCGACCACAGCCTTGAGCCCTGGCCAGCAGCTCACCGCCTTTGCCATGGCCTGCAAAATCGTCGCCAGTGACAACCAGATCAACCACGACGAGATCAACTTTCTCATCCATCTGGCGGAGATCAACGGTCTCAACATTCTGGAAAGTCGCACCATTCTCAGCGTGATGCAAATTCTCTGCCTGGATGCTTTGGCCTAAACTGCCTAGGGTCAGCAATTCTCCACTGGGATCCGGTTCTTTATCGATGGCCAATCTTTTTTACGACAACGACGCCGACCTCTCGGTCCTGAACACAAAGACGGTGGCTGTCGTCGGCTACGGCTCCCAGGGTCATGCCCATGCCCTCAACCTCAGAGATAGCGGGGTGAAGGTGATTGTCGGCCTCCACGAGGAGAGCCGCTCCGCTGCCAAGGCCCGGGCGGACGGTCTGGAGGTGGTGGCGGTGCAGGAGGCCGCAGCGCGGGCGAACTGGATCATGCTGTTGCTGCCCGACGAAGTACAGAAGCAGGTCTATGAGGCGTCCGTGGCGCCCCACCTCAGCGCGGGCAAGGTGCTCGGCTTTGCCCACGGCTTCAACATCCGCTTCCAGCTCATTGTGCCGCCCGCAAACGTGGACGTGGTGATGATTGCCCCCAAGGGACCGGGTCATACGGTGCGCTGGGAATACGAAAACGGCCAGGGGGTTCCGGCCCTCTTCGCCATTGCCCAGGATGCCTCCGGTCAGGCCCGACCGTTGGCCATGGCCTACGCCAAAGGCATCGGCGCCACCCGGGCGGGCATCCTGGAAACCAGCTTCAAGGAGGAGACGGAGACGGACCTGTTCGGGGAGCAGGCCGTGCTCTGTGGCGGCCTGAGCGCCCTGGTGAAGGCCGGCTTTGAAACCCTGGTGGAGGCGGGCTACCAGCCGGAGTTGGCCTATTTCGAGTGCCTCCACGAGGTGAAACTGATCGTGGATCTGATGGTGAAGGGGGGCCTCACCGCCATGCGGGACTCCATCTCCAACACCGCCGAATACGGTGATTACGTCAGTGGACCCCGCCTAATCACCGACGACACCAAAGCGGAGATGCGGCGGTTGCTGGCGGAGATCCAGGACGGCAGCTTTGCCAGGCAGTTTGTGGCGGAGTGCGCCGCGGGCAAGCCCCGGATGAACGCCATGCGGAAGCAGGATCAGGACCATCCCGTGGAGGCGGTGGGCCAACGCCTCCGCGCCATGTTCAGTTGGCTGAAGGCTGCCTGACACTGCTCCGGTTGCACGCCTGTGTCTCCGTTGGCGGGCTGGGGCCTTGTGGTGGCCGCCAGCGGCCTGGATTGGCTGCTGGGGGATCCTCTGGCCTGGCCCCATCCTGTGCAGGTCATGGGCTGGGGGATCAGCCGGCTGCGCCATGGGCTGGAGATCTGGTGTCATCGGCAGCCCCGACGCCTGCAACTGGCGGGGGTGGTGTTGGCCGCCACCCTGCTGCTGTTGGCCATGGGTGCGGGAATGGCCTTGGAGGAGAGCGCACGCCGCTGGCCGCTCCTGGCTACCCCCTGGCTGATCCTGGCCCTGGCCAGTTGTCTGGCGGGGCGAAGCCTGCGCCAACGGGTCACGGCTGTGCTGGCCCTGCTGGAGCCCTCCCCGGATCTGCCCGCAGCCCGTCAGGCCCTGGCCAGGCTTGTGGGGCGCGACGTGACGAACCTGAGCCGCCGCGATATCCTGCGGGGTGTGGCGGAAAGCGCCAGCGAAAATGCCGTTGACGGGGCCTTTGCCCCCCTGTTCTGGATAGGGGTGGGGGTGGTGCTGCAGGCGACATGGGGGGAGGGGGCGCCGGGTCCGGTGGCCATGGGCTGGGGCTTCAAGGCGGTGAGCACCATGGATTCCATGGTGGGCTATCGGCAGGGAACCCTGCGCTGGCTGGGGACCGCCGCCGCCCGGCTGGAGGACGGGATGGTGTGGCTGCCCTGCCGCTTGGCGGTGCTGAGTCTGGGGGTGATGTTGGGCCGGCCCTGGTGGCTGTTGGCCGTGGCCCGGCGGGAGGGGGCCGCGGATTCGTCCCCCAATGCCAGTGTCTCCATGGCGGCCTATGCCCATGCCGTTGGGGTCCGGTTGGGGGGGCGCAACCGCTATGGCCAGCAGGAACGGGATAAGCCGCTACTGGGTTCGGACCATCCGGATCCCCAGCCGGACCGTGTGCTGGCCATCGTGCATCTGACCCGTCGGGGGCTGCTGCTGTGGTTGGTGCTGGCGGGTGTGGTCAGTTGTTGACGGGCGCTGGCGTCCGGGGTATACGGATGTCAGTAGGCCCCGTTGTCTCTGGGGAAGAGCACCACCCCCACGGTGCGCCAGAGAATCACCAGGTCCAACAGGATGGAGCGCCGCGCAACGTATTGCAAATCCAGGGCAATCCGCTGGGCATAGGTGAGGTTGTTGCGCCCTGACACTTGCCAGAGACCCGTCAAGCCTGGCCGAACGGACAGCACCTGGTGAATGGCGTCCCCATAGCGCTCCACCTCCGCCCGCACAATGGGGCGTGGTCCCACCAGGCTCATCTCACCCCGCAGGATGTTGAGGAGCTGGGGCAGCTCATCCAGGCTGGTGCGCCGCAGCATGTGCCCCACAGGCGTGATGCGGGGGTCGTTTTTGAGTTTGAAGCAATGACGAAAGTCGTCCTGCAGTTGAGCAGAGGTTTTCAGGGTGCGGCGCAGTTGCCGGTCGGCTCCCTGCACCATGGTGCGAAACTTGATGCAGCCAAAAGGCTTGTGATCCCGCCCCAGGCGGCGCTGCACATAAAACAGCTTCCCGGGGGAGCTGCACCAGACCGCCAGCATAACCATCAGGAACAGGGGGGCGCCCCCCGTCAGGGCCAGACCAGACACCGTGACGTCCATCAGTCGCTTGAGCCGTGGACTGCGGAGCACCCGCTCCACCACAACGCCCCACCGTGGCGTTGCCCAGCACCCTGGCCACCAGGATCGGCCGTGGACACGGGGCTGGGGATCCACAGGGGGCAGCACCCGGGTGTCCATGGAGCACAGGCAGTGGCGGAACCAGCCTAAGGGCTTAAAGAATAAAGGCCTGAAGTGTCAGGATAATTTAGCGGCCCCAGGAGTGTTGAGAGGCGGTCAGGAGGAGGCCGTTCCCCTTTGCGGTTGGACGCCGTGGGATGCGCTTTGCAGTCTGTGGCATCCAGCATCAGCGCCCGCTCAATGCCTTGGGACATCCACAGGGCTGACACTCCGCTCCCTGAAGAAGAAGGATGGGGTGTTCTCAAGCTGGCGCTCACGGAGCCAGAACCAGTGGGCCACCCCTCTTTCTGCTGAGGTCTCTTGGGAATCTCCCCCTCTTCTGAGGGGCATTACTCCTTTTCCACAGGATGAGCCCTGGGCCTGGAGATGAGCAAAGTTGCCGCAGCGCTGCTCCACTGGCTGCTGGTCATAGTCAGAATATAAAGATCTGCGACTCTGAAGAACCAGAGCTTGTGGACAAATGGGATTTACCTTGTCGTAGGAGTGCCGATTCTTGCGGTCCTCCCCACGGCTCACGACACGAGACTTGGGAAAGAAGGACTGGATCCTCTCCATCTGGCGCTGACTGAGCCAGAGCAAACGGTCCA
>JXQG01000114.1 GCA_001007665.1 Candidatus Synechococcus spongiarum SP3 | reverse complement strand
GTTTGTCGGCGAACTCCAAAAATCGCCCCACGGGGGCCAGAAACATCTCGGCCAGGATATAGAACCCGACCAGGGTCCCCAGGGTCATGTCTCCGGTCATGACCAGGCTTCCCCCGATGCCCAGGATGGCCGCGCTGCGAAGTGTCGTGATCAGGCCCGGGAGGGCGGTACTGACGGAGCCCAGTTCCGAAAAGAGCTGGCGCGCCTGCAGTTCGCGCGCCTGCTGGCCGCTCCAGCGAGAGAAGAACCGGTCATCCGATCCGGTCATGCGCAGGTTGTCCGCATGACTCAACATCTGCATGCCCATGCCGATCAACAATCCCTGTTCACGCCTCATCGCCTGGCTTCGAACCGTCCGGAGTCCGTTCAGGAAGTGGGCCAGCAATCCGTGCAGCAGGGCCAGAGACACCACCATCAGCGCGAGCAGGACGTCGTAGGCAAACATCGCCATGAGCAGGACCGCGCTCATGGCCATGTCGATGACCAGCACAAGAAACTGGTCCGTCAGATTCCTGGCGATTCTGTCGGTGGACGAGACTCGATCGGTCAAGTCGCCGACCAGCCGGTGTTGAAAGAACTCCACCGGCAAGCGCAGCAGCCGGGACATGCCCCGATTGAAGCCCATCACCGAAATCCGGATCGCGAGACGCTTCAGGAATCGATGCTTGAGCAGGGACAGGATGTAAACCAGGATCCCGCCGCCAAGCAACGCCGCCACCAACCCACCCCAGGGCCCGTGGCCTTGAAGAACATCGTCCACGAAAACACTGAGAGATGCGGGAACCACAAGGGCCAGCAACGTCAGCATGAGTCCACAGGCAATAACCCAGGTAAGCACGCTCCACGATCCGGCGAGCAGACCCGCCAATTGCCGGAACAGGCCTGGCCGCTCGCCACCGGGCTTGAAATCGGCGCCTCGTTCGAACCGCAGCGCAATGCCGCTGTAGCTCTTGTTGAATTCCTCGGCGGGAACCGTACGCCGCCCCGTGGAGGGGTCGTTGAGATGGAAATGGCGGCCGTCGAACCCTTCGAGGATGAGGAAATGGCTGAATTGCCAGAAGAGAATCAGAGGGAACTGCAGCTTCTTCAGTTGATGGGCGCCAACGCTGAGTCCGCTGCAGCGGAGCCCGTAGTGTCTGGAGGCGCGAAGGATGCTGGCGGCGCTACTGCCGTCACGGCTCACCTCGCATTTCTCGCGCAGTTCGGTCAGCGGCACCCAGCGCCCGAAGTAGGCCAGGATGCTGCCGAGGCAGGCGGCGCCACATTCCGATGCGTGCATCTGCAACAGAATTGGCGTGGTTATCCTTCGTTTCGAGACCTCGGATGCGGCCTTGTGGCTTGCCCGTCTGGAAACCTGCGGCGGCATCCTATAATCGCCTCATTCGGAAAAGTGCGGCCGGAGATTGCCTGCCGAGTCGGATGACAACCCGGCATTTTCTGCCCGCAAGGGAAGCCGGTTCAAAGCCGTCATCGAGCGCGATTTCGACTCGGTGCACGGACGCCGGCGCCGCCCACTCAAACGCCGCCAACCCATCGGACAAGGGTACGGCAGCAATCGCCGCGACCTCTCCCTCGAGTGTGGCGGCGTCCCCATCTGTCCGGGCCAGCTCTATCACTGCCGGCATGCCGGCCTCGATCTGCGGGGCCACGTCGCTCCGGACCCAGACCAGCGCCCGCACAAACCGTTTGCCCTCGAATCGGCTATCGCCAGGCTCGACCAGCACACCGTCAACGGCGACGCTGCGGGCGACGCTGCCGAAGAAGAGCCATGCCGCCAGCACAATCAAGGCCAGGGCCACGACCGAGACAAACAGACGTTCCCGAGGCGTGGATATGGTCAGCAGCCGGTCGAGTTGCTCACGCTCTTCCTTGGCTTCGGCAACAGTATTGTGAAATGAGTCAAATGGATTGTTGAACACGACCCTACGCAGCCACCTCGAGCAGATCAGGCAAGGACAAGGAGAATCTCATCCGGCTTCAGCGGAAGATTCAGCGAATTATACGCAATCTCGTTAAGGCGAGGTCAAGTCCGAGGACGACGATGCCGGGATTGTGGTAGCTTGTTGTGCACGCGGCACATTCAGCTATCCCAACACGGGATCATCGACCGACATCCATGGAAGTCAAGTGGAGTGATACAGCCGGGCAGTAAATCCTTACGGAAGATCGCGGTTGTTGGGCGAGGAACCGCGGGGTGCATGGCGGCTGCCAGCGTGACCCGTCTTCATCCCGACAGCGACCACGAGCTGCACCACATCTACGACTCGCGCATCCCGGTCATCGGAGTGGGTGAAGGCAGTTGGCCGAGCCTGGTTCAGGAGTTGCGGCAACTGACGAATCTTCCTCACGAAACCGTCCAGCAGCGCTTGAAGGGAACTCGCAAGTACGGCGTGGCGTTCGAGGGATGGGGCCGGCGCAATCGAGACTTCACCCACTACTTCACGCCCCAACAGGTGTCCTACGCCTACCACCTGTCCGCCGATTCCATGACGGACCTGCTGCAGGAAAGTGCGCGCGCGCGCCACATCGACGCCAGAGTGCTCAATATCGCCAGGGTGGAGGGCGGCGCCAGAGTGGAATTCGAGGGCCTGGCGCCGGAACGCTACGACCTGGTCTTCGATGCCCGCGGATTTCCAAGGGAACTGCATCCGGACCGGCACATCGACATCTCTTTCATCCCCACCAATACGG
>JXQG01000056.1 GCA_001007665.1 Candidatus Synechococcus spongiarum SP3 | reverse complement strand
GTTCACCCCCCAGGGGGATGGAGTTGGCTCCATGGACTTGCCCTCTGGACCTTGATCTGTATGGGCTGGAGCATCGTGGCCATTCAGCGGGGCAACGTGAGACGCTATGCCAATTTGATGAAGGACGTCATGGTTGGCGCCGGCGCAGCAGGGACGGCAGCCCTGGCGTCGGGCCGCTTTCCAGCCGGGGTGTTGGGGTACTCAATAAGGGCTTACAGAGGACAGTTTTTAGTGATCTGGTTTTTCTGAGACATTAGGTGAAGCCTCTAGCGTGAGTGGGCCAGGGGTCAAAATTAAAGTACCGTAGGAATGCTCGTCAGCCGCTGGAAAGCTGGCCCACCAAGTCCGCTTTCTTCTTGCCTTTGTGGTCAAGACCGCGCTTGTCTGCTTCCCGGCGCAACGCTTTCACCGTCATTTGCTGGAGCAGGAAGCGAAAAGTATTGGGGACCGGGGGAGGCGTTGGGGTGAAGTGAAATCCTTTGGCAAGGATAATTTGTGTTGCCTTGGGGATGATGAATTGAGTCTCATCGCGCAGAGCTTTAGCCATATCCTTAAAGTTGCGCCAATAGGGGCGACTGGGGGAGCTAGAAAACCGAAGGGAAAGCTGATTGGCTTTCCCTTTCTCTAAGGGGAAAATGTTAAGGTGGCGACTGAGTTCTTCCGCTGAAATTGTATTGATGCACAGGCTTGGTAAAGGTTGGGGGTCGAAGCGAAAATAATTGTCCAAGCAGTCCATGTGCTTTTTGGTGATGGTGACCTTATGGGTTTTGGCAAGGGCTTTGAGGGAGTCCCAGGAAGACCAGTAGAGGCGACCGGGTTGGTCTGCCAGCGCTTGGATTAATTCCTCATGACTGAGGAGTTTAGCAAGAACTTTTTCTCTTTTGATAAGATAAGTAAAGATTTGTTGAAGCTCTTCCTGGTTCATGGAAGCGATATTAGGCCTACCCGGCTGAACCTGCAGCTCTGTCTGCCAGATCTCAGTCTGCTCTTCTGGCCGATTGAGGGACAGACAGCGGACAAGGGGACATTGGGCCTTCTTGAGGGCAAGGAAGATGTGATGATTGGCAAGGACCTCGTAGCGGGGTTGATCCGTAGAGTTGTCACGTTTGACAGGAATTGGTATGATATTCATTTGATCAAAATTGACACGATAATGTTGCGTGAGACAAACTGTTTCCAAGGGAGCTTGGGATATCTCACGAGTTGAGAATAGTTGATTAATAGGAATGATTGGGAGTTGGAGAATGAGGTTATTCTGCATTTCGCTAGTCTCCAATGAATGAATTAAGTAGCTTCTTGTAAGCCTTATCAATTGCAGTATAATGACAAGTTTTTAGAAAATCTTTCCGCAATTCAGGATTGTGACAAGAACTTTTGAGAATCAAAGCACTATGCTTGATTGTTCGCAATTTATTTCCATTTTGAAAATCGAAAAAACCTCTTCTTAATTCTAATTCTTGTTTCTTATTTCTTATTTGACTAATATGATATTCAAATTCATTGATAATCATATCCTTAATCATTGGATCGTTATCTCTCGAGTCAGTAATCCATAATCCTAAGTTATCCGGCTTATCCGGCTTCATATGGCTTTGGACTTGTGAAACTTTAGGCAATTTATCACAAATAACAGAGCGATAGCCATCAAAAGAATCAAAGTCTCCCCATTTGCTCAGAGGTAGAAGACAATCAGCAGCAGTTACTGCTGCTTGTGTATGAGGACTTTGTTCCCAGCCTGGTGACGTATCAATAATGATATAGTCATACTTTTTGCCAAGCTCTAAACATAGCTTCTTCAAACAATTATTATCTTCAAAATTAAACACATCTTCATAAGTTCCTATTCCCTCACATAAGACTTGATCTGCCGCTAGAAAATCTATCACGATCCCTTTTTCTTTAAATCTGACTTGTTTAATATATTTTAATTGAAATTGACTAACATCTTTGCCTTTCTTAACATCTACTAGCAACTCGTGCATTTCTCCATCAGTTTTATCAAATCCAAATCTCTTGGTAAGATTAGCCTGATTGTGATCATAGTCAATCATAAGAACGCTATTCATTCTCTCTTTCAGATGGCCAGATTTTTTTCTTAGAAAGTAAGATAGATAAGAAACTGTTGTAGTTTTACCAACACCGCCCTTATTGTTATAAATTGCTATTATTGTTGCCGGCAATTTCTGAGATTCCTGAGGCTGTCTAATGATTACAGTCTTAACAAAATTAACAATCTTATGAATATTCTCTCTTTGAGACGAATTATTTTTTATGAAATCTGTAATATTTCCCGGCAAAAAATCAATGACTTTCGTCACTGGATAGATAAGTTTATTATGTTTTCGGAATATCTGGAGCTGGCCAATGTTAAAAATTATTCCATGTTCGACACTTTCACATTCTTTGCTATTCATATATTTTTTTAATTGATCTATATCTTCAAAGTAATCTTCAGTGCCAAAGACAAATTTTCTGTCGGATTTCTTTAACTCTAAAAGAATCTTCGGATATTTCTCCACAGGCTTGGAATTGTTATTCTCATATGTAGCTGCAATGTCAACCCATCCATTCCTTTTATCAAGTGGCCCATAGGTACATCGAAATTCATCTATGATTTGTTTGTCACATAGATCAAGACACTCTTTCAAGATAATTTTTGCAATCTTTCTGGTTAATTCTTCAGGTTTACCCTTATGATTTTCTTTTGCCTTATGGATACTTTGTAGAAAGACCCCTCTTGCTGATCCTGAGACTTGGGCAGAGAGAATTTGGTCACCCTCAATATGATGTTTAGAGGAGTAATTCTTATCTTGCTGATTGTTTTCAATTTGATTGTTCTCAACAAGAGCCTGAAGCTGTTTAAGTCTTGATTGCATTACAATTTCTGCCTCTTTCGTTGCAGAGATAGCCCTCAGTAGACGCTCAGAAGAATCAAGAACTCGATAGACATCTTCACTGGAAAGCTCTTCCTGATGTGCCCACTTGTTACGATAAGTTGATAGGTCATGCACTAGATTGAGTTCTGTCCGTCCAAGTATTGAGTAGGACACATCCCTCCATGTAATTCTCATAAGCCTGAGCAAACCTGCAACATCTAAACTTGCAACATCTAAATCGGTAATTGGCTTATTCCGTAGTGAGTGGGCATGGGGGGCGTTGTTCCACCACTTCTCAATCAGAGCCTCTGTACTAATGCGCCCACTATCCAACGCCGTCTTCACCTCACGCTCGACAAACGGCCCCAGACCCTCCCGCAAGAGATGAAGAGCCTTGCCAACATGCTCGTGGTTGGAGGTGTCCATGAAATTGGAGCATTGAGATCTTGCTTGCACATTAGCACAATATCAGGTCCTGTGGACAAAAGAGCTTGCCATGGAGGTTGGGGTGTGATTCAACCTTCAGGAATGGAAGTTGTCATGAGCGACCACCGCTTGGTGATCACGGATCGATTCTGGCAGCGATGGCCCCGCTGCTTCCCGGCAAGGTTGCGGATCGTAGCGTTACGGCAAGAGACAACCGTCTGCTTCTCGAAGCTGTTCTCTGGAAGGTGCGCACCGGCGCCCCCTGGCGAGATCTGCCGGATGGCTTCGGCCCATGGAACCGCCCGCTCCGACGCTTTCGACGCTGGGCAACCAGCGGTGTGGTTCAGCGGTTGTTCAAGACCACCAGTGGCAATCCTGATCTGGAGGTCGTGCTCATCGACGGCGCTATTGCCTCGGTTCACCAGAAAGCCGCTGGGGCAAAAGGGGCGCCAGGCACCAGTGCATGGGCCGCTCCCGCGGCGAGCTGACAAGGAAGATCGTGGCACGGGTGGAGGCCCTGGGCAATCTGGTGTTCTTCCTCCTGCTACCCGGACAAAACCCACGAGAGCAAAGGGATGGGACGCCACGGATCAGCTATCCCACCTGAGGGGAACCGCAAGAATCGGCGCTCCTCCGACAGAGAAGCCGACAAGTAGCGCCATCGGATCGAGAATTTCTTTGCCAGAAGCAAGGAGTATCGGTGCATTGCCACTCATTGTAACAAAACCGACAGCAGCGATACCGCTCACTGGAATCTCGTGGCAACCCTTCTCGCATCACGGTACATCCCTTTTGTCCACAGGCCCTCGTAACCACGTTAAAGCTCTCCCCCGCTGAGATACTGTTCATCATTGTGCTATTTCATATCTCAGCTTACGAATGTTTCAAGCATTTCTGGCGCCATGACCTCAGACAAGAGGACCGGGACTGCTTGGGTGAACTCCCCAGCTATGGCCGGTTTGTGCGCTTGCTGCTGCCGTTTTACCTGCTGCTGCATGATTTCTGTGGCCAGAAAACCGGCATCTGCTTCGCCGGTAGCGCCAAGCTGGCCCTCTGTCATAACGCCCGCATCAGCCGCAACAGGATCTTCCAAGGCTTGGCAAAACGAGGTCGCAGCACCATGGGTTGGTTCTTTGGCTTCACGCTCCATCTGCTCATCCATCATAAGGTCCAGATTGTAGCGTTCAGGATCACACTGGCGCCCATGTTGGACACAGTGCTGTTGCGCAAACGATTCATTATGGAAACCCTCTTTGAGGAGCTCAAGTCCAGCAGGGGCCTGGAGTACACCTGCCACCGATCTTCCATCCATGCTCTTGTCCATATTCTCCCCTGCCTGGCAGCTTACACCCTGGCATACATAACCCGAGGTCTCAACATCGGCAACATCGGCATTCTGAACCCCGGCCCGAATATCCCGAGCCCCGTCTGACCTTCATCCAGAACTGGGGTTGGCTAGGATTTTCCAGCGCCTCTCTCATGCCCAGTGCTGCCGCCTGAGACCACTGCCGGCGCCACGGCCCTGCTGGTTGCGGTCAAGATCCTGCCCCCGCTCCGTCTGCTGCTGGGTCTGGTGTTGGCCACCTGGACGCTGCTGTTTCTGTTTCGCATTGTTCTCACCTGGTATCCACAGGTGGATCTTCAACAGGGCGGCTGGCGCCTCCTCCATATCCCTACGGAACTCCTGTTGAGCCCCACCCGCCGCTGGGTGGCCCCCATCGGTGGCGTGGATGTGACACCGGTGATCTGGCTGGGCCTGGTGAGCCTCCTGCGGGAATTGCTGGTGGGCCAACAGGGCTTGCTGACCATGGCCATCAGATGAGCCCTTGCTGGAGCATGTCCTGCTCAATGAATTTTGTATGCACGGCTCCTTTCAGAAACTCGGGCCGCTCCAGCAGTTGACGGTGGAAATCAATGGTTGTGCTCACACCGATCACGGCGCACTCGCTGAGGGCGCGGCGCATGCGGGCAATGGCCTGTGGCCGGTCCTGCCCCCAGGTAATGATTTTAGCAATCAAAGAGTCGTAATAGGGGGGGATATGGTAATCGGTGTACACGTGGCTGTCCACCCGGACCCCGGGCCCTCCTGGTGGAAGCCACCCGCTGATGCATCCCGGTGTGGGCCGAAACCCATGGCGCGGATCCTCGGCGTTGATGCGGCACTCAATGGCATGACCCTGGAAACGGACGTCCTTCTGGCTTAACGCCAAGGGCTTGCCAGCGGCGATCTGCAACTGCTGTGCCACCAGGTCCAGCCCGGTGACCATCTCCGTCACCGGGTGCTCCACCTGGATGCGGGTGTTCATCTCCATGAAATAAAACTGACCGCCGGGCTCCAGGAGAAACTCCACCGTCCCGGCGCCCTCGTACTGAATGGCCTTGGCGGCACGCACCGCGGCCTCACCCATCTTCCGGCGCAACCTTGGCGCCATGTGCGGACTTGGCGCTTCCTCCAGAATTTTCTGATGACGTCGTTGCAGGGAGCAATCCCGCTCGCCCAGATGGATCACACCGCCGCGGCTGTCCGCCAAAATCTGGATCTCCACATGGCGGGGCCGGATCACCAGTTTCTCCATGTAGAGCCCCGGGTTATCAAACGCCGCCTTCGCCTCGCCCTGGGCCGTTTTGAACATGCTTTCCAGCTCTTCCGGCTTGGACACCAGACGCATGCCCCGGCCGCCCCCACCCGCAGTCGCCTTGATCATCAAGGGATAGCCCACTTGATCTGCCAGTTGGTAGGCGTGGTTCACGTTCTCCACAAGTCCACGGCTACCGGGCACCGTGGGGACACCGGCCTCCTGCATGGTGGCCTTTGCCGTGGACTTGTCCCCCATGGTGCGAATGGCTTCCGGAGACGGACCAATGAACTTGATGCCGTGGGCCTTGCAGATTTCCGCGAAGCGGGAGCTCTCCGCCAGGAACCCGTAGCCTGGATGAATGGCCTTCACCCCGCGGGAGGTGGCGGCGGCAATGACGTTGGCCACGTTCAAGTAGCTTTTGGCGCTGGGACCTTCCCCAACGCAGACCGCCTCATCCGCCAGTTGAACATGGAGGGCGTCGCTGTCCACAGTGCTGTGGACGGCCACCGTCGGGATGCCCAAATCACGGCAACTGCGGATGATCCGCAGCGCAATCTCGCCTCGGTTGGCGATCAAGACCTTGCCAACGGCCATCCACAGCGACACCAGCAATGGTGGATCGTATCAGCGCCTGATGCGGCAAGCCAAGATGTGTCGAACGTGGTGTTTAATAAAGGGGCAGCCATGGACTGCGCAACGACAGCGGATGTGGTGGAATTGGTAGACACGCACGTTTGAGGGGCGTGTGGCTTCGGCCTTGCGAGTTCAAATCTCGCCATCCGCATGGTTTTTCCCCAGAGTGACATCATCCTGATGTCCAACGGACCGGGTGAACTGCTCACCTGGGTGCGCCCCCTGGCGCGGCGGCTTCATGGTGATCTGGCCTCCACCCCTGCGTTGTCTGCAGCCCGGCTCCATCTGGTGCTGACCCCATGCCCCCATGCCCATGGACAGGAGGCCGCAACTGCCGCCGCCCTGGGGGTGTTCGACCACGTCGTTCCAGCACGTTTCTTCTGGCGTCTGCTGCTGCAGCCGGGGCGCTACCGGCGCTGGCGGCCCCAGGGGGTGGTGGTGTTCCTGGGGGGTGATCAGTTGTGGGCCGTGCTGCTGGCGGCCCGGTTGGGCTATCGCCACGTCTGCTACGCCGAATGGGTGGCCCGCTGGCCCCGCTGGTGTGATCGGATTGCCGCCATGGGGCCTACGGCCTATGGACGGGTGCCGGGGCGCTGGCGCTCACGGGCGCAAATCGTTGGCGACCTGATGGCGGACATCTCCCCGGAGCCCGGCGCCTCCCCCCCGGCCCAGCCGGCTTCCCCAGCCACCATTGCCCTGCTGCCTGGCTCCAAACCGGCCAAGCTCCGTCTGGGGGTGCCCTTCATGTTGGCCACGGCCGAGAAGCTCCATCAACGCCATCCGGATTGCCGCTTCCTCTTGCCCCTGGCCCCCACGGTGCGCTGCCAGGACCTGCTCCGTTTTGCCGGTCCGCAGAATCCCCTGGCCGCCACCTTTGGCGCCAGCGCCGTGCGGCTGGAGGCTCCTTCCCCGTCCCGTCCCCACTGGTCACTCTGCACGGCCACAGGTGTCCGGATTGCGGTGGCGGATCACCACCCCGCCCATGACCAACTCCGGCGCTGCACCATGGCCCTCACCACGGTTGGGGCCAATACCGCCGAGTTGGGGGCGCTTGCCGTTCCCATGCTGGTGTTGCTGCCTACCCAGCACCCCCACGTGATCGGCGCCACCGGAGATGGAGCACTGGGCCTGCTCAGCCGTTTTCCCCTGTTGGGGCGTGTGATCGCCATGGTGGCGGTGTCCATGGCGCTGAGACGCGGTTCAGGACTTGCCTGGCCCAATCTTCAGGCCGGTCGCATGGTGGTGCCCGAGAGAATTGGCCCCATCACCCCCACGCAAATTGCCCAGGAGGTGTTGGCTCTGCTGCGCCGTCCCGCAACATTGGAGACCATGGCCACGGCGTTGCGGCAGTTACGGGGACCGGGGGGGGCAACCGCAGCGCTCAGCGCCGTGGTCATGGAGGTGCTGCGGTTGCAGGTCCATTACCGCCGCGGAAGGCCCCTGCCGCCTGTTGCCGAGCGGTCCTAAACTTCGTCCTGCCAGGGATCCGCCGCCTCGTCCATGGGCTGGGCCCGTTGTCGGCTGTGGACCCCCGTCTCGGGGGTGTCGGCCTCCTCCCAATAGGGATTGGGAGGTTGGCGGGGCGGGACGGGATGATCGTCGCTCAGGTAAAGACGCCGGGACGGGGTGGCGCGGCGGTCCCGCTCCACATCCACGTACTCCAGTTCCGGCTCCGTCTCGTCGTATGGGCCCTGGGCCTGGTTCGAGGTGAACTCACCGCGCAGCGCCTCCTGTTGACGTCGCTCGTCCTGGTCGGGTTGCCCGGGAGCCAACTGGTTCTCCACGGGAATGACGGCGCCATAGGTGTGCTGCTCCTGGCGCTCCCAGCTCTCGCCACCGATGCCCAGCTTTTCCAGCAACCCGGAGCTGATCTGCTGAAGCTTCTCCTCTGCCCCTTCGTAGACAATGATGCGATCAGGGCCGGAGCTGACAATCTCCGCGGCCCCCAGCTCCCAGGTGCTGAGCACCCCGTTGGCCAGTACGGGCACCCCGAGCGCAGCAACCACCAGGGTGACCAGCTCCCCTGTTTCCACGTCAAAGCTGAAGCCCAACACACGGCCCAGTTGTTCTCCGGACTCGGTAATCACCTGGCAGTTGATCACACGGCTGTAGCGCTCCGGGTTGAAGTCCTCCGCCACGGCGTCACAGGAATCCACCAGCACCACGTCCCCCACCTGACGAATCTCCCTGAGAAGCATCCAGCGGGGGACCCCCGGCAGCAGGCGGGTCAGGGCGTTGTCCCTGAGACCCAACGCCACCACCTCCCGACGGTCCACGTCCACCACAATTTCTCCCACAAGCCCGAGGCGCCGGCCGGAATCCTTGGCAATCACCTGGGTGCCCATGAACTCGGAGCGCAGCCAGAGGCGATTGGACGGAATGGTGGGGATGGAGGAGGAAGACAACATGGGAGACACCTTAGGCCGCCTGGGTGGGCAGGCCAATCACCTGGGTATGGGCGCCGCGGGCCTGGGTGACCCCAATGGTGCGCTGGGCTGCGGCAATCATGGGACGACGGTGACTCACCACAAGACATTGGGCCAGTTGGGATTGCTGGGCAATCAACCGGGCCAAGTTCTCCACGTTGACGCCATCCAGGAAGCTGTCCACCTCGTCCAGAGCATAGAAAGGAGACGGCCGAAAGCGTTGCAGGGCAAACAGGAAGCTGAGGGCCGTCAGAGACTTTTCCCCCCCGGACATGGCGCTCAAACGGCGCATCACCTTGCCTTGGGGATGCGCCACCAGGGTGAGGCCGCCGGAGAGGGGATCCGCTTCATCCTCCAAATGGAGGTGACCTTCTCCATCCGAGAGCTGGCTAAAGATCTGCTTGAAATGCCCGTTGACAGCGGTGAACGCCTCCATAAAGGCCTTTTTCCGCAGGCTGGCCATGGCCTCAATGCGCTGCAGGACGCCCTCCCGCTCCTCCTGAAGCACCGTCAACCGTTCTGCGATGGCGGCAAGCCGTGTCTCCAGTTCCGCCAACTCCTCCAGCGCCAGCATGTTGACAGGCTCCAGGGTGTGCAAACGCTGCTCCAGCTTGTGGACGTGCTGCTGCAACACCTCCAGGCCCCCGGCTCTCAGGGCGTCCGGTAGTTGGGGACAGGGATCCGGCAGTTCTGCCTGCTGCTGGCGGATCTGCGCCTCGACGGCCGTCTGCTGATCTTTGAGAGACTGGCGCTTCTCCTCCAACTGCTGCTGCTGCCATGTGCTCTGGTGGATCTTCTGATTCAGTTGCGCCACGGCAGCCTCCAGTTGATCCCGCTGCTGCCGCCGCTCCCCCAGGGCCTGTTGCAACTCCTGAACCTTGGCCTCCATGGCCTGGCGTTCCTTCTCCAGGTGCTGCCGCTCGGCGGTCAACTCTTGACGGCGCCGGCTCAGGGCTTCACGTTCCCGCTCCAGTTGCTCCCCTTCCTGCCTCAGCAGTTGGCGCTCGTCAGCCAGACGCTGCTCACTCAACCGGTGCTCCCGCAAGGCGGACCGCAGAGCCTCCCGTTGGGCCAGGTTGGTGGTGTGTTGGGCTTCTGCCGCCTTCAGTTCCTCCTGCAGTTGGTGCCATTGACCGCTCACCCTGGTGGCGTCGTCATCCTTGGCGGCCGCCTCCAGCGTGGCCAACTGCTGCTGCTGCCCCTTCAGTTCCACATCCAGTTCTTGCAGCCGCGTCTGGCGCTCCGCAATGCGTGCGGCGCTGGCGGTGATGCGCTGCTGTTGCTGATCCAGGCTTGTGGCCAGGGGTCCGTGTTGCGCTACCATACTGCCGTGCTCGGCGTCCACAGCCGCCAAGCGGCAACTGACGTCTGTCAATCGCGTCTGCACGGCAGCCACGGTCTGGCTCTGCTTGGCCTCTTCCCGCCGACAGGTGTTCAGGTGCTGGCCCAGCTCCAGCCGCCGCTGCCGGAGGGGCTCCGCCTCGTCGGTCTGTTCACAATGGCTGAAGCCGGGACGATCCTGGCGGCGCTGCAGGCTGCCACCGGTCATGGCGCCGCTACGCTCCAGCAACTCCCCTTCCAGTGTCACGCAACGGTGCTGCCCCAGAAGGCGGCGCGCCTGATCCAGGGTCTCGAATACCAGGGTCTCCCCCAGCACGTGGGCAAAAACCTGGCCATAGACAGGCTCAAAGTGAACAAGATGCACAGCACGGTCCACCAGGCCTTGGAACCGCAGGCCGCCACGGGCCGTGGCGGATTGGGCGGCTGGCGCCCGCAGGCGGTTGAGGGGCAGGAAGGTGAGACGACCAGCCCGGTGACGCTTGAGGAGGGCAATGGCTTGTGCGGCAATCCGGTCGTCATCCACAACCACGTGGTTGAGACGGGTGCCGGCAGCCACCTCCAGCGCCAGGCGATGGGGTGGGTCTACCTCCCCCAGCTTGGCCACAGGACCGTGGATGCCCGGCAACCCACTCTCCAGAATCAGCCGCAGTGCCGCAGTGCCACGGCTTTCCTGAAGGGCTTCACGGCGGCTTTCCAGCTTGGCCAGGTCCTGCTCCACCTCCACCTGATCCCGTTCCAGCCGCTGGCGGCTGCGCTGCAGCAGCCTCAGCGTGCCGTTGCCTTGGTTGCATTCCGTCTGGAGCGCTTCCAACGTCTGTTGGAGTTGGGTCTTCCGGGTCGCGAGGTCATCCAGCCGGGCCTGGTCTTGCCGGTGGTTGTCTTCCCCTTGCTGCTGCTGCTCACGCCAGTCCTGCAACTGTTGCTCCTCCTGCTTGAGTTGCTCCTGAAGCTGGAGCTGCTCGGTGCGCAGGGGCTGGATGCTGGTCCGCAGTGCCGCCATGGCCTGCTGCTGCTGCTGATAGGCCTTCAACCAGCTCCCGGAACGGTGCGCCAGCGTCCCCAGCCGCCGGCGTTGTTGCTCCACAACCCGCTCCGTGTCCGCACAGCGGGCTTCCGCGGCCGCCAACGGGGCGGCATGGTTTGCGCCGGCCAACGCTTCTACCGCGGCCTGCTGTTGGCGGCAGCGGCTGCGCCAGTCATGGTGCCGTTGCTCCACGTGGTCCTGGTCCTGGTCCTGGTCCTGCAAGCTGCGCTGCAGCTCCCGCTCCCGGCTCTGCAGCCCTGCCAGCATCGCCTGCACCGACAACAACTGTTCCTCGCCAAGGGCTTTCACCTGCGCCTGGATGTCCTGCAACTGCCGGATTTTCTGATGGTGCGCTTCGGTAAGTTGCTCCCGTTGAGTCCGCAGGGCCTGTTGTTCCTGCTGATTCTGCCCCTGGCGCGTCACCAGGTCTTGCCGCTGCCGACAGGATGCCTCCCACAGCAGCACCAACTTCTGTTGGCGCGACTGGTGCAACTCGTCCCGCAACTGCTGATAGCGGCGGGCCTTCTCGCAGTCCCGCTCCAGCCTCTGGCCGCTGGTCTGGAGTTCCGCCTCCACAATGTGGCAGCGCTCTTCATGCTCCCGCACGGCCGTGAGCTTGCCGCGGCACTGCTCGATGCGCTGATCAAACAGCGCCACACCCGCCAGCTCGTCGATGATTTCCCGACGCTCACGGCTGCCCATGGACACAATGCGGGTGACGTCCCCCTGCATCACCACGTTGCTGCCGGTGGGGTCAATGCGAAGACGCCGCAACTGAACCTGCAGCTGGCTCAGGCTGCAGGCCTCCGCCCCAATGGAATAGATGCTGCTGTAGGTACCGCCAGGGGCCAGCCGGATGCGGCGGCAAATCATCACCTCCTTCTGGTGGGGATTAATCCAGGGCCCGGCAACTTCCAGGCCGTCAGGTTCAACTTCTTCAGGGGGTTGCCAGTCACCGAGGGCAAAGGTGACGCTGACGGATGCTTCGGCGGCTTTGCCTTGCCGCACCATGCGGTGGTTAATCAGATCAGGCAGGCGCTCCGCCCGCATCCCGCGGCTGGAGGCCAGTCCCAGACAGAAGAGAATGCCGTCAATAATGTTGCTTTTGCCGGAACCGTTGGGTCCGGTGACGACAGTAAACCCCGGATTCAGCGGAATCCCTACGCTGCCGCCAAAGGACTTGAAGCAACTGAGTTGAACCTGCTGAACATAAACCAACGACAACCAAACTCAACCGGTAGAACAACCATACGGTGCGGATCCGGCAACAACAAGCCGGCTGGGGGGATTGCCGGAGCATTTAAGGTGTGTTCACCCTGCCCATGGCAATGTCGTCACCTGCCAACGACCCTTCCAACGACCCGTCTCCCGCTGCCCAGCCCCGGGAGACTCACCCCGCAACCGAAGGCGCCGCAGCGGATCCGCTGCGGGAGCACTTCCAGGCCCTGTTGCCCCTGTTGCAGCAGGAATGGCCCGAGATTGCCCGTGAACACTGGGAGGCCACCCGTGGCAGTCTGGCGGAGCTGGTGCAACTCATTACCAGCCAGACATCCCAGACACGGACCGTCATTCGGGCCCAGCTTCTGGAATTGGTGAACCATATGGAACGGATGAGGGAGACGCCCAAGGAATGGGACAAGGTGCTTCGCCCTCTGGAAGAGCGGCTGGATACCCTCCTTAACGAGTTGAGGCGGGATCTGCGGCCCCGCCTCAAGCGCAGCATCCAGCAACAACCGCTGTTGAGCCTTTCCGTGGCCGTTCTTGCGGGCTTGGTGGCCGGGCTCCTGCTGGGCGGCAGCCGTCGGCAACCGTGATGGCGTCCCTACCCCGCACGCCAGATTCAGGCCAGGGACGAGATGCACGGCATCCCCTGGAGCGCATGGCGGTGCTGCTGGCCAGCTTGCTGGACGTGCATCTGCGGATGGCCCTGCAGGAGGTGAGCCGGGAGCGCCGCCGCCTCATTGGTGGGGTGTTGCTGCTGGGGATGGCCCTGGGGCTGCTGACCACCGGCTTCCTGCTCACCAGCGGCGCCCTGGTGGCGTGGCTGGTGCGCGGTCTGGGCTGGGGTCTCGTTCCCGCCCTGTTGGCCATGGGTGTCCTGGATCTTGTCCTGGCCGGGATCGTCCTGCAGGTGGGAAACGTGCTGTTGCGAGGGCCTTACCTGGTGAAAACCAGGGCGGGACTCACCAAAGCAACGCGCCTGATGGTTGGGCGGTGACGTTGGACGGTGGCCCTGTTGCCTGTGCTCGATTGCCTGTGCTACGTTGAAAGCGTTCACGTACCGTGAACTAGGTGGCTCACACCAGTGTTTCGGACAGCGGTTCGATTCCGCTCAGCTCCATTTCACGGGGCTGCAATGGTTTCGACGGGGCATGAGGAGGGTGACTGAAGCCTGCTCGGTCAGAGCAATTCCGTAACAGCGAACAACATCGTTCGTTTCTCCCGCCAGGCCGCCCCTGTTGCCGCCTGAGCTCAAGGGAGATGGGGTGAGGTCAGCCTTATCAGCAAAATGACCCATGGGGGCTGGGAGGCCCCTCCCCAACTCTTCGGGCGTTGTCAAGCCATGCCGGAAGGTTAAGGTGATGCCCACCGAGCCGTTCCCTGCCTGAAGTTAGTGGCCCTGCTGCAGCGGGAGGTTTGACCCATGGCACTCCCTGGAATCAGCAAAACCAGGAACGCCAGGGCGGAGTTGGCAGCCAACGTTCTGGCTGGTGGAACTCTCGTCACAGCAGTTGGTCCCCGCAACCATAGTCAAGGGGTGGTTCAGGCATTGCCGGAGGACTGGGCAGAAGTGTTGTTCGCAGTTCAAGGTAAGGGGATGCCCCCAGTCCCCGTGATCGACGCAGCACTCACGACCGACGCCACAGAACTGGGGGACCTGCTGCTGGAGGTCTTGCCGCCTGACGGCCGCACCATGGGCAATACCCCGGCACGGAAGGCGCTCAGCGGGGTGGCAGGGCGGCTGATCAGCAAAGAGGAGTACGAGCGGACCAGGGACAGGGCGGTGTCGCTGGGCACTGTGAAGAAGGGCAGGGGGCGGGGCGGTTCCATTGCCCTGGCGGAGGGCATTGAAGGCGGCAGCCGCTACGAGGCGCCCGCCGCCCCTCCCGGAAACGGGCACGGGACCTGCCGTGGGGCGGCGCGGAGCTTGAAGAACGGGCTTGACGCTGCCACTCTAGAGCCCGCCTTCAGGATCGGGCAACAATTGACCCTCTCCCAACTGGAGTCGTTCCTCTGGAAAAGTGCCGACATCCTGCGGGGCAGCATGGATGCTTCGGAATTCTTCAAGGACTACATCTTCGGGATGCTGTTCTTGAAGCGCCTGTCCGATGCCTTTGAGGAAGCGAGGGAAGGGGTGATCCGGTACTACCTGGGTCGGGGCAAGACCCGGGGGCAAGCAGAGGAGTTTGCAGAGGGTAAAGACGAGTATCCCGGGGCGTTCTACGTGCCGGAGCGGGCGCGGTGGAACAAACTCAAGAACCTCAAGCACGATATCGGTGCGGAACTGAACAAGGCAACCGAAGCCATTGAGGAGCACAACCCCGCCCTGGAAGGGGTGCTGGTCTCCATTGACTTCAATCAGAGGAGGTGCGCATCAGCGCCACCCGCAGGCGCAGGTCGTCGGTGGCGAACCATACCCGCTCTTCC
>JXQG01000055.1 GCA_001007665.1 Candidatus Synechococcus spongiarum SP3 | reverse complement strand
GAACGTGGCTCTGGTGCAGATGTTCGCGGAGCAGGGCATCGCGTTCGCCTTCCCCACCCAGACCCTCTATCTCAATGCCCAGGCATCTGGGCACGATTCACCAGCAGGGCAAACCACAGACAAACTACCA
The DNA here is from genome assembly GCA_001007665.1 of Candidatus Synechococcus spongiarum SP3. GTDB lineage: Bacteria > Cyanobacteriota > Cyanobacteriia > PCC-6307 > Cyanobiaceae > Synechococcus_B > Synechococcus_B spongiarum_B. The sequence continues at coordinate 15,044 of JXQG01000055.1, read as the reverse complement.
CAACGGCAAACGCCACACCCGCACCAATCCCCAGGTGGACCATCAACCGCGGCACCACCTGGGGAACGATAACAACCCCCGCCAGGGGCAGGAATTTCAACACCGGCCTCAAAACCACTCCCCTACGGCTTCTGCTGCGGTGTTGGTGTTGTCGCAGGGAGTTGTACGCTGGAAGGCCATGGTGACCTCACGCTTCTGCTCCCCATCGGCGGCCACCGCCTTGATGGCATAGCGCTGCTGGCCGTCGCGGAAGGGCACCTGGATGCGGAAGGTGCCTTCCGACGTGAGCGGCACAGGTTCGTCACCGATGGTGAGCGACGCGGAAGGATCCGTTGCGCCATAGACAATGAGTTCGGCATCAGCCACCAGCCAGAAGGAGCGCTGGCGCGCCATACCAGCGCCGGAGTCCGTGCGGCCACTGGCCCAGATGCCGGCGGCGGAATCGGAGAAGCCAGCTTGCTCTTCCTGCCCTTCCAGCTCCTCGTGCAGCGGTTGCTGGAACACTTCCGAGCCTTGGCTGCGGAGAGAAAATCCGGTGGCCACCTGATAGAGACGTTCATGAATGATGCTATCCAGAGGGGTCTCCTCCGGTGTGGGCAGGGGGATCGGGGTGGCCGCGTCCAGGGAAAACGGCACAAACTGATCCAGAATCTGCTCGCTGGGTCTGGCTGCAGGAACCCTTGCCTTGGCGGAGAACGCCACCGACAGCCAGCCGGCATCCTCAAGCCGGAAACCCAGTTCAACGCGGTAGTCGCGATTGCTGAGCGGCATCGGCACATGCCAATCTGCGGCATTGGCATCCACGGACACCTCCTGCAGGGTGTGGGGATGGGCAGTGCCGTCCCCCAGACCTGTCACGTCACTGACCCGCAGGCACAATTGCTGGGCTCCAGCCGCCTCGGCAGCGGCGCGGGTTTCCGGAGAGATCTCCCAGAACACGTAGCCCCACTCAGGGTCACGGGGCAAGAAAACAACACGATCACTGTCTTCGTGAGATGCAGACGCGTCTGCGTCTTCGGACAACGTGGACGCGTCTGCCTCAGACCGGGGCCGGGGCGCAGGCTCCCCCGTGCCGCTCAAGCTGGGTGGGGTTTGAGGGACAGCGCCGCCGCCGTTCTTCTGCACGGATTCGGAACCGCTGGATTCGGAATCCTGGGGTGATGCCGTGGCCTCCACGTCCGAATGCTGGCCAATCTCTTGCACCAGAGCATTTTTGCTCTTGCGGCTATAGAGGCTGACGCCCAGTTGGCTGGCAATGGCGCGGAGTTGCCTCAGGGTGAGGCGTGCTAAGGAGGAAAGGTGAGGAAGATTGGCCATCTCTAAAGAAAGGCTTTGGGATCACTGTGGGCGCGTTTTGCCAAAACCACAAGCACTTAGTCCCCATCGGTGAGGTTTTCCTAACAGTGATCCCCCGTCCCCATGCCTCAGACCTTGCGATAGGGCACCTTGCTCATGTAATCGAAGGACGTGTTGGTGCTGCCGCCGGCAACACACCGGCTCGTGCTCACCTCGCCGACCCAGTCACGGTAGTCGCTGGGGTTGCCGCCCCGCTTTACCCTGGCTCGGGGCGGCAACTTCTTGACAGTGGTACCGACAAAGACAGCCCTGGGGAAGCCCAGAATACCGCGCCAGTAGGACTCGTAGCGAGGAGACTTGATGTTGAACGGCGTTTCTCCCAACGCCCGGCCCGGCAACACCCGACGGCGCTGGTAGGGGACCGTGTCGTAGCCGAAGTTGTCAATGTACTCCCGGGAATCGAGAAGGGCGTCCACAAAGCCCACCAGCCCCTTGTTGGCAATGACAATGGACCAGGCAATGGTTTCCGCCTGGCCGTGGACGTCCCGCCCCAGGACCCGCTGGATCATCTGGGTCACCACCTGGTAGTTGCTGTTGAAGCGGTAGAAGGAGCTTCTGAAGGTGTCCGAGAGCAGGAGGCCGCGGATGAAATCCCGCACCGTGATCTGGTTGTTGCGCAACTGGGACTCCAGAAAGGCGTCCCGGTTGCACCGGAAGGCATGGAAAAAGATCTGCCGATAGGCCGCTTCAATCAGGGCGTCGGTGTCGGCGGCGCTGAGCACCTGCTGGGTGGTAAAGATGCGCGCTTTGTCATCATCAGCCCCCCCGTGATCTTTCACCCGGGAATTTTGGGTTTCAAGGGCGTAGTCGAGAAGCGGAATTGCCACGGGTCACCGGCTCGGTACAGCATTCATGCTAGAGGACGACCCGCTGAGGCATGATCAGCAGAGCGCGGTGGAATCACAGTCCGTAACGTTCCTCGCCAAGGTTCCTCACCAGCCCAGGGCCGCTTGCCGCAGAGCCGCGGCCGGCAATGGATCGGGTGTCGGCTCGGGTCCACTGGAGCCTTCGATCCGGGTTTCAACAGATAAAGACGCCGTGTTGGAGAGACCCTCCACCGTGCTGGTGCGTAGCCGCACGCGGGAGTTGACAAACCAGAAGCGTTCCCGGCTGCGCATGGTCTCGTAGGTGGTGATCAACTCCAGGCCGTCCTCGTCGTCCATACGGAACTGTCCCGCCACCGCTGCGGTCTCGGCATAGCCACGGTCCCGCAGCAGCTTTCCCCGACGGCCCTGCTCATCGGTGGGAATCAGGGCAAAGACCGTCTCCCCCTGATGATCCTCCCCGGCACGGTCCCAGGCCATGGACCCCAGCCAACGCACATGGCAGCCGCCCTGGACGGCCTCCGGCGGTTCGCCGTGAAGACGGGCAATGGCCACCAGGCGGTCGTCCTCCGGTGGCACTGTGACCACCTCAATGTGGCTGGTGCCCGCCTCGCTGCGGCGGTGGAGCAGGTGATGGCTGGTGCGCTGAGACCGCCAGCGGCCCGCACTGTGGGCAAAGAAGGCCATGGCGTTGGGGATGAACTCCACGGTGACCTCCTTTGGCTTTGGCGCGGAACGATTGCGTTGGGAGAACTTTAGGGCTTCAGCCCGTCACCAGCAAGTGATGCCACCGGACGGCGATAGAAGGGACGGCGCACCACACGGGCGGCCACCTGCTGGCCCCGCACCTGCACCAACAGGTCTGTGCCGGGTCTCGCCATGGCGGGGGGCACATAGCCCAGGGCAATGGCATGTCCCAGGCTGGGGGACCAACTGCCGCTGGTGACCACCCCAATGATGTCCCCTGTGGCGTCCAGGATGGAATGGCCGTGACGGGCGATGGCGCGCCCCTGCAGGGCGAGGCCTGCCAGCCGCCGTGACACGCCCGTCCGGGTCTGGGCCTCCAAGGCTTCGCGACCGATGAAGGGATGGGGCATTTCCAGGTGAACCAACCACCCCAGGGAGGCCTCCAGGGGAGTATGGCTGGTGTCCATGTCCTGGCCATACAGGTGGAGGGCAGCTTCAAGGCGCAGGGTGTCGCGGGCTGCCAGACCACAGGGCTGCACCCCGTGCTCCAGCAGCTCTCGCCATAGCTGCTGCCCCCCTTCACGGGACAACAGCACCTCCACCCCGTCCTCACCGGTGTACCCGGTGCGCGCCAGAAACACCTGCTCATCCCCCCAGGCCAGTTGGCGATGCCCGAAACGGGGCAACCCCTGCAGGTCCCAACCCCGCAAACGCTCCAGCAGGGGAACAGCCTGGGGACCCTGCAGGGCCAGCAGCACTCCGTCGCCTTTGCGATCGGAGACGGTGCATCCCTCGGGGAGCAGATGGCGCTCCAGCCAAGCTGTGTCCGCAGCGCAGCGGGCGGCATTGAGCACCACCACCACCTCGTGCCGATCCGCCATCAGGCCACGGTCATAGACAATCAGATCATCAAGGATGCCCCCCTGTTCATCCAGCAGAACCGTGTACTGGGCTTCTCCTGGGCCAATGCGCCCCAGGTCCGAAGGCACCAGACCCTGGAGGGCGTCCTTCACCGCCGGTCCCCGCAGGGTGAGCACCCCCATGTGGGAGATGTCGAATACCCCAACGGTGCTGCGCACAGCCCGGTGCTCAACCACCACGCCAGCAAACTGCAAGGGCATGATCCAGCCGGCAAAGGGATTCAAGCGGGCTCCAGCAGCCTGGACAGCCTCATGGAGCGGGGTGGTTTTGCCTGTGCCGTGATCCATGGGATGGGGAGGAATCGCTGGAGGTCCTCAGTCTGCCCTGGCGGGGAGAACGGGGGCGCCGGGTCACAGCGCCCGGCGGGGTTTGCTGGTGATCTCCAACACCCGGTGGACGGTGTCGGGGGCGTCAAGGCACTCCAGGCAATAGCGGGCCACCAGGCGGCGAGGAATGGCGCCCTGCTGCTGGGTGTTGGCGCCGCTGACCACCAGCTCCTGCTGCTCCGGATTGGCTTCCGTTTCTTTCAGGCCCCCTGGCCGCACAATGGTCCAGTCCAGACCGCTGCGCTCCAGAGCCTCTTCTCCCCAGCGCTTGCACACCAGGATCAAGCCGAACAGATTGAGATTGTGCCAGAGCTGGCCACTGCACAGGGAGCTCACCAGCACCACTCGCCCCACACCGGCCTGTTGACAGGCCTGCACCTGCCGTTGCACGGTCTGGTTGTCCACCTGGAACGGTCCGAGGAGATTGGCGGATGGTCGCGCCCCTGTGGCCATCACCAGGCTGTGGCAACCGCGCAGGGCCTCCACAAGTTGAGACAACTGGCCAAAGTCCAGACGCCGGACGTCGCAATGGGCCAGCGATGGGGGCAGCTTCGATGCTGGCCGCACCAACAGCCGTACAGCTCGACCATGGGCCAGGGCTTCTTCGGCAACACGAAATCCCGTCCGACCACTGGCGCCGCTGACGGCCGTAATGTTGTCCATCGCACCTCAAGCTTCAACGACGTCTGATTGTAAAGTTCCACTGGGCTTGGTGTGGGCCTGGTCGCGACATTCCTGGAGATCTAGATAACGCGACATTGAGAATCTTGTCTATATCAACCTGAAATTCTAGCGCAATTGAAATGGTATTGTCACAAGCACCGTGATGGTGTCCTTGACTTCTGCCAGTTCATCGGGAAACACAGGTAAAGGCTGGGCGCGTTTAATCAGCGCCAGGGCTTCTTTATCCAACAGTCTGTTACCACTGCTGCGCTCCAGTCTATGGCTCAAAACCTTACCATGGCGATTCACGACAAAGACCACCAGGACTGTCCCCTCATCCCCGCGATACGCCGCACGGCGAGGGTAGCGTTTACGTTTGTTCAGCCAGTAGTGGGCAGTCTTGCCATACTGGCTCTGTAGTTGGGCCAGGTCCACGACATCCAGTACAGACGTGGGCGTCGCCGCTGTGGTGACGGTGGAAGGCGCCTCCTGGGCGGGAGGCCTGTTGTCGTTACTGGTAGCGGCTGTTGCCGTTCTGGGCGGCGCTTGTGGCGTGGCCACTGGCGTCGGATCGAGGGCAGCCACGGATTGCTGCGGCAATGGCGCCGGCTTGACCGCGGTGGGTACGGGTGCAGGCTGGGGTGGCGCCACCTCCGGCGTTGGGGGCGACGCCTCCGGCTCGGGCTGGCTGGCCACGGGCGGTGCGGGTGCCGGTGGCGGCGCCGCAGGCGTGGGGCGGGGAAGAGTTGGCGCCGGTGCGGGGGCCAGGGACACCAGAACGGGCTTGGGCGGAGGCGGATCGTTCTTGCGCCTGAACAGGACGCCAGGCAGCAGCGCCACCGCCAGGGTATGGGTGGTGAGGGCGGCGGCGAACGCCATGGTCCATTGGCTTGGGGTGAGTATCATGGAGCGTTAGCGATGATCCGCGATGGTCAGAAGCTGAAGCTGGTCAATCCCGGCATCCCGCAGGCGACTCATTACAGCCACCACCTTGGTGGCCTCTGCCGCCCCTGAAGCCCGCAGCACCAAGGGCGCATCCATGCTCCCCGCGTCCTGGCGCCGGGCCAGGGCAAGCTGCAAGTTGTCCTGAGGCACCATCTCCGCATGAAAGAAAAGGCGGCCCTGGGCATCCATGGACAGGATCATGGCCTGGGGAGAAGATGGATCCTGGCTGATGGACAGGGGAGGCTCGATCTTCATTTGCTCCGCTGTCAGCTTCCCTGCCAGCATGAAAAATATTAACAAAAGAAACACCATGTTAATGAGTGGCAGCACCCGCTCGTCGTCGTTTTTGTCACCTCCCCCTTGAAGGCCCATATAGGGATAGGGTCGCCTTTGAAGATGCATCGGTTCACTCCCCCGGTGGTGCTTCCAGGAAAGACACCTGGCTAGCGCCTGCGCCCCGCAGTTGATCCAGGATGTTCACAGTTCGCTGTAAAGACACCCCGTCTGCAGGCTGAAGCGCCACCTGCCGCTGCGGCTGAAGCGCCACCTGTTCCCGCAACTGCGCCAGAGAAACAGGCTGCCCGTCCAACTGCAGGTCGTCCCGATGGATGGTCACCAGCAATGCCCTGTCTTGTGCTTGCGGGGGGACGGCGTTCCTGTCGGACATATGGAGGTCGATCCTGTTGGCGCTTTCCAGGTTGGACACCAGCATAAAGAAGATGAGGAGGATAAAGACAACGTCAATTAACGGTGTCAGGCTGACGGCGGCCCTCGAACGGCGCGGGACGTGCAACATCATGGCGTGACCTGCTGATCCTGGGACAGGTCGGTGGTGAACACCCGCGTGGTCACGTCGATTAATCCATGGGTAAAGTGTTCAACACGATCCTCCAGCCAGTTGAGCACGGCAACCACGGGGATGGCAACGCTGAGGCCAACGGCCGTAGTGAGCAGTGCTTCCCAAATCCCCCCTGAGAGGGTTGACGGATTGATTGAGTTCTCAGCTTGGGCAATCTGTTGAAAGGCCTTGATCATGCCCAGGACGGTCCCCAGAAGACCCAGGAGGGGGGCCAGGGAAGCCGTTACCTCCAGCAGCCGTAGATTGGCCCTGAGGGAGACCACAAGGACATGGCTGGCCCGCTCCACTTCCTCCCGCACCATGGCCGTTGGCAGGTGCTGGCACTGGCCCCGAATTGCCTGGGCCAGCACAGCGGCGGCAGGGTTGCGGCAGCGCCGCGCCACGGCCAACGCCTGGGTAGACTCACCCTCCAGGTGCAACGCCAGCATGTGGCGCACAGTCCGTAGCTGATTCAACTCAAGGGAGGCAAATTGCCGAAGCTTGGCGATGACGACCGTCAGCGCCAGAACCGACATCCCCAGCAACACCACGATCACCGGGCCACCGGCATCAATCAACTGCCCCATAGGCCTGAGCACAGCCAGTGGCTCCGGCGTGGCGAGGGGCGAAAGGCGCACGGGCATCCAGCAGGGTGTCAACCGACCTATGGCGTGGGGCAGAGCCTCTGGGAAAAAAGACATCGGTAGCGCGGATCAAGAAAGAGCCCCATGGGCAACAGATGCAGTGTAGGTTTGTGTTCCCTCCCAAGCCCAGCCCAGCGGCGGCGGGGTTGTGATTGACGGCGCCCAGGGCGTGGCTCACAGAGTCGTTGAACCTGGATCAGCTATGGCAATGTCTGCGGTTGTTACGGGGTCTGCCGTGATGTCGTCCGCTTCCTTCACGGGGAAACGGTTGAGGGCCGCGTGGGCGCGGCGGGCGTTGCGGCGCAGCGGTTCCTTCAGCCCCGGGCAGTGGGGGATCTGGGCCAGCACATCCATGGTGCGCCGCAGCACCCGCACCACGTCCCCTTCGTCAAGAGAGGTTTCAGCCATGAGTCCGTCCCAACTGCTGCCCCGCGCCCAGGCGGCCACCAGTCCCGTCAATTCGGGCTCCCACCAGATGGGGGTGGCGACGCCATGGCGTTCCTGCTGGCGACCCAGTTCGCGACCCAGGCCCCGCAGGCTCGTCAGGGCTTCCATCACCAGAGGTGGCGGCGGATAGGCGGACCAGAGATCGTTGCGGCTCACCTCCGTGCTGACGGCCTCCATGGCAGCGGCCAACTCCGGCGCGGGAAGATGGTCCAGATGGCCACTCAGGAGCGCCAGCCCCAGCCAGAGCTCATTGTCCCCCCGCAGGACGGAGACCACACGGCCCGCCGGGGTGATCTGCAGTTCTTGCAGGCAGGCGAAGTGGCGCAGGATGTCCATCAGGCTCAGCACCATGCGCCAATGGCGACCAATGCGGTCGTTCAGTTGGCGGCGACGGTCCTCCAATTCCTGCGTCACGGTCTCCAGTCGATGACGCCTCTGCCTGAGGTACTTGCGGTCCCGCCAGGTATGGGCAGGATGGCCGCCCAGCCGCTGCTCCTGCGCCGCCACCCGCCGGGCCTGCTCCTGCACTTCCGCAGCCAGGTCGTAGCGGGCGGTGCGCAAGTCATGGCGCCGGGCCAGGGCTGCCACGCTCAAGGCCAGGCCCTGACTGCTTTCATCCCCATGGCGATGCCCGCCCGCTTTGCGCAGCGGGGGCGACGCCATGGGAACCACCGTCAGGCAACTGAGCTCCCCGTGAAAGGCCACCACGTCCCGACAGGGCAGCAGGAGCCAGACATTGCCCTCCGTCAGACACAGCAGCAGGGGAAACTGGCCGGGGCCGGGGCGTTTGTCCACCAGGACGGCGGCGGCGGGGGAGGTGCCCAGGTGGGGAGACTTGACGGTAACGATGGTGCCCTGGCTGGCAAACTGCAGGGCAAGCGTCAGCTCGTGGGCAACGGTTTCTGCGGCCTGTTGCCGCAGGATGCGCAGGAGACGGTGCTCTTCCCGCAGCTTGGCCCGCTCCTTCTCGTAGCTGTCCAGATCGCGCCAGGGGACGGACGCCAAGTCCTGGTTCATGGTCTCCACCTGTTCAGCCAGTTGGGCAATGGCCTGCTGCTCGTCCACCAGGCCCAGGCTGGCCAGGTAGCGCCCGAAGCTGCGCTCCACCAACTCCTGGGCCTGGCTGAGGGAATAGCGCTGCAGCAGGTTGAGCACCATGCTGTAGCTGGGGGTGAACTGACTCACCAGGGGATCGGCGGGGCTGGTGGCCAGTTGCCCCGCTTCCCGCACCCCTTCAAAGCGACTCTGGACCGTCACCACATGGCCCTCCCGGTCCAGGCCGCGGCGGCCGGCCCGCCCCGCCATCTGGAGAAACTCACTGGCCATCAAGGGGCGATGTCCCGTTTCCGTGCGCTTGGACAGGGCGCAGATGACCGTGCTCCGGGCCGGCATGTTGATGCCGGCAGCCAGGGTTTCCGTGGCCAGCACCACTTTGAGCAGGCCCGCCTGGAACAACTCCTCAATCAGCTCCTTCCAGGCGGGCAGGACCCCGGCATGGTGGGAGGCAACACCCCGCAACAGGGCATCGGCATGGCCGTCCCCCCGCACCCCGTCGGGCATCTGTTGTCTGAACTGCGCCAGCCGCGCCGCCAAGTGTTCCTGTTGCGCAGCGGTCAGCAGGTTCATCCTGGCCAATTCCGCCACCCCCCGGTCGCAACCCCGCCGGCTGAAGATGAACACAATGGCGGGCAACATGTCCCGCGCCGCCAGTTGCTGCACCACAAACGTAAGGCGCGGCGGCTGCGGCTGGGGTGGCCTGGCGCCGGGTCCGCGGCGACGGTGTCCCTTGGGTGGGCGCCACACCTTGCAACTGGGGTGCAGACCGTCCCCTGCCCCATTGAGGAGGGGGTGCAGACCCTTGGCGCTGCAAAAGCTGTGGCTGAGGGGCACAGGTCGATGGACGCTGTGGATCAACGCGCAAGGACCGTGGACCTGACGGATCCAGTCCGTCAGCTGATCCCCGTTGGCCACAGTGGCGGAGAGCGCCAGAAGCTGCACGGACCCCGGGCAGTGGATGACGGACTCTTCCCAGACGGTGCCCCGCTGACTATCGTTCATGTAATGACACTCGTCCAGCACCACGGCCTCCACCTCCGCCAGGGGATCGTCCAGTTCGCTCTGGCCGTAGAGCATGTTGCGGAAGATCTCCGTGGTCATCACCACCACCGGCGCCTCACGGTTCAGGGACAGATCCCCCGTGAGCAACCCCACCCGCTCGGGGCCGAACTGCCGACGAAAATCCCGCAGCTTCTGGTTGGAGAGGGCCTTGAGGGGAGTGGTGTAAAAGACCCGTCGGCCATGGGCCAACGCCCTGTGGATGGCGTATTCCCCGATCAGGGTTTTCCCGGAGCCCGTCGGGGCGCTCACCACCAGGGACTGGCCCTGGCTGATGGCGGCAAGGGCGTCCTGTTGAAAGGCATCCAGGGGAAAGGGAAACAGTCGGGCCGGATTCAGGTCATTCACGTTCACAACCGGAAACCCTGGGCCAGAGCTGATGATAGGACTGGAATAGCCAAGAATTGCTTTTCCTCTGACAGTCTCTGCTGTGCATCATGGCATATGCCATGCTCTTCTGAGCCGTCCAGGATCGGCTCCGGCATCCGGTTGTCACCTGAATGACCTCTCCTCTGGCCCTTTACTCCCTTAGTCTTTGTGATGGCATGGATTCGGCTTACCGCTCAGTCCATGGCAAAAACCTCTTGTTGGCAGATGCGCAAGGCCTATGATAGCATTAGAACATAGTCTTTTCACAGATTTTCACTCAGCTGAAATTAAATGAAGAACAATCCCCTGCCAAGACTTGATGCCTCACCAGGCACTCGTAATGCGCTGTTTCCTTATTGTCGGCTGCGACCTGGTGAAATTTGGATTGACCCTATCAACGGTCATCGTGTCGGTTGTCTTGATGCGTCTGACAGTAGATCCATAAAAGACATCATGGATGGTGAACGGGCGCAACTAGCGATTCATGATCCCCCTATAATCTTGTCGCATTTCAGCAGAGGTCAATCGTGGAATTTATCAATTGGTGTAGAAAATGGATATTGCACACGGATGCCGTTTTAATGTCCGATGCGTCACTCTACGTCTGGCTTGGTGCCGACCAGAAAGATGACTTCCAGCCGCTACCTGACTTCATGCTCATGATGAGAGATCAGTCATTTCGTCCACTCGTCCACGAAGTTTTATTACGATGAGAAATCAGCGGGGATATGGTACACAAAAAAATTGGATGGCAGTCCGACAAGAACTACTATACTATACAAAAGGCAATCCACATTTCAATGTGGAGGCAACATATACAGATATTCCCAAAATACTGCGTGGATATTACAAAGAAATAAATGGAAAAAAGTTGGACAACCTTGAAAGAAGTTGCTCTAACACAATTCGAGTCGGGAATGTTTGGGTTGATATTCAACAGATTTTCTATAGAATGGAGGAGAACGTTTCTGGATGTTATGCTCATAAAGCCCATAAAATCCATTGACCGTATTATTCGAGCAAGCTCATATCCCCATGACTTGGTGATCGACTTCTTTGCACATTCTGGAATAATATTACTTGCTTCAGAAATTCTTAAGAGAAAGTGTTTCACGATTGATATTGATCCAATTTATGCTGAGATTACGATTCGCCGCCTTGAAAGATTTCGAGATTCTGGGAAACTGGGCTGGCAAAATGGAAATCCTTTCGAGAGTAACGTGCCAAAACTGGATACTGAGCCCGTTGGCAGTCTCACAGCCGTAACATCTCAAAAAACTTTATTCTGAGAAAACTCATGAAACACCTTCAAGAAGAAATCAATCCCCTCTTGGCTCAGCTGCCCAATCGAGAAGAATTCCAAGCTCGGCTTGATGCACTTGTCTCAGTTTATCCTTTTCATGAATATGAGTATATGATTTCCACGTTACTTGCGATGGATATTTTGACATTGGAAGGATATTACGAATTCCGTGACAGTTATATTAGCAGGAATCTTTATCTTTACATATTTAAAATCAGCGCGCCACGTTCTTTTGGTGAATCTTGGGCACAAGGACACTTGAAAGGATTAGTACCAGACCTACAAAAGCCCTCAAAGAAAATCGATAGAAATTATTCGGGACAATATGATTTTTATCTCGATGGTATTCGTATTGAGGTAAAAGCCTCTCGCGCAGTTGATGCAGATAGCAATGTACCACTTTATGTCAAAGCACTTTCTTCAGATTCAACTAAGAATTTCTGGATGAATTTTCAACAGATGAAACCAAGCTGCTGCGACGTTTTTATTTGGATTGCAGTGTGGCGTAATATTATCCGATACTGGGTTTTGTCTTCCCATGAGGTTTAAACCAATCCTTATTATTCCAAGGGTCAGCATCGTGGTAACGTCGGCGAAGGCCAGCTTCACATGAGACGCGACAACATTCAAGATTTTGCAGACTATGCGATACAATTCAACAAACTGGAAGATGCCATTCGCTCAGCGTTTCGCCGGCAAGCCAGAGTCAATAATGGACAATTCAAATAAGCAGGCTGCCAACTCACTTCCGGCTTGAAAAGAGGTCGCTGGGTCCAGAAAAGATCTGTTCTCTCCAGCGCTTTCTACAAGTTACGGTTGATGGCCTGCGACTCGTCCGGAGCCAAGAACTCTGCTCGCTTCTTTCCTGCTGTGCTGAGCAACAGAATGAGCCGCTGGAGACGGAACCTGAGGCTGCCCCGTGGCTCCGACCGTTGATTGGGGCGCGTGAATACTTGCAGGATGGCAAGCGCTGGATTCTGGCGTTGCACGACGCGCCACCGGAACTGCTGGCACCACTGCCCCGGGTGCGAGAGCGGATCGCCGCCGTCCACGCCCGTCGCGAGACCAGTAAGAGTAGGCCAACAAAGAAACTTGCTGCGACACCAACACTCTACCACGTCAACGTCATTCCCACCGCGCCGTTCCTGATAATTCCCGAAGTCAGTTCAGAGCGAAGAGCCCATGTCCCTGTCGGTTACCCGAGTTTTGGATAAGGAGATCTGAAGGGAGGTGCTCTTGCCCTGGTTCAGTGCTCTGAGAAGCCTTACGGGAACAGGGAAGAGGGAACCCCTACTGCGGCCTGTCGTTCAGGCTGTCCAGCCTTTGTGGGGTGGTGGTGGGTAGGGGCAGGCTCCCTAATCAAGCGCGACCTGATTCAGTATCCACCGGTACCACACAAACGGAAGCCCCCCTCATGACGGACTCTACCCTTGCCTTGGTCTGCTGTCTCGATGCCTTTGCCAGGCTCTTTGAGGAATGGGAGTGCTACCACTGGATCCCCTCCCGTCGCCAGCGCAGGCCAGCTGGCAAGCTCTCCCTCGCTGAGATGCTATTCATCATGGGGCTGTTCCACATCTCGGCCGACAAGGACTGCAAGAATTTTTGGCTCTATGGCCTTCCACAAGAGTACCGGGATTGCTGTGGAGATCTACCCAGCCATAGCCGGTTTGTAAGCTTGAAGCCCCGCCTGCTGCTGCCGTTTTACCTGCTGCTGCATTCTTTCCGTGGCCCGACAACCGGGATCTACTTTGCTGAGAGCACCAAGGGGACAGTCTGCCACAATGCACGGATCCACCGCAACAGGGTCTTCCAAGAACTGGCAAAACGCGGTTACAGCACTATGGGTTGGTTCTTTGGCTTCAAGCTCCATCTGCTCATCCACCCCAAGGGTCACAGATGATGGCGTTCAAGATTACGGATGGCAGCAGGGATGAGCGCAAACCGCTTGAGGCCATGACCACTGCACTGCACGGGAAGGTCTTTACCCGACACCGCTCCCCCATCCATGCCCTGGTCCCTATCCTCTCATGTCTGGCGGCTTACCCCTTGGCACAAGCCAAAGTCAACATCGGCACTATCACCATCCCCAACACCATGCACACCATCCCAAGCTCCTCCTGACCTTATCCAAAACTCGGTTTAAAAAGGGCTTTTCCGAAGAGCCATCTTCTTCGCTGGATCCGTAGGCTTTTGCATTGCGGGCGCTGGGAGTCTGCTTTAAACGGGCTGAACGTACAGTATGGATAGACACCAACCAAGACCCGTGACCACGGTGTCCCGTCTACACCAAGCCATTTTCCATAAGCTTGGTAAAAATTGGTGAAAAAGTCTCAAGAAGGATCTTGTCTTTTCCGATAGGCTGGCCAACCGTCAAAACCTGGCGTCATGGCGTTACCCGGCCACTTACCACCTGGTGGCGGTGATTGTCCATCGTCCCAGGAGGCTGTTGACTCGGCTTGAGGATTTCAGGTTTGACGGAGAGCATGGAGAGCACCGCTTCCCTCAGCGCCCTCACCTCAGCTCGGTTTTCCTGCATTTCAGCCTTCAGTTCGTCAAACCGCTTGTCCAGCTTGTTCCACAGGAAGATACGGAAGGAGTAGGCCCGCGCCCATTGGTGGCCCGCCAATTCCCATCCAGCTCAGCGAGGAAGAGAAAGAGGGATTGGAGTCCATGACCCGCTCCCTGACGTTGGGGTATGGCTTGGTGCGTCCTGCCCAAATCCTTCTGGCTTGTGCCGAAGAAGAGCCCCAGGTGGAGATTGCCAAGCGACTCTCAGCAAGATGACGCTCAGCAAGTGGCGCCATCGCCTTCACCACCAGGACATCAAAGGACCCCAGGGCCAACAACGCCCTGGCTGTCCCCGCACCCATGATGAGCAGCGGGTGGCCCAGGTGCTCAACACGACATTACAGGGTCCACCACCCACCGCCACCCATGGGAGCGTTCCTGCCCTGGCCCGGCACACGGGCATTGCCAAGTCTACTGGAAACCGATGGTTTCAGTCGTTGAACTTGCCACCCCACCGCCACCGCTATTCCAAGATCTCCAACGATCCCCGCTTTGTGGATAAGGTGCAGGACATTGTGGGTCTGTATCTGAGACCACCGGGTCACGCCGTCGTGCTCTGTGGGGACGAGAAGGCGCAAAGCCAGGCATTGGAGAGAACGCAAGCCAGGCTGCCGTTGGGACTGGGCTCTGTGGAAGGTGTGACCCATGACTCCATTCGTAATGGCACGACAACCTTATTCGCTGCTCTGGATGTGGCCACGGGCAAAATGTTGGCGCAGTGCAAGCAGCGGCGCCGGCGCCAGGAGTTCCTCTCCTTCCTGCAACCCATTGACGGGAGTGTCCCCGGCATCATTACCCAGAAAGTTATGCGACACGGTTCGTTGCCCAGCGTTGGAGAACGTACCCGCAAAATCAATGACTTTGTAGAGCACTATAACACTCAAGCCTGTTCCTTTGTCTGGGTGGGGACCGCTGAATCCATCCTGGCCAAGATCCAACGTCTTTGTAAATCTATTTCCAGGACGCTATACCAGGTCCTGTGGACAAAAAGGGTTTGAGAGGTGGGTGTAGGGGTGTTTCAACCTTTAGAGAAGGAGG
>JXQG01000054.1 GCA_001007665.1 Candidatus Synechococcus spongiarum SP3 | reverse complement strand
GCCGCTATCTGGAACCTTGTGGCAGCCCTTCTTGCATCACGCTAAATCCTTTTTGTCCACAGGACCTAGTCTCGTTTCAAGAGATTCCACAAGCTCTCGATATGGCATGTCTGACCATGTTTCACGGAGTCTTCAAGCAAGGAAATCAGCTGATGTGTGAGACCTGAATCACGATCTAATTTCATAAAGGATCCGAAGTTGGGGAGTGAGGAAAGCCAAGGGGAGTACAACCGGCCTGCATCAGGCTGATGGCGAGAGGACGTCCCCGCGAGGTTGTCCCCCCTTGCCGGGAACGACGGGAACGAAGCGCATGGTTGAGGAGGACAATCGAGTGCGGTGTGCTGTAATAAGGTTTGACGTTCAAGCTCCCTCTGTCTGATGGCGCTGCACCTGCCACCAGAGGCTTATCTCTGGTTCAAGACCTTCCACATCATTGGGGTGGTGGTGTGGTTTGCCGGCCTCTTTTATTTGGTGCGCCTCTTTATCTATCATGTGGAGGCGGACACCCTCAGCCCGGATGCCCAGGCGGTGCTCAAGCCCCAGTACAGTTTGATGGAGAAACGGCTGGCCAACATCATTACCACCCCCGGAATGGTGGTGACGGTGGCCATGGCCGTCGGCCTGTTGGCCATCCATCCCGGTTGGCTTCAGCAGGGCTGGATGCACGTCAAACTGGCCTTCGTCGCCCTGCTGCTGGCCTACCACGTATTCTGCTATCGGCTGATGGGGCAGTTGGAGCAAGGGGTGTGTACCTGGAGCAGTGGCAAACTGCGGGCCCTCAACGAAGCCCCCACACTGCTGCTGGTGGTCATTGTGATGCTGGCCGTTTTCAAGGCCCAATTCCCCACGGGCTCCGCCACATGGCTGGTGGTTGCCCTCGTTGTTTTTATGGCATTGGCCATTCAACTTTATGCCCGTAAGCGTCGAAGGGATGCCCAGCAGCAGGCCCTCTCCCAGGGCGCCTGATGGTGGCCCCGTCTCCCATCCCCTGGCAGAGGTTCTGGCGACGATCGACCGCCACAGCTGCCCAGGGCGGTGCAATTTTCACTGCCACACCACGTGCAGCGACGGCAGCCTGACACCTGAGGATCTGGCCGTTCAGGCGGCCGACCTGGGGCTGGAGCATCTGGCCATTACGGACCACCACAGCCACCAGGCCTATTCCCTTGCCCAACAAACCCTGGCGACGCTCCAACAGCAGGGGCGCGCCGTCCCCAAGCTGTGGCGCGGCGTCGAGATCAGTGCTGTCCTCAACACCTGTCTTGTTCATGTTCTGGCCCTGGGCTATGGCGCGGAAGCACCCCTGATGCCCTATCTCCAGGGGGAAGCCGCCTGTGGGGAGGACTTGCAGGCCTCGGTGGTGGTGACGGCCATTCACGGGGCGGGCGGATTGGCCTGCCTGGCCCATCCAGCCCGCTACCGCATGGATTTCCGTCGTCTGATCCAGGCGGCCCGGCAGTTGCAGTTCGATGCTGTGGAGACTTGGTACGACTACGACATGCTGCCCCGGTGGCGCCCGTCACCCCTGATCTGCGACGAGGTGGATCAACTGCGCCAGGATCTGGGGCTGCTGGCCAGTTGCGGGACGGACACCCACAGCACCAACCTGGGGAGTCGCTGACACCGGCGGTGAAGCGCTGCCTTTGCGCATCGTTGCAAAGTGGCGGGCCTGGCAACGGCGCCCTGGATTTTCTCTACAATTCCTTCATGTTTACCCCCCCAGATCATGGGACTGTTCGACCGGTTTCGCGCCAAGCCCGGCCAGTCTGAAAACACCAGCGACAAGCCGTTCTTCCTGGACAACGACGCGGCGCAGACCGTGGGCAACATGTCCTACCTGCGCTCGTCCAACACCATCCGCCACACCTTCCCGAAATCAGCCTCCTCACCGGAGGGGGGTGAAGTGGTTCAAGAGGTGGGCGCCATGGCGTCCCGTGTGACCAGGGCCACTGGCGGTGTGCCGGAGGCCAGGGCCGCTGGAAACAGCGGATCTTCGGTCACTGCCTCCCCTGCGGGCGGCAAGGTTCGCAAGACGTTTGCCCAGACCATGAGCCCCCAGGAGCTTGCCCAGCGGCTACGGGGTGGTTCCGTGAAAAAGAAAAAAGCCACTGCTGCACCCCGACAGGGACGTGGCGTGCCCAGGGGCTCGGCGGGCAACAAGCCCGGCTCCATTGACCCCTTCCGCACCATGGTCCGGGACGTGACCAGCTAACCGCGCTCCAGTTGAGCATCCACCTGGAGCACCAGCGCCTCAAGGGCCTGGATCTGTTCCTCCTTGGCGCCCTGCCAGAGACCGCGGCGATGGGCCTCCAACAGCCGCTCTCCCATCTCCTGCAGTGCCCAGGGGTTACTGCGCCGCAGAGCGGCCTGGCTGCCGGGCTCCAGGAGCCACTGCTGTGCAATGGCGCCATAGGCCCAATCCGGCACAACCCCGGTGCTGGCGTCATAGGCAAACAGGTAATTCAAGCTGGCGCTCAACTCGAAGCCACCCCGATACCCATGGCGGCCCATGCCCTCCAGCCAGCGGGGATTCAGCAGGCGTGAACGAATCACCTTATCCAGTTCACGGGCCAGGCGGTGGACCCGTGGGCGTTCGGGTCGGGCATGGTCTCCAAACCAGAGGGCAGGGGCCTGGCCGTGCAGATGGGTGACCGTCGCGGCCAGGCCGCCCTGGAACTGGTAGTAGTCATCAGAATCCAGGAGGTCGTGCTCCCGGTTGTCCTGGTTGTGGAGCACCCCATCCACCTGCTCCAGCCTGGCGCAGAGTCCGTCCCGGTCTTGCCGCACTTGCAGTTCACCCGTTGCATTGCTGCTGTAGCGCCATTGGCTCCAGTTGAGGAAGGCGGTGGCCAGATCCGTGGTGGTCTCCCATGCGCCGCTGTCCATCAGGCCCTGCAACCCGGCGCCGTAGGCCCCTGGAGCGGAGCCGTAGATCTGCCCCAGGCTCTCACCGGTGGTCTGCTGTAACAGCAGGCCAGCCCGGTGCATCAGATCCACCAGGTTGGGGAACGCATCCCGGAACAACCCGGAAATCCGCAGCGTCACGTCCACCCGGGGGCGGCCCAGCTGGGCCAGGGGAATCACCTCCAGATCCACCACCCGCCGCTGCTGGCCGTCCCACACGGGCCGCACCCCCATGAGCGCCAGGGCCTGGGCAATCTCGTCGCCACCGTTGCGCATGGTGGCTGTTCCCCAGACACTCATCGCCAGGTGGCGCAGGGGCTCGCCCTGCTGCTGCTGGTGTTGCTCCAGCAACAATTCCGCAGCACGGCGCCCCAGATCCCATGCGGCTTCCGTGGGCAGCCCCCGCAGGTCAACGCTGTAGAAGTTCCGCCCTGTGGGCAGCACGTCCAGGCGGCCACGGGTGGGGGCTCCAGCGGGGCCCGGGGGGATCCGCCCGCCGGCCAGGGCACGGAGCAGGGATTGTTGTTCCCGGGATGGGCAGGCATCCAGGCGGGGCGCCACGTCCGTGGTGACCCGCTCCAGACAGTGGCGGCTCCGCGGGCCTGGCGCCGTGGCCCGACCCTCCAGCAGGGCCAGGCCCCAGTCTTCCAGAACAGCCACGGCATCACCGGCACAGCGGGCCGTGGCGGGAAGGTGCAACCGTTGCCGGTCCTGCCGGCTCAGCGCCGCGCCCTCTTCGCTGGCCCAGGGATCCAGCGTCAGCTGTAGATCCAGGGCCAGGGCCTGGGTGAGGCCAGGCTGGCCTCCCTGTGGACAACGGGCCAGCGCCAGCAGAAGCTCCAGCCGCTGCCGCGGCGCCGGCGCCACCCCGTAGCGGTGCAACCCCGTGCGGATCTGGGCCTCTTTCAGTTCACAGAGGTAGCCATCGGCCTGCGCCAACCGTTGATCCAGGTCTCCTTCCCCCTCCAGGTGGAGCGCCGCCAGCAGTGCATCCAGCTCCCGGCGCAGACGGGGCGCACGGCCACTGCCCAGTTGCAGCGCCTGCCAGTACTCGTCCAACCGTTGCTCCAGGACGGACTCCTGGCCGTGGAGGCCAGCCCGGGCCAGGGGCGGGGTGAGGTGGTCCAGGATCAGGGCCTGGCTGCGGCGCTTGGCCTGGGCCCCTTCCCCTGGATCGTTGACAATGAAAGGGTAGAGATGGGGTAATGGACCCAGGGCCAGGTCGGGGAAGCAGCTACTGGAGAGGCCCACGCCTTTGCCCGGCAGCCATTCCAGGTTGCCGTGCTTCCCGAAGTGGATCACCCCGTCAGCGCGGTGAACCGTTTGCAGCCAGTGGTAGGTGGCCAGGTAGTGGTGGGTGGGTGGCAGGTCCGGGCTGTGGTAGCTGAGTTGCGGATCCCGCTCGTAGCCACGACTGGGCTGAATCAACACCACCACCGCACCAAAACAACAGCCATGGATGGCAAAGCCCTCGGCCTCCAGATGGTCGTCCTGGGCGGGTGGTCCCCAGCGCTGCAGCACCGCTTGGCGCGCCGGGGCAGGCTGCCGGGCAAACCAGGCTTCATAGGCGCCCAAGGGCAGGTGGGCCATGGGCGCCAGGGGCAGGCTGCGGGGATCGTTGCTGCGCCCCGTGGTGAGTGTATGGATCAGTTGATCCCCGTCGCCGGGCAGCTCCCCAGCCACGCCGTAGCCCGCCGCCGCCAGCCAGCCCAGACAGGCTGCCACACTGGCGGGGGTATCCAGGCCCACGCCGTTGGCCAGGTGGCTGTTGCGGGTTGGGTAGTTGGCCAGAACAATGGCCAGCCGCCGCTGGTGCGGTGACGTGGCGGCCAGGTGCAGCCAGGCCCGTGCCCACTGACCGCACCACCGCAGCCGCTCCGCCACCGGGGTGTAGCGCAACAACGGGCAGTCCAGTTGCGGGTGGCGCTGCTGCACCTCCTTGAAGCTCACCACCCGCCCCAGGAGCCGTCCATCCAACTCCGGCAGCACCACCTGCATCCCCAGATCCCGGGGCCCCAGGCCCACGCTGCTCTCCCACCAGGCTCTCCGGGAGCCGCTGCTACAAACCATCTGGAGGACGGGGCAGTCCAGCTCATCCCAGAGGGTGGCGGCATCCTCTGTCGCCCCTGCTGCAAAGCCTGTGGCGGCGAGCACCAGCTTCACCCGCTGCCGGCGCCAGAGGTCCACAATGCCGGACTGAATACCGGCGGTGCGCAGACCGCTGATCAGCAGCGCCTTGGGGGCCAGGCCCGCTGCCCGCAGGCTGGCCACGGTGGCATCCACCAGGGCAACGTCACCCGCCTGGGCCATGGCCCGATAGAACAGGACTCCCACGGCTGGCCCCTCGTCACCCTGGCGCCAGTCATGGGGGAGGGGATCGGCCAGGGGCGCCGGTTGGGGGCGCTGCGGCTCGACACCGGCCGCCAGGTCCTGCAGCACCGCCACCACACCTGCCAGGTTGTCGGGGCCACCCCAACGAAGAGCGTCCCCCAGGGCCCGGGTCAGCGCTGGCGAGGTGCTGCTGAGGCTCTCCAGTGCGGGATCCGGAGCCACCCCATCCAGCACCACCAGGCGCCCCCCGGCGGCCTGCCACTCCTGTAAACGCTCCAGGCCGTAGCTCCACATACTGCGCCCCCCCAAAAGACGCAGCAGCACGACGCGGGCTTTGGCCACGGTGGTGCGAAGGTAGTGGTCCACTACGGCAGGATGGGCCAAGGCGGCAACGTTCAGGCCCCGCATGGGGCACGGCTGGGGGGCGCGCTCCAGCACGGTGGCCATGGTGGCCAGGTCCGTGTCCGCGCTGGTCAGCATCAGGATGGGGGCGGGATCCTGCTCCACCAGCACTGCACCGGCTTGGCCGTCGTCAACACCGGGAAGGGCTGCGAGACGATGCATGAGAAGATCAGGCCATATCACCAACGTCACCACAATGCATGGGTTTCTTCCCTACGTCTGGTTCGAGGGCAAATGCCGACCCTTTGCCGAGGCCAAGCTTTCCATCGCCACCCATGCGCTTCACTACGGCACGGCGGCGTTTGGCGGCCTGCGGGCCATTCCGGCCCCCGGCAACGCCGATCGGATGCTCTTCTTCCGCCTGGATCGCCACGCCCGTCGGCTGAGCCAGAGCGCCGGCTTTCTCAACACCTCCCTGTCCAGCGAGGAGATTCTTGCCGGTGTGGATGCGGTGATCAAAGCCAATCGGCCCCGGGCGCCCATTTACCTTCGTCCCCTGGTGTACACCAGCGATCTGGGCATTGCCCCGCGCCTCCACAGCATCGAGACGGACTTTCTGATCTACGGGCTGGAGTTGGGGGACTATCTCTCCCCGGAGGGGGTGAGCTGTCGCTTCAGCTCCTGGACACGCCAGGAGGACCGCTCCCTGCCACTCCGGGGCAAAATCAGCGGCGCCTACATCACCTCGTCACTAGCCAAAACGGAGGCCGTCAAAAGCGGCTTTGACGAGGCCATTTTGATGAACAGTCAGGGCAAGGTCTGTGAAGCCTCGGGGATGAACATTTTCATTGTTCGGGACGGCGTGCTCCACACGCCGGGCGTGAACCAGGACATCCTGGAGGGCATCACCCGGATGAGTGTCATCACCATGGCCCGGGCCATGGGATACGAGGTGGTGGAGCGGGCCATTGACAAGACGGAACTGCTGCTGGCCGACGAGGTGTTTCTCACCGGCACTGCGGCACGCATCACTCCCGTGCGCCGCATCGAAACCACGGAGTTGGTCACCGAGCGCCCCGTCACGGAGCAGCTCCGGCGCCGCCTCCAGGCCGTCGCGGAAGGGCGGGACGAGGAATTCCGCCACTGGGTCACGGTGGTTCCCACAGGTGGCGCGTAAAGTCAAGCCCACCGCCTCGATGAACCATGGCCCGCAGCGCTGACGTCACCAGCGCTTTTCTGCAGCGACTCCACAGCTCCTCGCCATCGGTTCTGGTGTTTGACGGGGGCACGGGCACGTCCCTGCAGCGCCATGACCTGACCGCCAGGGATTTTGGCGGTCCCGATCTGGAGGGCTGCAACGAGCATCTGGTGTTCACACGCCCTGACGTGGTGCAGGCGGTGCATCGCAGCTTCCTTGCGGTGGGGTGCGACGTCATTGAAACCAACACCTTCGGGGCCACGCCTCTGGTGCTGGGGGAGTATGGGCTGGCCGAGCAGGCCTATGCCATTAACAGACGGGGGGCGGAGCTGGCTGCAGAGCTGGCTGCAGAGTTCAGTGGTCAGGGCAAGCCCCGCTTTGTGGCCGGATCCATGGGACCCACCACCAAACTGCCCACCCTGGCTCAGGTGGAGTTCGACCAGTTGCGGGCTGACTTTGCCTTGCAGGCCAGGGGATTAATAGATGGGGGTGTGGATCTGCTGCTGCTGGAGACCTGCCAGGACGTGTTGCAGATCAAGGCGGGTCTCCAGGGCCTGGAGGAGGCCATGGCGGCCGTCGGTCGCCGACTTCCCGTAATGGTGTCCGTGACCATGGAGAGCACGGGCACCATGTTGGTGGGCGCCGAACCGGCGGCAGTGGTCACGATTCTGGAGCCCTTCCCCATTGACGTGCTGGGGCTGAATTGCGCCACCGGCCCGGATTTGATGAAGCCCCATGTGCGCTACTTCAGCGAGCAATCCCCGTTTGTGATCAGCTGCATTCCCAATGCGGGCCTGCCGGAAAACGTGGGGGGCGTGGCCCATTACCGGCTGACTCCCATGGAGATGCGGATGGCGCTCCACCACTTCGTGGAGGATTTGGGTGTGCAAATTATCGGGGGCTGCTGCGGCACCACACCGGCCCATATCGAGGCGCTGGTGCAACACTGCCAGCACCTGCGGCCTGCCCCCCGGGCGGTTCGCCACCCTGGGAACAACACAGCACCTCCCTTGGGGTACCAGAGGGCTGCCGCTTCCATCTATACCAGCACCACCTATCACCAGGACAATTCTTTTCTCATCATTGGCGAGCGGCTCAATGCCAGCGGCTCAAAAAAAGTGCGAGAACTTCTCAACCAGGATGATTGGGATGGTCTGGTGAGCATTGCCCGCCAGCAAGTCAACGAAAACGCTCATCTTCTGGATGTGAATGTAGATTTTGTGGGTCGTGATGGCGTGAGCGATATGAAAGCCCTGGTGCAACGCCTGGTGACCAACGTGAATCTGCCGTTGATGCTGGATTCCACCGAGTGGCAAAAGATGGAGGCGGGCCTGAAGGTGGCTGGGGGTAAATGTATTCTCAATTCCACCAATTACGAAGACGGTGCGCCACGATTTTATAAAGTATTGGAGTTGGCCAGGCGATTTGGCGCGGGTGTTGTGGTGGGCACCATTGACGAGGAGGGCATGGCCCGCACCGCTGAGAAGAAGCTGGCCATCGCCCGGCGCGCCTACCAGGATGCCTTGCAGTACGGTCTCCCCCCCCAGGAGTTGTTCTTCGACCCCCTGGCGCTGCCCATCTCCACCGGCGTGGAGGTGGACCGTGGCAATGCGGCCGCCACCTTGGAGGCCATTGACCGGATCCGCCGCCACATGCCGGAGGTGCATGTGGTGCTGGGCATTTCCAACGTGAGCTTTGGCCTCTCTTCTGCGGCCCGGATGGCGCTGAACTCCGTCTTCCTCCATGAGTGCTGTTCAGCAGGCCTGGATGCTGCCATTGTCTCCCCCGCCAAAATTCTCCCCCTGAACAGGATCAGCCCGGAGCAACAGGAGGTGTGCCGGGATTTAATCCACGACCGGCGCCGCTTTGCTGGAGATGTGTGCATCTACGATCCCCTGACGGCCCTCACGGAGATGTTTGCCGGGGTGAGCGGCCAGGCGGCAAGGACCACGGGGCCGAGTTTGGCGGACCTACCTGTGGAGGAGCGTCTGAAGCAGCACATTATTGATGGGGAACGCCTCAATCTGGAGGAATCCCTGGAGCTGGCATTGCAGCAGATTCCACCTCTGGAAATTGTCAATCGCTTTCTCCTGGACGGGATGAAGGTTGTGGGTGAACTCTTTGGTTCCGGGCAGATGCAATTGCCTTTTGTACTTCAATCCGCCCAGACCATGAAGGCCGCTGTAGCCTATCTGGAACCCCACATGGAGAAAGCCGAGGGGCAGAACCAGGCCCGCGGTAAAGTGTTGATCGCCACCGTCAAGGGGGATGTTCATGACATTGGTAAAAATCTTGTTGATATTATCCTCACCAACAACGGCTATGAAGTGATTAATCTGGGCATCAAGCAGGATGTGACAGCCATTATCACTGCCCAACAGAAACACCAGGCAGATTGCATCTGCATGAGTGGCTTGCTGGTGAAATCAACAGCTTTCATGAAAGACAACCTGGCGGCATTCAACGGCGCCGGCATCCAGGTGCCGGTCATTCTGGGGGGTGCAGCCCTCACCCCCCGGTTTGTCCATCGGGATTGCCGGGCAGTGTACCAGGGCCAAGTGGTCTACGGCCGGGATGCCTTCACCGATCTGCGCTTCATGGATGCCTACCTGAAGGCCCGTCAGGCGGACCGATGGGATCATCGGCAGGGATTTCTGGACGGCATCCCGCCAGGGGTGGGTCTGGCCCATGAAGAGACCCCAGCCCCAACAGCCCCAGACGCGGCGCCAGCCAGCGCCCCTGCCAACGGCGCCACGGCAGAGCCGGACGCGGCGCCCCCTGGTGCATCCACAGAGCGTTCTGTGGCCGTTCCGGAAGAACCTGCGGCGCAGCCGCCGTTTTTCGGCGCCCGCCTGCTGCGCAGCCATGAGATTCCCCTGGAGGAGGTGGCGGCCTACCTGGATCGTCAAGCCCTGTTTGTGGGTCAGTGGCAACTACGGCGCGGCAAGGACCAATCCAGGGCGGACCATGAAGCCCTGTTGCGCACCACCGCCGAACCTGCGCTGGAGCATTGGCTGGAGCGCTGCCGCCAGGACCAGTTGCTTCAACCGGCCGTGGCCTATGGCTACTTCCCCTGCGGCCGCCAGGGCAACAGCGTGCAGGTGTTTACTCCCCAGGGGCAGGAGCGGCTGGGGGCGTTTGTGTTTCCGCGCCAACGCTCCGGGAGCCGCTACTGCATTGCAGACTTTTACCGGGATTTGGCAGAAGATCAGCCCACGGACGTGTTGCCCATGCAGGCCGTCACCATGGGGGCGCAGGCCAGCAGGTTTGCCCAGGAACTCTTCCGCGGTCATGCCTACAGCGACTACCTCTACTTCCATGGCTTGGCGGTGCAGATGGCCGAGGCCCTGGCGGAGTGGATCCATGCCCACATCCGCCGGGCCTGCGGTTTCGGGGAGCAGGAGCCAGGCGCGCTGCGGGATGTGCTGGCCCAACGCTATCGGGGCAGCCGCTACTCCTTTGGCTATCCGGCCTGCCCCAACGTGGCCGACTCCCGCCAACAACTCACCTGGCTCGGCGCCGATGCCATTGGTCTGACCATGGACAGCAGCGATCAACTCCAGCCCGAGCAGAGCACCACGGCAGTGGTGGCTCTTCACTCCAGGGCCCGCTACTTCAGCGCCTAGACAACGCCTGGGCTGCGCCGAAGGCACGTTTCAGTCCTGGCAAAACATCTCCAGGGCGTCAATCACCTGCTGCTGGAACTCCTCCATGGCATCGCTCTCGGCCAGATCCACCCCTTCCCCAGCAGCATTCTGAGCCAGGTCTTGAAAGTGGAAGGCCCCCTCGCCGTTGGCCAGGAACTCCATGGCCGAGACCTCGCCACTCTCCTTGAACGCATCAGCCAGAGCCATGAAGGCTGCATCTTCCGTGAATTCCCAGTCCATGTCCATGGGGTCGTCGAACCTCGGTTGCCGTAGAACGATTCAGACCTTTAGCGCCATCCCCCCCTGTTTCGTCAATGTCTTGCCCCCACAGCAACGACAGTTCATCAGGACATCAAACTTGGTCTTGCGCCCTCGCTCCTCTCTGACCCATGACCAGCACCCATGCTCAACTTCGCAATGTTCTCGGCGGCGCCCTGGCGGTGTGCGGTTGCCAGCCCATGACGGGTTGGATGCGGGATGGCGCCTGCCGCACGGATGCCCTGGACGTTGGCCGCCACACGGTCTGTGCAGTGATGACCCCATCCTTTCTCTCCTACAGCAGCGCCCAGGGGAACGACCTGAGCACACCACGACCTGAATTCTCCTTCCCCGGCCTCCGGCCCGGTGATCGCTGGTGTGTCTGCGCCAGCCGCTGGCAGCAGGCCCTTGAGGACGGCATGGCGCCACCCGTGGTGCTCGCAGCCACGGAGATCTCCACCCTGGACCTGGTTTCCATCGAGGACCTGAAGGCCCATGCCTGGCCAGGGGAGAGCGATCCGACCGACGGCTGATCTCTCACCAGGGAACGGGCTGACCGTCCCAGGCCCAAAAGCCGCCACTGTCCTGGGGCGTGAGGCCCAGCAGCACCCCCAGCAGAGCGGCGGCGCTGAAATCGGGCGTGAACAGCCTGGCGGGGGGAACCCGTGCCTGAAAAGGCTTGGAGAGGGGACTGTCCGTGGTGCCGGGATGGAGGCAGGCCACGCACACCCCCGGCATGGTGCGGCGCCATTCCAGGGCCACCGTCTTGAGCAACTGGTTCTGGGCCGCCTTGGCGGCGCGGTAGCTGTACCAACCGCCCAGGTGGTTGTCACCGATGCTGCCCACACGGGCGGACAGGCTGGCAAACCAGGCCTGGCCAGAGCGCTTCAGCACCGGCTCCACAGCCTGGGCCAGGAGCACCGGTCCCCAGGCGTTGACGGCAAAGCTCTGGCGCAGCGCAGAACGCTGCAGAGCAGCCAGGCGTTTTTCAGGGGTTTGGTAGCGGGCTGGGCCGTGGAGCCAGCCACTGGCATTGAACACCAGGCGCAGGGGGCGATCCAGGCGATCCAGGTGGGTGCCGAGCTCCGCCAACTGCTCATCGCGGCAGAGATCCAGGACGCTGTAGGCGAGGCGGTCAGGGGCCTGCTGGAGGAGCCGCCGGGTATCTGGCGCCGGGTTGGGGGTCCGTCCCGTGATGGTGACGGCCAAAGCCGGCGCCTGATCCAGCAGCAACCGCGCCATGGCGCGGCCCAAGGCGCCGTCAGCCACCACCAGGCCATGGCCATGGAGTGTTGCAGCCATGGACTTCGTTATGTTTTCCCCTTGAAGAGGGTTCACCATGGCCAGGGGAGCCTGCACAATGCAGGTTCATGATGGTCGGCGCTGAAGGAGGTATGGGAAAGACAGCCATGCGGATTGCCCAGGTTGACGCGTTCGCCACCCAGCCTTTCGGGGGCAACGGCGCGGCAGTGGTGTTGCTTGGCGGCCCGGTGACGGGGCGATCCCTGCAAGCCCTGGCGGCGGAGTGTGCCCAGTCGGAAACAGCCTTTTTGTTGCGCTTGCAGGGGCAGTGGCTGCTGCGCTGGTTTACCCCCACGCTGGAGGTGGACCTCTGTGGCCACGGGACCATGGCCGCTGCCAGGGCTCTGTCCCACTGGGGTGTGCTGGCCCCTGGCCAGCCGATGGACCTCCACAGCCGCAGCGGGGCGCTGCCGGTGGAGCAGCATGGGACGGGGTTTCGTGTGCAACTGCCCACGGGTCAACTGCGCCAGGTTCCCCTGGATCCCGGTTTGGATCAACTGTTGGGAACCCCTGTGCAGCAACGCTGGACCTCGTCTCTGCGCTACGAGGTCGCCCTGGTGGAGGCCGCCTTCCCCCTGGCGGCGCTGGCGCTGGATCAGGACCAGTTGCGCCAGCGGCCCTGTCTGGGGTTGGTGGTGATGCAGGTCGCCCCCCCCGGTACGACAGGGGCAGACTCCCCTGATTATCTCTTGCGCTTTTTTGCCCCCCGGGCCGGGATTCCCGAAGACCCTGTCACGGGTTCGGCCCATGCCCTGGTTGCTCCCTATTGGTTGGCCCACACCGGGCGCGACCTGCTGAAGGCTCAGCAGTTGTCCCGTCGTAGCGGCCATGTGCGGTTGTGGCGGAGGGGCGAGGATCAAGTGGTGGTGGAGGGGGAGACCGCGCTGGTGTGGAGTGGGGAGTTGCTGACCACGCTGGAGCCGGGTGACCAACAGGCGTGGGAAGACTTGCTTCCATGAGCATGGCCATGGACAAGGAAGACGCCAGAGGAGGGAAGACGGCCCCAAGGCATCCCTGGGCCGACGTGGATGGCCACTGGCTGGCTGCGCGGGCGCAAGCTGTGGGGACAACAGCCCTGGAGCAGGGGGCGCTTTGTCCCATGCCGACGGCGCTGTTGCACCCTCCCAGGGCGGCAGGGGCAGAGGTGCGCCGTCTGTTGCGGAGGCATCCCCGGGGATCCAGCCCACACCAGAGCCAGGCAAACCCCTTTCTGCCTCCGGATCAACGGCTGGTGCTGAGGGCCTGGGGGCCAGCCCACACACTCCTGCTCAACAAATACCCGGTCCGCCCTGGTCATCTGCTGCTCATCACCAATGGGGACCATCCCCAATCGGGTTGGCTCGGTCCAGAGGACTGGCGGGCGGCGGCTGCCCTCCTGGAACGCCAGGAGGGGCTCCTCTTTTTCAATAGCGGCCCCGTGGCGGGAGCCAGCCAGCCCCATCGGCATCTCCAGCTGCTGCCCAAGCGGCCAGGCCAGCCCTGCTTCCCCTGGGAGGCCTGGATCAACCAGCCGGAGGGGGTTTATCCCTGGCAACTGCGTAAAACATCTCTACCGAAGCGGGACGGGGATCTGGCCGCCACCATGGGCAGAACCTATGGGCAGCAGTTGGCGTCTCTGGGGTTAGGCTCCGTCAACGAGCACAGTGAACCCCAGGGGTCCTACAACCTGCTGATCACGTCTGATTGGTTCATCACCATTCCCCGGCAGCGGGAAGAGCATCAGGGCGTCAATATCAATGCCCTCGGGTTTGCCGGGATGGTGCTGGTGACGGATCGAACCAACCCTGCCTGGTTGGCGGCAGGGGGTGACGTATTGAGTGTGCTGCAAGCTGTGGGTGAGGCGCCTTCAGCCGTGCTCAAGCAGCGGGTTCCCGGTTAAGTTGTTCTTCCAGTGTGCTGATCACGGAATTGACAGCCGCCAGCTTGCGCTCCAGGCTATCCCGCCAGCTTTTCAGCATCCGGAGCTTGGCTTGTTTGTAATGGCGGTCACGGCTGAGCCAATCCTGGCCTAGGCATGTGGCAAAGACAGGGGGGAACATGGGGAGACAGGGTCAATCGCAGTGCTGTTTTAGCCAACGGCAGGACGGGTTTGGGTAGGGGTATCCCCCCTTGGCTTGGCTGGCTTGGTTTGGCTGGCTTGGCTTGGCTGGCTTAGTTTGGCTGGCTTAGTTTGGCTGGCTTGGTTTGGCTGGCTTGGTTTGGCTGGCTTGGTTTGGCTGCGCTTCAGAGTTCTTTCAAGAGCCGGGGTTTGCCGAGTCGCTTTGCGGGAACGCAGCAAGTCAACCTCAAGCCTCGGTGCGCCAGGATTGATCTGCCGGTTGCCAACGGCTGAGTTCTTCCGGTTGGAACCAGAGGCCAATTTCAAACTGGGCGGTATCCGGGCCATCGGAGCCATGAACCACGTTGCGGCCAATGTCCACCGCCAGGTCACCCCGGATGGTGCCGGGGGCCGCCTCCAAGGGCTTGGTGGCGCCGATGAGAACACGGGCGCTGGCAATGACCCCTTCTCCCTCCCACACCATGGCCACCACCGGGCCGGAGGTAATGAACGCCACCAGCCCCCCGAAGAATGGGCGCTCCCGGTGAACTCCGTAGTGCTGCTCTGCCAGCGCCCGGCTGGGGGTGAGCAGCTTGAGACCCACCAGGGTGAAGCCCTTGCGCTCGAAGCGGCCCAGGATGTCAGCCACCAATCCCCGTTGCACCCCGTCAGGCTTGATGGCAATAAACGTGCGCTCGCAAGCCATGGCCAATCACAGAAACGCCAGCCATGGTCCATGGTGGACAGACCCTTTGGCAAGGGGCCAGACGAGGCTTTCCAGGGGAGCACCCTTGTGCTGCAAGGTGACCGGGTGGCGGCGGTGCTGGAGCAACTCGCCATGGGCGCCCAGCCAAGCGTTCCGGTAACCTGAGTTCCGGATAAGGTCGCCACGAAGAGTCGCCGTTTCCCCGTCTGGTAAAGCCTGCTGGCCCATACAAACCCTCTTTAAAACTGGCTTTCTCATGGCGCGAGGGCATCTTGTGGGGAAGGGTGAAACAGGCGCTGCCTGATGTTGGCAGCCTTCTCTTCCCTGCAAATTGGCAAAGAAGAGATGGACAGGTTGGACAGGAGCTGCTAAGCTCCTCATGATTCTTCATAGGAGTTTTGACCTTGGCCGGCTCATCGGCACCGAGAAACCCTTTGCTCTCCGTGCTTGCAGATCGTGCGCTGAGCCTTACCATGAATCGGTTCTCTGGCTCCAAAGCAATGCGCCATCAGGTTGGACAGCCCCCGGGACCAGGAAAGCGTCCTGGCGCTGCGGAGCTTGACGCAAGGGTTGTTGGCAGCCTGGCGGCCTCGCAGGAGAGAGATCTTAAACTTTTGTGTCTTGATGGCGGGATAGC
>JXQG01000053.1 GCA_001007665.1 Candidatus Synechococcus spongiarum SP3 | reverse complement strand
AGCTTTGCTTTGTCCATGCTTGACAAGGAGAAGAAAACTCCAGGGGAGCCGTGGAAGATTCTCTCTGACTACCATGGGCCGCCCTACCTAAACCTCTCATCAGCCCTAAACTACCAATCCCGTTGGCAAAACCACCCTGGTGGAGGTGTTGAAGGTCGAGGACAGGGAGGCTGACTACTGGGTCGCTCCCCAGAGCATTGCCTGATGCCAGCAGTCTGGACCTGTTGGGTCAAGTACTTTCGGGTGTCCATGGGGCGGTGACAGCCTCTTGCGCCAACACCTCCGGGCCTGTGGTGGAGGCAGCACAGCAACTGGCGACCAGTTTCCGGCTCCACGGCGGTGGGCTCGCCCTTGGTGCTTTTGGGTTCAGTGGCGGCGGATCCCGCAGCGAGGGGGTGTCGCAACCTGCCAGCGCCCTCCTGCTGAATGGGCCGCGGGTGCTCCACAATCTGCTGGGTTATGCCCTGGCGCAAGGGGCCCGGGACGTGCTGCTGCACCTCAACAACCTGGAAAACATCAGCACAGACCATGGGCAGAAGGCAGCCGACAAGCTGCGGGCCGTGCGGGATCAAGCGCTGATGTCAGAGGGTTTGCACTTGATTGTGGTGGGCACAACCGATGCTGTCGGTACAGCGGTATTATGCCATCCCCAGGTGCGCTCGGTGTTCTCCGAACCGTTGGTGCTGGACGCTCTCTCGCTCCTTGAGGTGGAGCACCTGCTCCAGAAACGCTACAAGGCGCTGCAACTGGACGCCACTTGTTCCCATCTGGCCCCGGTGGACGCTGCCGTGATTCGGGAGTTGTACGCGCTGTTCCGTGGTGACCTGCGGGCCATGCTGCGGGCGCTGGAGGATGGGGTCGTCGAACTGTTGATCACGGATCAGCAGCAGATCCATGCACCCGGGGGGCTGGTCCCATCAGTCGAGACACTCTATTCACCGTCCTGCACCGGTTCCACCAAGTGGAGTTGAAGCGACAACTGGGCAGCACCATGTGGAAACGGCTGGAAGCCTGGGCGGTAAAGGATGCCGCTGTCCCGCAAAGCCAGAAGCAACTGCAGAAGATCTGGAAGCTCTCCCAACCAGCCGTGTCCCAGATCCTTCAGGATTCGGATATCGCCGTGGCGGTTAAAGCCCTGCCGCGCCATGGGAACGACCCGATCCACTATCTGCTCACGGGTGTTGCACGCTTGGCTCTGTTGGATCCGTGCTGAGGGTTGAGAGGGTCAGAAGGAGATGCTTGGGATGCTCCGCTGGGGGAGCTTGCCAAACGCCTGGACAACGCTCGCCACGGTTGCGTCTGTTTAACCGTTATGGGCGTTTCAATCAAGCGATCCAGTTGATGATCCATTGATCTTAAATCTTCTCTGAGCTCGCTGATACGCTTGCCTTGTTCGTCAAACCGCTACCCCGTGCAGGGCTTGGCTTCCATGGGGCCACCATGAAGGAGCCTTCAAGTGTCGCCGTCGTTGGCTTTTGGTGCAGGTCCTTTCCATAGGTCCTGTCGATCTTCAACATTGAGATTTCTTGGAAGAGAGATGAGCGCGGTGCGTGGTGGTTCTTTCAGGAAGGCTCTGAAGAACTATGGCTTTCCACAGGCCGGGCAGCGAAGAACTCTTCGCCGTCATGGGTTGCCATGGCCAGCCTGCTACCCAGGCCCTTGTTCCACGCAACAGCCCGTTGGACCAGCGGCGAGGGCAGTGGGCGGAGACCATTGTCTGTGCCGCCACTGCGGTCACCCAACCAGCCATACTCCCCGCTTCTGCTCCTCCCCTTCCCGGATCTACAAAGGCGGCACCCAGATTCGAACTGGGGATAAAGGATTTGCAATCCTCTGCCTTACCACTTGGCCATGCCGCCAGCACAGAGCCGTCGTGCTCTTCCATGCACTCTAGCAAGTCCCCTGCCCCTCCTCTGCGGGTGCTGAGCAATGGTAATGGGGAAGACCTGTTGTCGCCCCGCGTGCTCACGGCCCTACGGCAGCAGGGGGACGGCGGGCTCATGGAGGGCATGGCCCTGTGGGGTTGGGAGCTGGGCTGGCGTCCGCTCCAGGGTTCCGGCCCAGTGGGCCACGGCAACAGATCCCCAGCGGCGGGCTCAGCAATCAAAGTTTTACCGGGCTGTTGCAGGACCTGCTGGCGGAATTGGGGGCTGGCCATGGTCCAGTGGCACTGCATCCGGCAGTGGCGTAGCGCCCACCTCCGGGAGTGGTGCTGGCCGTTGGTGACCTGTTCCCCCTGTTGCTGGCCTGGGCCAGTGGTCTGCCCTATGGCTTCATCGGCACCCCCAAGAGTGATTGGACTTGGTTGGCCAACTGGGGAGCCACACCCGTGGCGGATGCCTGTCATCGCTGCAAAGGTAGCGAACGAGACCCTTGGGAAGGGTGGCAGATTCACCCCTGCCTGCCGGTGCCAGCAAAAGCGGTTGTTGGCGTTGCCGGGCAGCCGGTTGTCCGCCAACTGGCAGCGCTGCTGCTGGCCACAGGACACCAGCTTGCCCCCAAACCATGACCACCGTGGTGACAAAAGCCAGGGCTTCAACCCCCCGTCAGCCCCCTCCGTAGACGGGGAGCCGTCTGGCCTGGCAGCGGGACCACCTGCTGCTGCTCCGGGGACCTGGCTGCTTCGAGACCTGGCTGCCCTGGGCACAACTGGACTTGGCCGCGGCAGGGACCCCCACCAAGCAACTGGTGGGCTGTGGCGTGCTGGCCTTGTCGTTGCCGGGTCCAGGTCCACGGTTCACGCCAGTGTTTGCCCGCCGCCAGAGCCGCCTGTTGGGTGGGGCCGCGATTCCCTGCTTGTCTACCCACCAGTTCCGGCAGGAGTTGGCGCGGCGGCTGGGGGATCCCCGCCATGGCCGGGTTCTGGGGCGCCGTGGCCAGCGGCGCATGGGGCCGCGGGGCAACAGTGGGGCCATTGCCCGGCTGGTGTGGCAGCGTTTGCTGCAACCCCATGGCATCATCAACCCCGCTGCCCTGTCGCCATGGCCCTCTCCCAGCAAGGCGCGTATGCGGTGACCTGCGCCCGTATCGCCTCACTTCTGCACATCTCCCTTGGCGCTGCCCGGCAGTGGCTGGATCGACAGGCCACCCAGGAGGGGGTACGGGGTGTGGCACAGCGGCTGGAGTTTGCCCAGGCCCAGTTGGCAACACTGCAAGAGCGGTACGGCAACCATGGCGAGCGTCCGCCCATGGCCCGGCTGCTGGACGAAACCGTCGCCAACCCCAGCCCCCTGCCGGAGGAGGAGTAGGGCTCAACGGTGGTGGACGTGGTGGTGGGCCTTGGCCTTCACGTCCTCATGGGCCGCTACAAGGCCAGGGGGCAGCTGATCCCCGCCAGCACAGCCCCGGCGTGCCTGCCGAGCCGTCGCCATGTGAAGTCCCCCCAGCTCAGCCCCCTCATGACCTCGCAGAGGGCGCCGTGAAACAATAGAGGGTTGTCAGTAGTGCGTTTTTCCTCTAAAGTCTCCCAGGACATTGTCCTTGTGCCCATGTCCTTGTACCTGAGGTTCTCTCAATGAAACTATTTTCACGACAGATCGGTGTGGCCCCTGCCACTGGGCTTCTTCTGAGTGCTGCCCAGAGCCCAGAGCCTGACTGAGGGGAGAAGGAAACTGCGAAGAATCAGGTCAGTCCTTAGACTCTATCAGGATAACGACAACCATGAAGTAGCCACTTACGGAAGTGTGTACATTCAAGGTTGGGGTGGAAACGGCGCTAGCGTGTGTATAAAGGATGGTCGTGCGTTTGAGATTGAAAGGAGCGGCACAAGCTATAAGGACAGGCGACGCGGCACTAACACTAATTGGAACACGTGTACTGGCCTTGGGAGTGGCTATAAATTGGTTAAATTCATGTCGACGCTGAGACTGGGAGCGCATGAAAAAAGAATAAGGAATGCTTAGCACACAAGTCATTATCATTTTAAGAACAATTGTACTCTAACCCTTTATGCGGGGGGTAATGCCAAAACGACGTGTGACGGGGAATACAGGAATTGGAAAGATTGAGCAGCACCATCACGCCATACAGGGAGACATGCCCACCAGGGCTTGAGGTCAAGGTCTCAAGCCGGGTCTTGTCTCCTGATTCGCGCCAGGCCTCCCGTCAGGGGGGCCTTTTTTTGTGGCCTGGGGGGGGGATCCACCCCACATCCGCCACCGACCCATCCTGGCCACACCGTGGACCACACAGCCCCCAAACCGGCCCTTCCACGTCCCCCAAACGACTGAGGCCTCCACCTTGCGGAGGATGGCCAGCAGCACCCCCAGCGCCCCACGTTCTCCCCGGAGGCCACCACCACCAGGACCGCACCGGCGCCACTGACCTGTCCGCCACTGGAGGGCCGCCTTGAGCCTCCCCCGTTCACCTCTGGCCCTACCCTGGCGGTACGGCCAGCACCACCTGACCCATGTCCCCCTTCCTTGCGTCCTTACTCTCCGCACTGACCCCATACGTCTTGGCAGTGCTTGGCTTGACGCTGCTCTGGCAAAGGGTTAGCCATCTACGTGACGAGGTGAAGGAGCTACGTAACGACCTCAAAGAAGGGTTTGATCGGATGGAAAGACGGCTTGACAAGCAGCAAGACTTGATCCTTGCCCTGACCAATCCATCCATCCATCCACCTGTCGCCAAGCAGTAACCACCCCCTGTAGCCCAAAATCATGGCTCAAAAAATATGGAAATGTCCCCCTCACACGGTCTGTTGCCGCAAAACCATCGTGCGGGGGGCGAACGGCTGAACAGGACCCGAAGCACCCCCCGGCCAAGTCACCAGCCTGGTGGGTTCCCTGCTGCTGCCACTGCTGTCATGGCGGTGAGTAGGGGGCAATCCGCTGACTGGCTTCCTGTTGCCGCTCTGTCACCACTCGCCCGCCAGATGACCTCTTCTGGCCACACCGTGGACCTCTCAGCCCCCCATCCGGCCCCTCCACATCCCCCAAACGGCTGAGGACTCTACCCTTCGGCTGGCATACTTTGGGCTATCCCCGTCAGTTGGTGGCGGCTAAGCGGCTTTCCAGCAGGCGGTCCAGCTTTAGCACTTGAGGAGTAACAGGCATCGGGTGGGTAGGCTTCTGGAAACAGCCTGCCAGCCCAGGCTCAATGCTGGTGGACGTGGTAATGGGCCTTGGCCTTCACGTCTTCTTCGCAGGCTCCGGTGCAGTCCCCATGGCAGAGGGTGCAGGGCTCGCCCAATCCCTCATGGTGGTGGTGATGGCTCACCTGGGGGGCGCCGTGCTCGCTCTCGAAACCCAGCACCTGGGTGCGGTATTTGCACAGGGCGCAGTTCATGGCGTTGTCTCCCTCCAGGGCCTCCTGGGCGCGGGCGCGGAAGGTGTCCAGCACCAGGGGATGGTCGTTGAGGTAGGTGGCTTTGCGAATGTCCAGTTGGGGATGGTCGGCTGCCACGCAATCCACTGCCCGGTGAATGCGGCTCACCAGCACCCCGGAAAACAGGAAGTAGGGGAAGACCACAATGCGGCAGTAACCAAGACCCACTGCCCGCCGCAGGCCGTCCTCCACCTGGGGGAAGGTGACGCCGGCGTAGCAGGTCTCTCCCCAGCCCAGGCCCAGACCCTCCACCAGCATGCGGGTGATCTTGGCCACGTTGCCGTTGGCATCCGGATCCCGCGAGCCCCGGCCCACCACCACCAGCAGGGTGTCCTGGCGCATGACAACCCCTTGCTCACCCCTGGCCTCGGGCGGCAGGGCCGCGGTAATGCGGGCCGCTGCAGCGCGAACCATGCGGGCATCCATGCCCAACTCACGGCCATAGCGGATGGGCAGGCCGCTGGCGACGCTATAGCGGTTCAGCAGGGCGGGAATGTCGTTCTTGACGTGGCCCGCTGCGAAGAGCATTCCCGGCACCGCCACCACCTGTGCCACACCGGCTGAGCGCAGCCTGTCCAGGCCGGCGGTAATGACGGGATGGGCAAATTCCAGGTAGCCGTAGGCCAGAGGATGGCGCGGCAGGAGATGGCCCAGACCCGTCACCAGTTGGGCAAACTCCCCCACAGCCTTGGAATTCCGGCTGCCGTGACCGCACACCATGATGCCCAGCTTGGCGGGGTCGCCTTCTCCATCCCAGCGCAACTGCATCGACTCTCCTTGCCCCATGGGTCATTCAGTGCTCAAAGATGTTGCCAAAGTGCTGGCGATCCAGCTCCGCCAGCGTCGGTATGCAAGTGAAGCAGCGCTGGGCCAATTCCAGACGTTCCTCGCGGGCCAGCATATGCCGCAAGCGGTCCATGGCGTTCAGGAGGAAGCGCACGTCGTTGGCGGCATAGGCCAGCTGCTGTTCGGTGAGCTGGTCCGCCCGTCCCCAATCACTGCTCTGGGCCCCCTTGTCCAGCTCCACGCCGCACAACTCCTGGACCATGTCCTTGAGGCCGTGGCGGGGGGAATAGGTGCGGGCCAGACGGCTGCCGACCTTGGTGCAAAAAATGGGCTGCACCGCAATGCCAAGGCCTTGACGGAGAGCAGCCGCATCGAAGCGGGCGTAGTGGAACACCTTGACGGTATGGCCGGACTCCAGCACCTGCTGCAGTCGCGGCGCCCGGGTCTGGCCACGGGCAATGCGCACACAGCAGACCCGATCCTTGCGATCGGCGATCTGCACCAGGCAGAGGCGGTCGCGGCCATGGCAGAGCCCCATGGCCTCCGTATCAACGGCAAGGGCATCGCTGTCGCTGTAGAAGGAGGCCCACTCCTGACTGAGATCACCATCAAAAACAGCGAACCGGGCAGCTTGATTTGGCATGGAACGGACGGGCATGACGCAGGAACCGTCCCAAGCTTGCCAATTCCTTCACAAATCCACCTTGAAAATTAAAATGATCGCGACTAGGCCATGGATAGCTTCACAGGACCGCATGGCTTCTCGACGTCAGCTGGCCACCATGGGCCTCCTTGATATTAAGCGCTTTTTTGCCGAGCCGCCTCTGCAATACCTGGGTCTTGAATTGTCGGTCTGCTGGATTCTGGAGTGCCTCCTCAAGAAAGACGACTACCCCACAGCCATGACCAACCAGTTGGCGGAGTCTCATCCCCATCTCCGCATCTCCGAGACCATGCTGCAGCAGGCCGTTGAGTTCCTGGATCGCCAAGGGGCCATCACCAGCTATTCCCAGCGCTGCCCCAGCCGCGGGCGGCCACGGCGCATGCTGCACTTGGCGGAGACTGTCCACCAGGAGGCCCGGTCTCTGGTGGCCTCGTGGCAAAGCTGGCTCAAGGGGCACACTCTGAATCCGTTTTCAGTGGCTGGCCTTGTGGCCGGCCGCAATTTGACAACGAGCTTTACAACCGAGGATCAGCGGTTTGCTGACGAGCTGCAAGCGGAGCGCTGCCAACTGAACCCCACGCCCTCCGCCTAGGTGAAAATCCGCCAGGCTATGGCTTGCTGCTGCTCCAGCTTGGCCCTATGCCGCCTTCCGTTGTCCTGCCCTCCACCCTGCTGCTGACCCTGTTGCTGGCCACTGGTTTGACGTTTTTTTTGCGGGCCTCCAGCAAGGACCGCACCATGGCCATGGTCATCAGCAGCTACCGCCCCTCGTTACAGTTGTTGCGGGACTTGGACCACTGGCTGGCGGAGCGGGGCTGGCGCGTGGCACACAGCCACCCGGAACAGCGCCGCCTGGTCTATGAAGGCCATGTGGCCGCCAGTGTTCCCCTGGCCGTGTTGCTGGCGTTCCTGGGCTGCTCTGGTGGCGCGGCGTTGGGACTGGTCATCAGCCAGGCGCTGACCAACAGCGCCCTCTCATGGTCCCTTTTTCTGGGTCTGGTGGGGTTGACAGCTGCACCCGTCTATCTGCGCCGTGCTCAACGACAGGAGCAGCTGGAGATCCAGTTGATCACACCGGATCAGGTGGTGCCCAGTCGCCTGGTGATGCGTGTCCATCGCGACGAGTTGCTGGCCGTGGAGACGGAGTTGGGCAAGACCTTGCAGTTGCAGTTCACCCCTTGCACAATTGGAGTCTCGTTTGAATAATTCAGGTCAGGCCTGTTGTTGGCATCTGTGCCTTCCCGTTTCTCTCTGGCGCTTGTCCTGCTGCTGGTCAGCCCGGTTCCCCTGGCCCAGCCGTTGTTGGCGCAGGAGAACGCGCCGTCGGCGCCCTATGGACAGTTCCTCAAGGTAAGAGTCAACACCGGGGAGCGCTCACGGCTCACTGTGAAGAAGAATTGGCTGGGCACGAAGCGGCCCAGCCACACCGTGCCCATTCTCATGCTGGCGGGCCATGCAGACTCCCAACGCATCAGCCCTGGCACCAGGGGCTATGCGGTGGCTGTCAACGGGGCCCCCCCCATGCGGCCCGGCATGACGGACGAGACCTTCTGGAACCTGGCCACAGCCCGGCGCATTGCCGAGCTGGGCACGCAGCGGGGGCTCGAAATCCGCTTCTATGACCCCGGTGTCCGCACCATCCACGACGGTGACGACCCCCGCACCAATTGGAGCCAGGGCAAGCGCCATGTCCAGGCAGGGGGCTACGCACTGGAGATTCATTACGACGCCTATGGCCGTGATGGCGTTGGCTCCGGCGTCATCCCCCGGGTCTATGGGGGGCAGACGGTCATTGACGAGCACTTGGCGCAGGAATTCGGTTCCTTCCCCTGGGACTTTCGCGGCGTGCTCGGCGCCCCCAAGCGGGGCATCACCATATTGGAGGTGGGCAAGCTGGAAGGGGACCTGGAGAACAAGCTGCGGGATCCCGCCACCCGGGACGCTGCCCTCAACACCATTGCCGATCGGGTGGTGACCACCATGGCCAAGGCCCTTGGTGTGCCCCAGCCTGTTGTCCAGGCGCCGTCGCCACCCGCCTTGCCCCCCAGCCCAGGCACGACGGTGGCCAATCAGAAGCCGCCGCTCCCGCTGCAGGTCTCACCACCACCACCCATCCATTC
Organism: Candidatus Synechococcus spongiarum SP3; assembly: GCA_001007665.1. GTDB lineage: Bacteria > Cyanobacteriota > Cyanobacteriia > PCC-6307 > Cyanobiaceae > Synechococcus_B > Synechococcus_B spongiarum_B. The sequence continues at coordinate 6,580 of JXQG01000053.1, read as the reverse complement.
TCCAACATCGTCCACCCATCGAAAGACTTCAACCCAGGGCGCCACGGGTGCGGCAACGCGCCTCTAGCGCCCTATCTCCATGCCAATCCCGGGGCCGCAGAAACTCCTCGTACAGGAGCGCCTCCCAACTGTTGGCTTCAGGGTGATAGCCATACTCCCAGCGCACCAGGGGGGGGAGAGACATGAGGATGGATTCGGTGCGCCCCCTGGTCTGCAGGCCGAAGATGGTGCCTCGGTCAAACACCAGATTGAACTCCACGTAGCGACCGCGGCGGTAGAGCTGAAACTGACGCTCCCGCTCCCCGTGGGTCATGGCCTGCCGTGCCTCCACGATGGGCAAATAGCTGGGCAGGAAGGCATGACCGCAAGTCTGGGCCAGTTGGAACAACTGCTCCCAGTCCTGCTGAATCGGGCCAATGTCATTACTGTGCCGGGCTGCTTCCCCCTGGCCGTTCTCACCCCGGTAGAGCACACCGCTGGGGTCCTGATAGTCGAAGAAAATGCCCCCCACCCCTCGCGTTTCCTGGCGGTGCTTGAGGTAGAAGTACTCGTCGCACCAGCGCTTGAAGACGGGGAAATAGCGGGGATCCACACCATCACACGCTGTTTGCAGGGTGCGGTGGAAGTGGCGGGCGTCCTGGAGAAAAGGGTAGTAGGGCGTTAGATCCGCGCCACCGCCAAACCACCACACGGGCCCCGCCTGGAAGTAGCGGTAGTTGAGATGGACGGTGGGGATGTAGGGGTTGCGGGGATGAAGCACCATGGAAGTGCCCAGGGCAAACCACTTCTGCCCTGCCGCCTCAGGGCGCTGCTTCACGATGGATGGGGGCAGGTGGCTACCCTCCACCTCGGAAAAGTTGACGCCCCCCTGCTCCAGCAGAGCTCCGTCTCTCAACACCCGTGAGCAGCCACCACCACCTTCCGGTCGTAGCCAGCGTTCTTCCGCAAAGCTGCCGGCGCCATCGATTGCCTCCAGGGCTGCACAGATCCGATCCTGCAGACCACAGGCAAAGGTCCGGAAACGCTCTCGCGCATCAACCGGGGGCTCTGCGGACGAGGACGGGGAATGGCACGGGGCCTCTTGCAGAGGATGCTGCACCATGGGACGAGCGTGGTTCAGGCAAGATCTTGACACTTCCCCAGCCTTCTCCCACTCCATGACCACCATTAGTGATGCTCTGGCCAGCCTTCGCCCCCTGACGGATGCCGGCAGTGGGAAAAGCCTGCTGGACCTGGAGTGGATTCGCAATCCACGGCTCCAGGGATCACGGGCCATCGTCGAACTGGCCCTGCCGGCCCATGCCCATCCTCAGCGGGACCGCATTGCCAGGGAAGCGCGTGCTGCCCTGTTGACCCTTGACGGCGTTGAGGATGTCCAGATTGAACTGGCGGCTTCCCCGGCCCCTGCGCCCACTGCCCCCCAGACCCGTCCCGTTGTTGGCGTCAAGACCGTGGTGGCCGTTAGCAGCGGCAAGGGGGGCGTGGGGAAAAGCACCGTTGCCGTGAACCTGGCCTGTGCTTTGGCGGCGACGGGCCTGCGGGTTGGTCTGCTGGATGCGGATCTTTACGGGCCCAACACCACCATCATGCTGGGGCTAAGCGAGACGGCCCCGGAGACGGTGGAAGAGCAGGGTCAGCAACTGCTCGTGCCCCTGGAGAGCTGCGGGATTGCCATGGTGTCCATGGGGTTGTTGATCAATCCCGGGCAGCCGGTGATCTGGCGGGGACCCATGCTCAACGGAGTCATCCGCCAGTTCCTCTATCAAGTGAAGTGGGGAGAGCGGGACGTGCTGGTGGTGGATTTGCCGCCGGGGACAGGGGATGCCCAATTGTCCTTGGCCCAGGCGGTCCCCATGGAGGGGGTGGTGATTGTCACGACGCCACAGCAGGTGGCCCTGGCTGATTCCCGCCGTGGCCTGGCCATGTTTCAGCAGTTGGGTGTGCCCATCCTGGGAGTGGTGGAGAATATGAGCTGGTTTGCGCCACCGGATCGACCCGAGCAACGCTATGCCCTGTTTGGCGAAGGGGGCGGCGCCCGGTTGGCGGCTGAGGCCCGTGTGCCCCTGCTGGCCCAACTGCCCTTGCAGTTGCCACCGGAGGAGGACCAACCATTGGTGCTGTCCCAACCGGATTCTCCCGCTGGTGTGGCCCTGAAGGGATTGGCGCAGCAACTCCGCAGGCGTCTGGTGCCCCCTTGCTGACGCCATGGATCTGTTTACAAACCTCAGATCCAGCCGGTTTTCCAGCCGTTATCAGGAACGAGATTCGGAGCCCCGGTTTGATCTCGTGCTTTGGGGTGTGCCTGTGGCCTTGATGGGTGTCTCCGGTCTGCTGATTGCCAGCACCCAGCGTCAGGTGACCGGTGATGTGTTCTGGCTGAGTCAGGGCGCCGCCGCCGTGGCCCTGCTGGCGGCCCTGCTTCTGGTGATCTCCCGCACCACGGTGCTCCACACCGTTCTGCTCACCGCCTGCAACCACTGGCTTGGCCTTCAATTGCAAGCCCCCCGGCTCAACAGAAGAGCGTCCGGCCTTCTCTCGTTCCCCCTGCTGTTCCTCGGTGGTGTGGGCGCCACCCTCGTCGTCTGCAAGCTGATGGGCGTGGATGGCCTCTGGCTGGACCACTGGATCACGGGAGTTGTGGGTCTTGTGCTGGCGGTGTATCTATCCCGGCTTCCTCCTCGGCTGTTGTCATTGCACAGACGTTGGCAGTGGCGGGAAGCTCCCCGGGGCTCTCGCCGCCGGGGGGACTGGCCCAGTGGGGACAGTTGGGTTTCCCTCATTCTGTTGGCGCTGCTGCTGGTGGTCACCGTTGCTGCGCTTCTGGCCGTCAACCTGGTGGGCACCGAGGCCCTCGGCGCTCAGCGTTGGTTGGCCCTGGGTCCGTTCCAGGTGCAGCCATCAGAATTCGCCAAGCTTTCCACCATTGTTCTTGTGGCGGCCATTCTGGATCGGTTCCCCATCCGGAACCCGATGGACCTGCTTCGCCCGCTGGGCGTGATTCTGGCGCCGTGGGCGCTGGTGCTGGTCCAACCGGATTTGGGCACGTCTCTGGTATTCGGGGCTGTGTTGTTGGGGATGCTGTATTGGTCTGCCATGCCCTGGCAGTGGCTGCTGTTGCTGTTGTCCCCCCTGCCCACTGCGCTCCTGAGTGGTCTCCGGCACACGGGAGCGCCGGGCATTGTCGTGGTTCAGGTCGTCTGGATTGCCGCCATGGGGAGCATGGCTTGGCGCCACCTGCCTTGGCGGTGGATCAGTGCTGTGCTGACGGTTGTGGCGTTGGTTGCAACATCCCTGTCTACACACTGGCTCTGGGAGTATGGGCTGAAGGATTATCAGCGGGATCGACTGACGTTGTTTCTGAATCCCTCCATGGATCCGCTGGGGGGGGGCTACCACATCATTCAGAGCATCATCGGTATTGGCTCCGGGGGGTTTTTGGGCACCGGCCTGCTCCAGGGGCAGCTGACGCGACTCCAGTTCATTCCTGAGCAACACACGGATTTCATCTTCAGCGCCCTGGGGGAGGAGTTGGGATTTGTGGGATGTTTTTTGGTGGTGTCAGGGTTTGCCGCCTGGGGTTGGCGACTGCTCAGGATCGCCACAGCGGCCAAAACGGACTTTGAATCGTTCCTGGTCATTGGCATCCTGGCCATGGTGATGTTTCAAGTGGTGGTGAATGTGTTCATGACAACTGGTTTGGGGCCTGTGACCGGCATTCCGTTGCCGTTTATGAGCTATGGACGCTCTGCGCTGCTCATGAACTGTCTCGGGGTTGGCCTGGTGGCCGCAGTGGAGCGGCGCTGCCGCCGGACGCGGCCATTCCCCTGATGGCGCAGCCCAGCCTGGCAGAACTCCACCAGTTGCTCTGGCGGGACTGGAACGGGGAGACCACGACCGAGGAGAGCGCCCGTCGTCAATGGTGGGCAGCCTTGCAGGTGATCCAGGAGGATTTGTCTGCGCAACTGGGGGAGGCCCGGTTGGGTAAGGAAGGCGTCTGGCTGGCGGCGCCCCTGCCGGCGCTCTATGAACCCAATCTGCTGCAAGCGCTCCGGGGATGGGTGTGGGTGCCGGAGCGCTTCTCTCCGTGGGCCTTGAACCTGCCCCTCCTGCCAGGACGGTCCACGGATGAGGTCAGCCCCTGGTCCCCGCTGCCGCTGCAGCCGGATGATGGCCGTGACCCCTTTCTTGTCCTGGCGACCCGTCGCCTGCAACTGGCCATCTCTCTACGTCGGGTGGCTGACCAATGGGAGATTCTGGTTCGCTTTGACGGGGCTGTAGTGTCCCAGGCATTGGAACTGCTCAGTCGGCGGCTTCTCCAGGAGGATCCCCGTCACGGTCTGCGGCTGCGTGAGGTTTTGGAGAAACTGGGCCCAGTGACGACGATGGACAACCTGGGCAGTGAGCGGCGTTTCTGGTCCGCATTGGCCTGCCGTCTCGCCTCCTTGCCTCCCAGCCTCAGTGTAACGGCATCCCCCGCGGCCGCCGAAGGGCTCCCGGACCAGGACGTGCTGGCGGCCAACGGAACCACTACAGAGTTGGAGTTTCTGGAAGCCCTGTCCCATGGCATCCGCACGCCCCTGGCCACCATCCGTGTTCTGAGCCGTGTTCTGAGCCGCGTTCTGAGCCGCCGCGCCGACCTGGGGAAGGATGTGCAACGTCAACTGGCGCAAATCGACGCGGAATGCACGGCGCAGATTGACCGCTTCGGCCTCATTTTTCATACAGCGGAACTGCAGCGGCAGCCCGAGGCGCAACGGTTGCTGTCCCGTACGGACCTGGCCAGTCTTGTGGAGGAGCAACACAGCCGGTGGCAGCAACAGCTTGAACACCATGGTCTCCAGCTTCGGTTGGAGTTGGAGCAGAATCTCCCGGACGCCATGAGTGATCCGCTGCTGCTGGCGCCCATGCTAGCTGGGGTGGTGGAGCGTTTTGGTCAGGGGCTGCGTTCAGGGACCACCCTTCATGTGGTCCTGACCCGCGCCGGGGGGAAATTGCGCCTTCAACTGCGGGGGGATCGCCAACACAATCGGGACGAACCGGGAGAGACCCATCTCGGCGCTGTTCTCACCTGGGAACCGGAGACGGGGCGCCTCCATCTCAGTCGTTCCGCCATTCGGCAGCTCTTCAGCAGTTTGGGGGGGCGCATGGCCGAACGGGGTGCCCAGCAGTTGACCCTGTTTTTTCCGCTGGCCCAGGATCAGGCCTGATCACCAGAAGATGGCGGCCCCCAGGCGGAGGGCAGAGCGGAAGAGGTGAGCACAGCGGTCACGGCGGGTTGCCATGGGTCGCCCGTCCTTGCGCTTGGCCAACAGGTTCTCAACCGTATGGCGCATCTTGTACAGCCTCTTGCTGGAAGGGTCCCCTTGTTGCGGTTCCGTCTGGGCGGGAGGCAGGTTGGGATGCCTTGCTGCAGCAGGGCAGGAATCTTGTTGCTGTCGTGCCCCTTGCCTCCCATCCACAGGCTCGCTTCTGGAAGATCCCGCAACAGCATCTCAACACCGGTGAAGTCGCTGCATTGCCCTGTGCTGAGATGAAAGCGGACGGGGTGTTCTTACGACTCACGCCACAAGATTTGGGAAAGAAGGCCAGTAAAGTTTTCAACAGACGCCATCCAGCTTCTGCCATCCAGCTTCTGCCATCCAACCGGCCAGCTTGCGGTTGTTGCACGGCCCTAACAGGTTCAGATGCTCGATGCATTCCGTTTGGTTCTAGCGAACGAGTCGAGAGCTGAGCTTGTGGAGATGCTCCAACCGTTGCTCCCCCTGGCTTTGGCGCGGTTGTTGGCGCCCTGTGCTTTGCGGCTCAGGCTCCGTGAGCAGAGTGCAGGATCTGGCAGGGGTCGGCGCGGCCTGCTCCAGAGAAGCCGCAGCTCTCCCACCTTGGGAAAACGGACACTCCTGTCTGTGGTCCTGAACTCCTTGCCGCCAAGGGGAATGCTTTGACGATTGCTGCGTTTCTTCAACCTGGGAGCCCTGGCGTGCCCTTTCCTCTTCCAGCAGTTGCGGAAGGCCTGGTCCAGGTTGCGGAGGACTGCTGCGCCATCGCAGCTGACACACCCCCCAACCAGGCCCTTCTCGGGCCTGGGTTGCGCCTGTGTGATACAGGGCTTTTGCAGTGTGCTCCCGCCTGGGTGCTTCTTCCCTTTGAATACCAGCAGAGGATGGCCCTTCGGCGCGGCTGTACTGGTCGTTATCCCCCCTCCGCGCTGAAGCACGGAGCTCCTCGCGCCATTTTGGTGGGCAACGCCCGGCAAACTCCTGCGATCAGCTGACCACCTTGACAGCCCTGGCAGAACCGAAACGGTTGGGAACAACGCCTGCACCCACCCACCCCGACCCACAACTGCTAAGGGCAACTACACATCAACAATAGAAACAAAACGCCTTCATTGCTTTCTCAAGCCAATTCTCATCAGCGCTGACCATCTTTCTTGTTTCTCAGCGGCCCTGGCCACGGGCGCCACCTTTCTGATCGCCTCGGTTTATGGTCGCCGCATGAGCGACTTTACCGGTGCGGCCTTCCTGGACTTCTACACCATGCCGCGCACCTATCGGGACGATCAGTACCTGGCCGGCGCACT
>JXQG01000052.1 GCA_001007665.1 Candidatus Synechococcus spongiarum SP3 | reverse complement strand
CTCCACCATGAGCTATCGCCTGCCTGCTCTCAACGGGGCCAACCTGAAGACAAGGAGACGAAAATCCCAGGGGAGCCTTGGACTATTCCCTCTGACCAGCATGGGACGCCCCTTCAGGCAACTCAAAGCCCAAAACTACCAATTCCGTTCTTCTTCTTGAAAGGCTAGTGTATCGTCCTGGAGATAGCTTTACAAAGGCTTTGGCTCTTGTGCAGGATGGATTCGTCGATCGCCACCCAGTTGAAGGGACGGACTTGGGTATTGTAGTGCTCCACAAAGTCATTGATTGTGTGGGATGGTTACATCCAAGACAGCAAACAAAGTTGTGGTGCCGTTCTACACTGTCCTGCACCTTATCCACAAAGTGGGGATCAGTGGAGATCTTGAAATAGCGTTGGCAATAGGGTTACAAGTTCAATAACTGGAACCATGGACTTCAATTGCTTTTTCTCTTTCTCTCCAAGACAGATGGGGATTGGGGGGCGACCAACAGGCATCGGCCTACTCCTTGAACAATCTTTCCCCCTGAATTGTAGGTCTTATTTCCAGGGCTCTACACTAGCATTGATTCATATTGACTGATTGAGCGTCCCCCTCAACCTGCAGCAACCTGTCAATCTCCCGGGAAAACTCTTCCTCGGCACTGCCCACGCCGGTGGTGTCTTGCTCCGGGTAAATGGTCAAATTCACGTAGGTGCGTCCAAAGCTGAGGTCGGGATAGCGCTGATGCTGCTCACAGAGCTGCTCTAGCCGCTCAAGGAAGTCCCGCACCTGTCGGTAGCCGGCAAAAGCAAGGCGGCGTTCCAGCCGGGGGGGGCGTTGGCGCTGACTCCAGGCGGGGTCAAGGGATGGGCTGCCCATGGGTTCAATGGTGACCGGCTGTGCGGATCCTCTCGGGACCCCTGGCTGCCAGCGCCGTGAGTTGAGCCTGACGCAGGCGCTCCAGCCACCCCATGCAGTGGTCCCGGTTGGCGCTCTGATGCCGGGGGTCCGGATCGTCCAGGGGATGGGGCATGGTGCCGTTGATGGCCCCGTTGGTGACGCAGAACATGGCCTTCTGGAAACTCATGCAGATTTTCACGTGGATATCCACCACCCCCCGACCCTGGCTCTGGTACGCGGCCTCCAGGGCCCGGGGAAGGTGGCGGTACATGTCTTGCATCAGCAGGCTGGGAGGGATGCCAGCTCCCATGGTGGGCAGGGGGTCGGCAAACAGGGCGCCGTAGGCAAATTGGCCTTGATCGTGGGGAATCTGCGTGGCCTGGGCGTTGAAGGAGAGGGTGCCCAGGAAGGGCATGCCCCGCAGAAACACAGCTTCCACGTAGGGAACCGCCACGTCCACGAGAAAAGTGAGTTGGGCGTCCTCCGGCAGGATGGCCACAGTGGCGCCATGGAGCTGAACGGCGTAGCGGATGGGCAAGCCGGCTGCGGCCACCAGCCCTGTCTTCACAAACTCCACGATGCTGACAATGGAGGTGATCTGCCCCTGCCGATGGGACCGGGCCAAATCCAGGAACAGGTCACTCATCACCCGCCAGAATTGCCCCAGGGCATGGGTGGTGGCGGCCGAGCGAATCAACTCCGGCAGGAATTGGGGGAAGAGAGCACTCAACAGCCCCAATAGAGGATCGTGGCGGCGCTTGAGGCGCGCCACCTGCTGGCAGATGCCGGCAAAGCGCTCACTCTCCAGGAAGGCGTCCAGCCCACCGGTGCCATGCCAGAGCATGGCCTTTTGACAGTACTCCGCATATTCAAAATTAATGCGATCGTGGTTGAGATGACGCCACAATCTCCCCAGGTTCAGGTCACCGTTGAAAAACCGGAACACGGGGAAGGGATTCAGGAATTGTTGCTCCCCCTGGTAGATCAGGTTGCGGCTGTAGGCATCCAGCACCTCCCCATAGCTCTCCAGCACCCCCACCACCTCCAGCACGTGGGTGGGGGATTCCTCCAACAACGGCACACCGCCCAGCAGCCGCTGCAACAGGGGGGACAGGACGCCAGAAGAATCGTCAGCCACCATGGTCCGTGCCCTCCAGGAGGAAATCGCTTGTTGCTGGTTGGTTGTTGGTGCTGGCCATGGTGATGCTGGTGAGCAGACCACTAGTGAGGTGGGCGCTGGCGGGATGGGCCAGGGTTGATGTGCTGGCCACGGCCAGGTTGACCAGACCCTGTGGCCAGAGACCCATGAGCACAACCCCCGCAGCCAGCACCACCGCTGGCGCCTGCCTGGCCAGACCCGCCAAGGGCAGCAGGGACGATGGCGTCCCGCCAGGTTCCGTGGCCAGACGGCCGAAGAAGGCCCGGTTCACCAGCAGCAGGAAATAGACGGCTGTCAAGCCGGAGCCCACCATGCTCAGCAGTGTGGCCAGCGGGAAGGTGAGCAGGCTGCCGCGAAACACCATCAACTCCGCCACGAAACCAGCCATGCCCGGAATCCCGGCACTGGCCATGGCCGCCAGGATCATCAGCCCCCCTGTCAGGGGGAGGCCCCGCTGGGGATTCAACAGCCCCCGCAATACCGTCAGATCCCGGGTGCCCGTTGTTTGGTAGATCACCCCCACCAACAGGAACATCAGACCGGAAATCAAACCATGGGCCAGCATCTGCAGCAGGGAGCCCAGCAGGCTGATGGGGGTGGCCGCCGCCGCCGCCAGGAGTACGTAGCCCATATGGCCCACAGAGCTATAGGCCACCATGCGCTTCATGTCGGTTTGGGCAATGGCGGCGAGGGAGCCAAAGAGCACCGACACTGCGGCCCAGCCGGCCAGGCCAGGGGCCAGCAGCGCCCAGGCTTGGGGGAAGAGACTCAGGCAGAAGCGCAGCAGACCGTAGGTGCCCAGTTTGAGCAGCACCCCTGCCAGCAGTACGGAGATGGGTGTAGAAGCCTCGGTATGGGCATCCGGTAGCCAACTGTGGAACGGGAACAGGGGGATTTTGATCCCGAACCCCACCAGCAGCGCCCCCATGAGCAGCAACTGGGTCCCCAGGCCCAACTGTTGGCTCAGAGCAGGGTTGAGACTGAAATCCAGACTGCCGGTGGCCAGTGCCAATCCCAGGAAGCCCACCAGGATCAGCACACCGGACAGCGCCGTGAAGATCAGAAATTTTGTGGCCGCATAGGCGCGCCGCGCACCTCCCCAGATGGCAATGAGCAACCAGAGGGGAATGAGCTCCAACTCGTAGAACAGGAAGAACAGCAGCAGGTTCTGGGCCAGAAAGGCGCCGTTCACCGCACCGCTGATGAGCAGCAGAAGGGCGAAGTAGCTGCGCGGTCGTGGGGTGGCCAGCGGCGAGATGGCCACCGCCGCCAGGGACAGGATCCCGTTGATCAAAAGGAGGGGGAGGGACAATCCATCTACCCCCAGCCGATAGTCCAGGCCCAGGGTGCCCAACCAGGCAGCCTGCTCCAGAAGTTGCATCTCTCCCGTGGCGGGATCAAACCGGAACAGCACCGCCACCGTCAGCAGCAACTGCACCATCAGCACGGCCAGGGAGAGGCGCCGCAACCAGGCAGGGGATACGCCAGCAGGCAACAGGGCCAATCCCGAAGCGCCCGCCAGAGGCGCCAGTAGCACCAGGGAGAGGATGGATGGGGCCGACGCTGTCATCACCTCAGCCCCCACTGCCCAACACCACCAGCAGCAACAGCACAACGGCCGCCACCACCGTCAAGACATAGGTCTGGGACGCACCGCTCACCCCCAGCTTGAGCCCCTCGGCAGACGCCAGGGAGAAGCGCCCCACCCCGTTGGCCATTCCACTCACCACAACACGATCCAGCCAGTCTGCTGCCTGGGCCAGGGAGGAGACCAGCCGCACAATGGAGAACCGATAGACCCGATCAGTGTAAAAGTCGTAGGCCAGGAGATCCTGCATCAACCGCACCGGTTTCACGATGGAGCGGGACATGAATTTGCGGAGCGGCTGGAGACACCCGATCATCAGACCCACCCCCCCACTGGCCACCACCAGCGCCGTTACATGGGGGGGGAAGGCGGCAATGCCGGGGATGGGATACAGCCGCTGCATCAACAGGGGGCTCACCAGCACGATGACGGTCAAGGCCACCATGGGGACAGCCATGAGCCAATTCACTTCGGGGGCCCGGCGGGTTTTGGGCAGGGGAGATCCCAGGAAAATATGGCGGAATTGGCGCAGAAGATTCCAGACCGTCAACGTATTGGTCACCAGCACAACGGCCGCCAGCCACGGCTGTGCGGCCAGCCCATGGGTTGCCAACCCGAAGCACCAGAAGCAGCCCAGGGGAAGCAGGCCGGTCATGCCCAGGGCCCCCACCACGTAGGCGGTGGTGGTTGCCGGTGTGCGCGTTCCAAAGCCGCCCAACTCGGTGAGATCCTGGCTGTTGCTGATGAGAATCACGCTGCCGATGCTCATGGTGAGCAGGGCTTTGGAGAGGGCATGGGCCAGCAGCAGCAGCAGGGCTGTGGCCGGAAGCCTGAGGGAGATGAGGATAAACACCAGGCCCAGGTAGGCGGTGGTGGTGTAGGAGAGCGCCCGCTTGATGTCCACCTGGGCCAGGGCCACCAGGGAGCCGCCAATGGCGCTGATGCCCCCAATCACCTGGAGCACCGCCATGGCCACGGGGGAGATGGTGACGATGGGCATCACCTTCAGCAACACGATGGCTCCACAGGTCACCACCACGGAATTGCGCAGGATGGAGGCGGGGTTGGGCCCTTCCATGGCTTCATCCAGCCAGAGGTGCATGGGAAACTGGGCACACTTTCCTGTGGGACCGGCAATGAGGGCCAGGGGCATCAGGGTGGAGGCCACCGGCCCCAGGGGATGGTCCTGGAACCAGGCGTTCAGGTTGTCGAATTCCAGGGATCCGGCCCAACTGGAGACCGCCACGATCCCCATCAGCATCAGCACGTCCCCCACCCGCTTGGTCAAAAAGGCATCGCGGGCGGCGGTCACCACCAGGGGCTGGGCATACCAGAACCCCACCAGCAGATAGGTGGAGAGGGTGAGCATTTCCAGCAGGAAGTAGCTCATGAACAGGGAACGGCTCAGCACCACGCCGCACATGGCCCCCTCGAAAAAGCCCAGCAAGGCAAAGAACCGCGCCAGGGACCATTCCTTGTCCAGATAGCCCAAGGCATAGACCTGCCCCAGGAAGCTCAGCCCTGTCACCAGCTCCAGAGCCCCCAGATTGAACCGGGACAGACGAAAATCCCAGTCGAACTGCAAATCCAGCACGTGGAGCCAGGGCAGGGACAGGTCATAGGATCCATGCCCCCAGACCCAGACCAGCGCCACGCTGCCATGGGCAAAGGCCAGCAAGGTGACCAACAGGTTCAAGTAGGCGGCTGGGCGAGGGCCGTTGCGCCGAATCCAGCCCGCTGACCAGGGGAGGGACAGCAGCATCCCGGCAAAGCCGTAGACGGGAATCAGCCAGGCCAGACGGACCAGGGCAAACGCCAGTCCCTCCGGCGCCAGCAGGAACGGTGTGGAAAAAATCTCAGCAGACATGGGTAGCCAGCACGTTGGCAGAGGCGCCACGAGGCTCTGGTGGCCTCAGCGACCGGAGGGGGGCATCAATTCCGCAAGCCACTGGAGAACCTCGTGCCCATGGGCCTGTTCCTCGGCCAGGAGGCTACGAAAAAAGTCGGCGTTCTCCGTATCGCCAATGCGGACACAGAAGTCGGTAGCAGCAGCGTAGTGGTCCACGAGGCTCTGCTCAAGAAAACCGTTGCCGCGGAGCAGCTCTTCCAGGCTCCCTGCAGTGACCACCGGCTGGAGTTGGGACGATCCCGGCGCCACCCCCAGCTTCAGCATGTGCTGAACGATGCGCTCAGCGTGCTGCATCTCTTCCACCACCTCATGGCGGAAGCGGTCGGCACTGGCCTGGTCTCCCCATTGGGCAAGGAGACCGGCTTGGGTCATGTATTGCTGCACAGCGGAGAGTTCCAGGCTCAGGGCACGGCCCAGATCAGCAAGAACACGGTAATGAAGGCTGGCCATGGTGAGCAGAAGCAGACGGACAAATCGGAACTCAGCTACGCCGACGGGCGCCGCTGAAAACGAGAATGGATTCCACCTCCACGTGGGGGCGGGCGATGATGTGGGCGGCCACAAGGCCATCGCCCACCCGTTCACAGGCATCTGCGCCGGCCCGCACCGCCGCATTGACCGCGCCGGTTTCTCCCCGCACCATCACGGTGACATAGCCGCCGCCCACAAGTTCCCGCACCCTCAAGGTCACCTCGGCGGCCTTGGTCATGGCATCCGCCGCTTCGATGGCGGGCACCAGGCCCCGGGTTTCAATCATCCCCAGCGCAATGCCGCTGACGGGAGACTCCCCTGACGGTGACGGCCTGGCCGCTGGGGGCGCTGGCGGCGGGGAAGACGTGCGCCCCTGGCCTCCCCTGGGGGCAGGCGGCGTGGCCTGGATTGGCGCTGCCGGGGACGGGGCGGGCTGACCCGCACTGCCGCCGCTGGGGGCTGCGGCCCTGGCTGGTCTGGGGGCTGGGGTTATCTTTGGCCTGGGGCGGGGTGTGGAGTCGGGCATGGCGGATCACAGGAGGGACGGGGACGGGGACGGGGCTGGGGTGCTGGTGTTCACTCAGCCGTCTGGGGACCAGAAGTCAATGATCCCGCCGATGGTGAGATCGGTGAGCACCTCGGGGTTGGGGCAGGCAAAGCGGGCCGCTGAACCGCTGGCTGTGAACACCCAGTTGCCCACAGAGACGCCGACGGGATCCACGGCCACGTTGATTTTCCCCTTGCTGGTGCGCAACACCCGCAAATAGCAGTGGTCCAAACCAGCCACCCGCTGGGTGCAGACCAGGGAGCCAATCACTTGCATGATTTCCATCAGGGGATGCCTCCACCACCAGATCCATCCGGATTGGCGACAGGGGGCTGAGGTGTGCTGGGGGATGGCACGCCAACCCCTTTGGGGGCCGGGGCTGGCGTTGTGGAGGCTGGGGGTTGTTGCGAGGGCTCCCAGTGGTCGATGATGCCCACGATGGTCAGGTCGCTGGGGTAGGACTTGCTGCCAGCCGCTTCACGGGCGGCAGAGCTGCCCACGCAGATCACCCAGTCCCCATCTCTGCACCCCACGGCATCCACGGCAACCAGATGGGAACTGCCGTCTTGCACCACCTTCAAATGCTTGTGCTCAAAGCCGGGGATGCGGTTGGTGGAGACGAGAGGCTTGATCACCTTGCAGATTTTCATTCAATGCACCTCCCCCACCGGGCCCTGCAGAGAAGAACCCAGAACTTCAGGCGGCTTGTGGTGGTCCCCGTCCCGCACCGTGAGCAGGGTGTGCAGCAAACCCTGCCGGGACAAGTCCTGATAACGCCCATGGACTGCGGCGGCAATGCGCTCGCAGGAGCCCACGGCCCGCTCACGGGAGCCGGGCACGCTGGAGTGGAAGTCGTAACGGATCACCACGGGCACCGGCAGGCCGCGGCTGATATTGAGCCCCTTGAAGATCTTGATGCCCACGTCCAGGTCAGCGGCCCCCTCCTCCACGGTTTCCATGTGGGCGAAGTAGGTGAGGTTGCGCAGATGGATTTCCTTGAAGCCAATGCCCACGCCAATAAAGCGCTCCGCGTGGCCAGCATCCCCATAGGCCCCGTGATGGAACTGACGCACGAAGTCGATCTGGGAGATGTTGTTCTCCAGCAATCGGGAGATAAAGCGCACCATGCCTTCTTCAATGCCCCCCCCGGCATCCTGCCCCACCCGCTCGGCAATGGCCGCCCGGGCGGCCTCAGGCGTCATGGACACGGTTTGGTCGTACACCTCACGGGCATCAAGCCAACGGCTGAGGTTGGTGGTTCCGTCCGCTGTGGGCACGTGGATGCGGATGGCGTCCGTGTCCGTATCCAGGCCCAGCAGCAGCAGGATAACGGAGGCCCCGCAGCAGAAGCTGTTTTCTACCGCCTGGCGAAAATCATGGAGGCGGTTCAGACCGGAGCGAGCCGCCTGGGCGTCGTCGGAACCATGGGCCGCACAGCCCTGGTGGTGTGGATCCAGGGAGCTGAAGTGGTAGACCACCACTTTGAGGTAGCGGGTGTCTTCGTGGGCCTGGTTGGGTACCCCTTCCCGGTGGCGACGGTGTTCGGTCTTGATCCAGCGGGCAACGGTGCGCTCCACGTCGAACATGGCGCCGGCATAGGGACGGCGCCGGACGGAACTGAAGGGCAACCGCAAGGCATAGCTGATGGCATGGGCCAGCCGTCCGTCCGCGCAGGGGCTCACGTCCAACAGGTGAAAGCCGCAATCCCGGACAAAGGCGTCAAAGGCTGTGTCCTCTTGCCCTCCCAGGGGATCGCTGGCGAAAAAGGCCTCACTGGTGCGCTTGTAGGTCTCGAACACGCACCAGGCAAACAGGCTGCGCATGTCCAACTGGGTCACCCAGGCCTTGGCCAGCACCTCCTCCGGCAGAGAGAACCCCAAGGTATCCAGAGCCAGGGCTTGGGCCTTCTGCTCAAAGTCCGGGTCATGCTGGAGGGCGGAGATCCTCTTGAGTACCTCCACGATTTTGTCAAAGCTGCTTTTGACCTGGGTGTCGTAGGTTCGCAGCTGTTGATTGCGCTCCCGGTTGGTGAGGGGATGAAGGGGCCCCGCGGCGGCAACCGGCTGCTCCGGCTGAGGAATGCCGACGCCAGATGACGGAAGTGCGCCCAGCGGGGCGCGGCCGTCATGGCGAGGTGGCCGACGCCGGGGCGCTGTGGGCCCCAAGGAGGGATAGGGATCGCGAAGAGCAGGCATGAATCAACCGCGGGCTCCGCCGGAGAAGGTCACCACAGCCCCCTTGTCGGTGTTGCCGCTGGAGCCGGTAATGGGGCTCAGGGGCACCTCCGTTTCCCCGTTGCGCTTCAGTTGAAAGGCGTGCATGGCGGACATGGGGCCTGGCCTGGAGGGGTTACGCCGTCGAGACGATGGGCCCTCCGTGCCCGTGACCCGTTCATTGCGGGACCAATCGTCCCCGGAAATCCTCACCCCCTGTACCGTGCCCTCGCCCGTGACGCGGGATGGGGCCGATGGCGTGACTGCTGGCGTGACCGGGGCTGGGCTGGCGTCGCCAGTGGAGGTGCCGTTCCGGAGCGCCAGCGGCTGGAGCGGGTTCCGTGACGGCAGAGATGGGTGGGGGCCCCGCTGATCAAAGCGGAACTCTTCTGTCCCCGTCACCCGGCCGCCCGCCATGCCAAAGGGGCCGGTGATGCGGGTTCCTCCCCGCTCATAGACGGTGCCCGTCACCCCCGTGGCCAGCTGCCGTTTCTGCTCCGTGTGGGCTGCCCGGAAGGGAGACGTGACGGTAAAGTGGGTCCAGGGGGCGCCTTCCAGGGGCTGGGGCAGATCCGCCGGGACGCTGTCGCCAAAACCTCCCTGGCCACAAGCACTCCGGAACTGATCGGCGCCCACGTAGGGGGTGCCGCTGACGGGCTCGCAGGCCCCCCGTTCCGCGCCCGTCATGACGCCGCCAATCCCGGGTTGCAGACCGGTCAGCGGCTGACCAGGGGTGCCAGGACCCACCGGGGTGCGAGCCACAATGGTGGTCTGCTCGGGTGCGCTGCAGAAGTTGCCGGCCTGCTCCAGGCCCGCGTAGGGGGTGCCGGTGACGGCCTTGCAGGCGCCGGGCTCATCGCCCGTGACCAAAGGGGAGCGGCCTGTACTGGTTCCGGACACGGTCTGGTTGCGGTTGGTGGTGCTCAGCCCCACCTTGGCCGCCTCCGGAGCCGGCCGGTGGTCACAAAACGCTTCATATTGCTGGCGACCCACGTAGTCGTCACCGGTGACGTTTTTGCAGGCGCCCGGTTCGTCGCCGGTGACCTTGGCCGAACGGCCCACTTCGTTGCCGGTGACGGCTGAACCCCGCAGGGTGGAGAAGCTGCGCACTTTTGTGGGCGCCGGTCCACGGCCCATATCTGGGGCGGGGTTCATGTATTGGGAGCCGGTGAGCCGACGGCCGCTGCCTGGTTCATCGCCGGTGACCTTGGCGGAACGCCCCACCATGACGCCGGATACCCGCTGCTCTGCCTGGGTCCGGGCCTGTCCCACCTTGGCGGGCTGGGGCTGGGTGGGGGCGCCGCACCAGGCTTCACCGTGGTCGCCCGAGAGGTATTGGTTGCCCGTGACGGACTTGCAGGCACCCGGCTCGTCACCCGTGACGTTCACCGAGCGGCCCACCTCCGTTCCGGTGACCGTGTTGCCGTAGCCGGTGGGGGTGACCCCGACTTTGCGGGGGCGGGACGGCGCCTGGTTTTGGCAATAGGCTTGGAACACGTCGGCCCCCATGTAGTCCGTCCCGGTGATGGTGCGGCAGGTGCTGGCTTCGTTGCCGGTGGTCTTGATGGAGCGGTCCGTGCGGGTGCCGGTCACGGTTTGTCCCAATGGGGTGGTGCTGGCGCCCACCTTCCAATGGGCATCCGCCGCCTGGCTGGTCGGGTCGCTGTTTTTGGGCCGGTTCATGCCCCGGCGGGGGCCGCAGGGACGCTTGTTGTTGCCCTTCACGCACTGGCCAGCGGCGCCGGAGCGAGCCTTCAGCTCACGAACCCGTTGCGCCAACTCCCGACCGGAGAGATCCGGGTTGCCCTGGCGGGCCACCGCAGCGCTGGAGGCGCTGGTGGGGGCATTGGCGGACTTGCCATGCTTGGACATGGCCCGCCGGCGGGCCAGCACCAAGGCACGGCTGGGGTGCTGGCCATTCTTCGCCTTGGGCCCCTTGAGACGGGCTTCAGCGGCGCTGCGGCGACCCGTTGACGGAGACCTCAGATTCAGGGTTCTATCCAGTGTTTGCGCCAACGTCCTGGGGCGCTTTTGGCAGCTGCAGGTGCGGCTTGGGCTTGTATCTTGACGGTCGGCGGTGGCCGGCGCTGGTGGGTTGCGAGAGGGACGGCGCACCTCTGTGCGAATCCGGTCTTTGCTGAAGTCGTTGCGCTTGCCTTGCTTGGAGAGCGCCCGACGCCGCGCCAACGCCAGGTCCCGGGTGGGGTTGGAAATTTTGTGGGTGTTCAGGTTCTGTGCCGAGAGCGGGGCTGGCGGGGCAACAGCAGCAGGCCGGGAGACGGCTGTGGGCCGAGGGCGGGGTGCTTTTGCAACAGTCTTGGCGCCGGCGCGGCCCCGCTTGGGGCCCTGAGCATCGGAAATATTGCGTTGGCGTGTTTTTGCGTAGCGCGAGGCGGCAGCCTTCCCTGCAGTGGAGAGGGCTTTGCGGCGCTCAAGTGCTGATTGACGGCTTGCCGTGGTAACCATGTCCGCCTCGGTGTGAATGGGGGAAAAGCAAGGAAAGGTTTCAGCATGGCCCCGGATGACCGGGGCCATGCTGGACAGGGTCAGGCGCGGCCTTCAAAGACCACGAAGGCTGTGCCCTGTGTCTGGGTGTAAGCGTCGTAACCCGTCAGGCGAACGTGATGATCGGGATAGGCGCGATGGCAGGCCTCAAGCTCTGCAACAATCGCACCCAGTTCAGCTTCGCCGAAGAAGGGCAGCTTCCACAGAGACCAGTAGTTGCGCATGGAGGCGCTGGGGTGGACATGCTCAATGCAGGGTGTCCAACCCTGGGCGATGACATAAGCGATCTGTTCGTAGATCTCTTCTTGGGTCATCGCTGGCAGGAAACCAAAGGTTTCCAGTGTGGCGACGGTTTGATAGTCGACCACCGAGCTGAAAGGCATGGATCCGTTTGAGCGAGTGGTTGGGGTGAGGGTGGGAATCAGAGGTCAAGCTTGTCGACGGTGTCGAACTCGAACTTGATCTCCTTCCAGGTGTCCAGGGCGATGGCCAGTTCAGGGCTGCTCTTGGCCGCCTCGGTGAGGATGTCCCGGCTTTCCTTCTCAAGCTCGCGACCGGCATTGCGGGCCTTCACGCAGGCTTCCAGAGCCACCCGGTTGGCAGCGGCGCCAGCGGCGGATCCCCAGGGATGACCGTGGGTGCCGCCACCGAATTGCAGCACCGAGTCGTCCCCGAAGATGGTGACGAGGGCGGGCATGTGCCAGACGTGGATGCCCCCGGACGCCACAGCGAACACACCGGGCATGGAGGCCCAGTCCTGGTCGAAGAAGTTGCCCCGGGTGCGGTCCTCGGGCACGTAGGACTCCCGCAACTGGTCAATGAAGCCCAGCGTGGTTTGACGGTCCCCTTCCAGCTTGCCCACCACGGTGCCCGTGTGCAGGTGATCGCCACCGGAGAGGCGCAGGCATTTGGCCAGCACCCGGAAGTGGATCCCGTGCTTGGGATGACGGTCGATCACCGCGTGCATGGCCCGGTGGATGTGCAGCAACATGCCGTTGCGGCGGCACCATTTGGCCAGACCGGTGTTGGCCGTAAAGCCACCGGTGAGGTAGTCGTGCATGATGATGGGCATGCCCAGCGCTTTGGCGTGCTCGGCCCGGGCATACATGTCTTCCGGTGTGGCCGCGGTGCAGTTGAGGTAGTGGCCCTTGCGTTCGCCGGTCTCCTGCTCCGCCGTTCTCACCGCTTCGGCAACAAAATCAAAGCGGTCCTGCCAGCGCTGGAAGGGCTGGGAGTTGATGTTCTCGTCGTCTTTGGTGAAGTCCAGACCGCCCCGCAGGCACTCGTAGACCACCCGGCCGTAGTTCTTGCCGGACAGGCCCAGCTTGGGCTTGATGGTGCAGCCCAGCAGTGGGCGACCGTACTTGTTCATGCGGTCCCGTTCGACGGCAATGCCGTTGGGGGGGCCCATGCAGGTCTTGATGAACGCCAGGGGGAAGCGGATATCCTCCAGGCGCAGGTGGCGGAGGGCCTTGAAGCCGAACACGTTGCCCACCAGAGAGGTGAGCACGTTGGTGACGGAGCCCTCCTCGAACAGGTCGAGGGGATAGGCAACGAAGGCGTAGAAGGACTCGGGGTCCGCAGGCACGTCTTCGATGCGGTAGGCACGGCCCTTGTAGAACTCCAGATCCGTCAGCAGTTCGGACCAGACAGTGGACCAGGTGCCGGTAGAGGATTCAGCTGCCACCGCGGCTGCCACTTCTTCCCGGGGCACACCTTCCTGTCCCGTGCATTTGAAGCAGGCCAGAATATCGGTGTCGAGGGGAACGTAGTCGGGAGTCCAGTAGGTATCCCGGTACTCCTTCACACCAGCGTCATACTTTTTGCTCATGGGCTTGTGATGAGGGGGGACGTGAGGTGGGAGTCAGCTCAGTCCTTTATGCCGGAGCCGGCGGGTGTCGGTCCATTGCCGAGAACGGGTTCAACTTCGCGATGAGGACGGGCGATGATGTGGGCCGCAACCAGGCCGTCACCGACCCGCTCACAGGCATCCGCACCGGCCCGCACAGCAGCGTTGACAGCACCGGTCTCACCGCGGACCAGGACGGTTACGTAGCCACCGCCGACAAATTCGCGGCCGATGAGGCGCACCTCTGCGGCTTTGGTCATGGCATCGGCTGCCTCAATGGCAGGGACGAGGCCGCGAGTTTCAATCATGCCGAGGGCGATGCCCATGGTTTCATTGGCCATTGCCTAATTCCGTGGGGGGAATGTTCATGGCTGACTTTCTCTGCTGAAGTCTCCATCCGTCAAGGGATTTGCGGCCGTTTTGGCATCAGGAGTTCTTGACAGACTGATTAGAATTTCTTATAGGTCGCTCCAGGACTAAGAAGTTGTACTTAGTTAGATGGGAAAATCCACACAATTTTCCGTGGCAACGGTCACCAAAATCCATGATGAGCCCACCAAGCTGATCCCCGTGTGACCACATCCTGATCAACTGCTGCTGCGGGCATTGATGGTGGCGATGGCCTGCATGGCTGCTGCCGCCGCCGCCTCCACGTCCCCCTCCCGGCCCGCCATGGTGAGTCGGCCAAAGGCGCCGACGGCCTTCACGTCCACCATGGTGATGTTGGAGGCCTTCTCCGCCTCGTTGGCGGCATACAGCACATACCCCGCCGGCTCGGTCTCCAGAATGAACATGCTCATGCCCGCCTCGATCATGGATCCGCGGCGGTTCTGGCGGTTAATCAGCACCGCATGGTCCGGGGTGATGGCGCGGATCACCTCGTACCAGGTCACGTCGCAGTGGGTACGGTCCTCCACCCGGCTGCCGATGGCCGCCAGCACCGCGTCACCGGAGTGGAGCACGTTGCTTTGATCCAGGTGGTACAGGGCCAACGAACCAAAGGCCCGCTCCACCACCATCTGCCCCAGCCGTACGGTGCTGGCCTTCAGGGCAATGTCCGTCATGCGATGCACCGCCAGCCCCGGCGCCACCTCCAGCCAGAGACAGGCATCCCCGGGAATGGGCAGAAATCCCCCGGACACCGTGCCAGCGTAGGCCGCCAGTTGCGGCTGCAGGGAATCCAGGAACACATAGCTGCGCAACTCGATCCTCTCGGCCGACTGGGGGGTGAGTCCAGAAGGAACGATGCCGCTCAGTCCCGTAATTTTTGGCCGCGAAGGCGCCATGCTGTTGCCGGAAGGATGGACCGGCCTGGACTCCAGGCCCCATTCCCCCACGGAACAGGCAAGCACAGGAGATGACCAAACAGTAACATGCCCCGCTCTGGCGGTGGGGGAGAGCCAGGCTCAGCGCTGGAGGTGACGTCATGGTGGGCAACCTGAATCAAGACGGTGGTCCGTCGCTGGAGGTGATTGTGGTGGGTGACGATTCGCCGGACGGCAACGCCAGTCCGGTCCAGAGTGGGCCAACGGGCTGGCGCGGCGCAGTCTGCCAACCTATGGGCGCCTGAACGACCTGACGAGTAGCTTTATGGTGTTGCGCCTGGCCACCACCCGTGCAGCAATTCGGCGGATGAACCTGGCAGGATTCCAGTTTCTCGATGAACTGTTGTCGGTGGGCGAGGGAACCTTCAAATCAGGAGAGGTTCCCTTGAACTTTTGTCCTCGGAATTGCGGTCTGGAGCTTTCTATTCAGTCGGATTGTCACCGCTGTTGTAGCGACAAGTTCTAACGATTTGGTCAACAATATCCTCATCTTCCGCGCTTTACGTTTACAAGGAATAGCACTACTCATTGGTTTAATCAAATTCCTGGTGGTTTGCTTTCTGGGCCTGGTTACCAATATCGGTGTCTCCACAGTCATCTATATCAATCAAAAGGAGGGAAGACAGCCTATGG
Source organism: Candidatus Synechococcus spongiarum SP3 (assembly GCA_001007665.1). Taxonomy (GTDB): domain Bacteria; phylum Cyanobacteriota; class Cyanobacteriia; order PCC-6307; family Cyanobiaceae; genus Synechococcus_B; species Synechococcus_B spongiarum_B. The sequence goes on along the minus strand of JXQG01000052.1, from coordinate 412 downwards.
AATGTTATCTACTCAATATCCCATGGGCTGGGGAACGGGCAATTCACGCCAGCAGCGGGGATCGGGAATCCTTGCCACTGCCCTCGTCGCGTTGCTCATTCTGTTGAGCGTGTTGCACATGAAGGCTGCTGCGCTCAGGGGCGCCACCTGTGTCGCTGGTGGTGGGTACCATGGGTAAAGCTTCTCCTTTGCCCAATGCCGTCGATTTCCCCAATGTTTGTCGCCCTGGCGACTGTGGCTGGTGCTTTGGCCGCATGGGCCGGTGTGATCGTGACCGTCTTGATGGTGCTGTGGAACAAACTGGACAAGCGGTTTGACGATCTGGAGACCAGGCAGAACAAGCGGTTTGACGATCTGGAGGCCAGGCAGAACAAGCAGTTTGACGATCTGGAGGCCAGGCAGAACAAGCAGT
>JXQG01000051.1 GCA_001007665.1 Candidatus Synechococcus spongiarum SP3 | reverse complement strand
GTTGCTCGGCTGCCAGTTTCTGCCGCCAGTGATCAACCTGCTGCTCTGGCACCTTGATATAGGGTGTATTAACAATGGAATGATCTGGACAAACCTGTAGATATCCTGGTAAAGAGAGAAGGGGGAGCCACTTGCCTGTGGTGAGTTGATTTACTTGCTCAGGACTATAGATCACTGTGGTGATTCCTGAAGCTCGAATCAGATCATGTAATTTGGTTTGTGCGCAAAGAGCTACAGGCCATCCCGTGTTATTCAAATAGAGAACATAACGCATGAACTGCAAAGTATCTCCTAAACCCTGTTCGCTCACCAGGATCAGACTTTCTCCAGGAGCAAGGTTGCTGCCAGTCCACTGCCCTACTTGAGGATGAGCATGTAGTTGCGGGCTATCTTTCATCCGAAATCGCCATTCGTATTTCTTCCAGCCACTCTCGTAGTCACCTGATAAGAGCTGGACTAGCGAGAGATTAAAGTGGACTTCTGACAAGTTGGGATTAATGGCCAGTGCTTGGTGATAAGTGTCAATGGCTGCTTGCAGATCACCCTGCATCTTCAAGGTAACGCCGAGATTAATATAGACGCTTATATAGTTAGAATTGATAGCTAATGCCTGACGATAGGCGTTAATAGCAGCCTGCAAATCGCCCTGGTCTTTCAGAGAAGTGCCCAAGTTAAAATAGGCTTGTGGATAGTGTGGCTTAATGACCAATGCTTGACGATAGGTATCGATTGCGACTTGCAAATTACCCTGATCTTTTAGAGCATTGCCAAGATTGTTATAGGCTTCTGGATAGCGTGGCTTAATAGCCAGTGCTTGGCGATAGGCGTCAATAGCCGCTTGCAGATCACCCTGGCCCTTCAAGGCAATGCCAAGACTGTTATAGGCTCGTGGATCGTTGGGATTGATGGCCAGTGCTTGACGGTAAGCGTCAATGGCCGCTTGCAGATCACCCTGATCCTTCAAAGCAATGCCCAGGTTAAAATAGGCTTCTGGAGAGCGTGGTTGAATGGCCAGTGCTTGACGATAGGTATCAACGGCGGCTTGTAGATTACCTTGCTCTGCCAGAGCAATGCCCAGGTTAGTATAGGCTTGTGCATAGTCTGGTTTAATATCTATTGCTTGGCGATAAAAATTGATTGCGTCTCGTAAATCACCCTGTTCTTTCAGAGCATTGCCGAGATTATTATAAATTTCTGGAGAGTTGGGATTGATGACCAGTGCCTGGTGATAGGCGTCAATAGCAGCCTGAAAATCACCTTGGCTCTTCAAAGCAATGCCCAGGTTTCCATAGACTTTTAGAAGGTTAGGATTGATGACTATTGCTTGGCGATAGGCATCAATGGCTGCTTGCAGATTTCCTTGCTCTTTCAAGGCATTGCCCAACTTGAAATAGACTTGTGGAGAGCGTGGTTTGATAGCTAGTGCTTGTCGATAAGAATTGATCGCGGCTTGTAGATCACCTTTATCCTTCAAGGCAACGCCGAGATTATTATAGACTTCTGGATCGTTGGGATTGATGGTAATGGCCTTCCTGAGCAAGGGAATCATCTCTTGCTTTTTCCCTTGCATCCCGCAGATAGCGGCCAGATTGCAAAAGACCGTGTAGCTGACGTCCCCTTCTTCCATTAGTTTTCTGTAGATGGCTTCAGCCTCCTCAAGATGACCTTGTTGTAGTTGCTCCAGGGCGTGTTGTTCCTTTTCCCGCTGCATCCTGTTCATTGTGTTTGGCTGACCGGACACTGATCCTACACTCTCTCATCAATTCTGTCAACTACGAGGGCGCCTTAAAGGATCGGGTAACCTTCCCTATGGATGTCCTCTGACTCCCTCTGTGTAGTCGGGCGAGAGGGTAAAATTGGTTGTAAACGATCCCTTCTTTGTGGCTAAGGTGCAGAGTAACCTTCCCTAAGAGCCCGGACCGTTGGCCCACCATGGATGAACACAGCCGCTTCTCCGCCCGGGACAGTGGAACGCCCGTGGGCATCGTGATGGGTAGTGATTCGGATCTGCCCACCATGGAACCGGCGGCAGCCATGGTCCAGCAATTTGGGGTGGGTTGCGAGATGCGGATCCTCTCGGCTCATCGCACACCCCTGGAGATGGTGGATTACGCCAGCACCGCTGCCGAGCGGGGTTTGAAGGTGATCATCGCCGGGGCTGGCGGAGCGGCCCATCTGCCGGGGATGGTGGCCTCCCTGACGGTGTTGCCGGTGATTGGCGTGCCGGTCAGGAGCAAAGCCCTCTCGGGGGTGGACTCCCTCTGCTCCATCGCCCAGATGCCTGCTGGCATCCCCGTGGCCACTGTGGCCATTGGCAACGGGGTCAATGCAGGGTTGCTGGCCGTGCAGATCCTGGCCACGGCAGACCCCAGGTTGGTTGCCCAGCTGCGCCAATACCGGGATGGCCTGCGGGCCGTGGTGCGGGAGAAGGATGAACGGCTTCAGCATGGCACTTGACGCCCTCCCTTCCCGCCCCTTGGCGGAGCGTCGGGTGCTACTGACCCGTGCGGCTGATGCGTCCCCAGCCTCCCGGGCACTGTTCAGCGCGGCAGGGGCCCTGGTGATCGAGTTGCCGGCCCTGGTGATTGGCCCTCCTGATGATTGGGGTCCCCTGGATGCTGCGTTGCGTTCTCTGGAACGGTTCCACTGGCTGATTTTCTCCAGCGCCAATGGTGTGGAGGCGGTCCGCCAGCGACTGGATCGTCTGCATCTGCGTCTGGACCAGCAACCGGATCAGCAAGCGGGCTGGCCCCGGTTGGCGGCGGTGGGCCGCAAAACAGCCCAGGCCATCCAGCACCAGGGCTGGCCCACGCCCTTTGTTCCCCAAGACTTCGTGGCCGACAGCCTGCTGGCCTGCTTCCCTGAACCCGTCCATGGTCGCCAGTTGCTGCTGCCCCGGGTGCAAAGCGGTGGTCGCCCCCTCCTGGCGGAGCAGTTCCGCCGTCAGGGGGCCACGGTGGTGGAGGCGCCGGCGTACGAATCCCGTTGTCCCGCTACCATCCCGGCGGCAGCGGCGGCAGCCCTGACCCAGGGCCATGTGGACGTGATCACCTTCACCAGCAGCAAAATTGTGCGCAACACCGTCGCTCTGCTGGCAGCCCACCTTGGCGAGCGTTGGCAGTCCCGTCTTGCACATTCGAAAGTAGTCTCCATTGGCCCGGAAACCAGCCGCACCTGCCGGGCGTTGCTGGGCCGGGTGGACGCCGAAGCCAATCCCCACCAGATGGAGGCTCTGGTGGCCGCTGCCGAGCGCCTCTTCCACATCCCTTAGAGCCGTACAGCTAGGGATGGAGCCTGCAGGTCACCAGCGCCTCCGGTTGGTCAGACTGGCTCCGGCGCAACACCAGTTGCCGCCCTGGCACGTCAACGGCGGCCACCTGCAACCCGTCCGCCAGTAACTCTGTGGACACACCACCCACGTCCCCGGGCTGAAGACTACCCGCGCCCGCCTCCCCTTCCACAAAGGCCCGGGGCTGACCGTTGAGCACGGCCACGCCGGTGAGCTGCAGGGGGCAACCTGGGCGCTCCGCCGGTGACGTTTCCATCTCCGCAGTAGCCGCAGCCGGTAACGGGGCAAAGGGATCGGGGCGACTGCTGGTGTGGCGCTGCCGCAAGGCGTCAGGGGTGGGGAGCCTGGTGAGGCCGGACAGGTCAACAGGTTGGTTGGGCTTGGGCAGCGACTGCACCACCGGGGCATGCTGCCGGGTGGTGATCCCCACGGCAGGAGTCTCCCCCTGGCAGGCTGCCAGCATGGGCAACAGGCCAATGAACAGGAGCAGCAAGCACCTCCCCCTCGTTTTTCGGGCTGCCATGGTCCTCCCCCAGCATCAGTTGCTGCCCTTATGGTTCCCTCCCCTTAACGGTTCCCCCCTCACGCCTGCTCAGATGCCCGCTCAGATTGTTGGACGGCCAGCGCCGCCTTCCACCAGCTGCTTGAAACGTTCCAGATTGACTTGTAGCTCCTTGTCCACCATGCCCCGCAGCAGGGAGGCCTTCATCAGCGGCGCCAGAATCATGGGCAAGGCATAGCTGATGCTCAGCTTCACCGTGGTGCTGCTGGGGGAGATGCCATAGAAGCGCACAGCCCCCTTGGTGGGCAAACCCGCCACGGATTCCCAATGGAGTTGCTGCCGCTCCACCTTGCGGGTGGTGCGCGCTTTCCAGGTGAAGCGGAACCCCTGGGCCGCCAGGGTCCATTCCGTCAGCAGGGGATCCTCCAACTCCCGTACGGATTCAATCCAGTGCATCCAGCGGGGCATGGCGGTCAGGTCGCTCCATACGCCCCAGGTCTGCTCCAGGGGCGCCGCCACGTCCACTGCTACGCTGTGCTCCAGCCAGTCGGCCATCTCAAGCCACCGCTGCGGACGTGGCCAGACGGGCTGGCCGGTTCAAGATAGCTGCCGCCGCCAACAGCCCACTCATGGTGGCCCCTTCCATGGAATCAATGTAGTCCTGGCGAGTGTAGCTGCCCGCAAGGAAGAAATTGCCGACAGGGGTGCGCTGCTCGGGGCGGTAGGGCTCCATGCCCGGCGCTTCCCGATAGAGGGACTGGGCCAGCTTCACCACGTTGCCCCACAGCAGGGTACACCCGCCGCTGGAGGGAAACAGGCGCCGCACCTGGTGGTCCGTGTGGGCAATAATGTCCTCGTTTTTGGCTTTGATCCAGGGATCGCCTGGTGTGAGCACACATTGCAGCAGGGAGCCACTGCCAGACTTGCGGTAGTCGACGGGGCTGGTGAGGGCCAGATCGGCAAAGCAACTGAAGTCCGCGTCCGCCGTATAGAGCAGGTTGTCCAGGCCGGTGGGTTGAGCCGGATCCACGGGCGTCTGGGGCTTTTGCAGTTCGGTCACCCAGCCATCATAGCGCAACTGCACGGTGACCACCGGGACGGTGGTGAGCTGGTCGATGTTGGCGAATTGGACATGGCGCTGCTTCCAGTGCTCCGGCAGGAGCCGTTGAATGCCGGGCACGTCGCAGGCGGCCAGATAGGCGTCAGCCTCCACCCACTGCTCCCCCGTGGGTGTGGTGAGGGACAAGCCCGTGACCCGCGTTGTGGTGCCCTGGTCCTGATCGTAGATGGCGCGCACCCGGTGGCGCAGGTGCAGACGACCGCCATGGGTCTCGATGTGGCGCACCAGGGGACCATGGAGCCAGCGGTGGGGGGAGCCCTGGAGCATGTTCAACCTGGACGCCTCTGTCCGGGCGGCAAACATCATGAAGATGGTCAACATGCAGCGGGCCGAGATGGCCTTGCAATCCAGAAAGCCCAGGGCATAGGCGATGGGATTCCACAGGCGCTCCAAGCTGGCACTGCTGCCCCCATGGTGGAGAAACCACTCGGCAAAGCTGAGGCGGTCCAGGCGCCGAATCACCGCCATGGCACCCTGAAGATCCACCAGTCCCCGAACGACGGGGGAGGTGCCCAGGGCCAGGGCATTGCGCACCTTATCCACCCAGCTCAACTGGGCCGTGGTGAAAAACGCCTTGAGTCCATTGAACGGTGCCCCCAAGGGAAAGCGAAAGTCCAGCTTCCCCACGTCGCCACCGGCATTGACAAACAAGTGGGTATGCTCCTTGGGAAGCAGGTTGTCCAGGGCGCCCACCCTGGCCATGAGGGCAAACAGGTTGGCGTAGTTGTAAAAGAAGACGTGGAGACCCATCTCGATATGGTTCCCCTGGTCATCCACCCAACTGCCCACCTTGCCCCCCACAAAGGAGCGCCCCTCGTACAGGTCCACCCGGTGCCCGGCGTCCACCAACTCCACAGCCGCCGCCAGCCCCGCCAGCCCCGCGCCAACAATTGCAACCCTCACCCTGTGCCAAGCAGGACAGAGGTCATTCTATGAACCAGGGGCACGGGATGGTGAACAAGACGCCCTGAGGGACCGCTGAGCCGCCATGACCAGGCCTGTTCTTATCATTGCCAGCAGCAACAGCGGCAAGCTGGCGGAGTTTCGTGAGCTTTTGCAGGAGGGTTTGCCCCATGGGGCGGTGGAGGTGCGTCCTCAGCCGGCGGGGGTGACGGTGGAGGAAACCGGCGCCGACTTCCTCGCCAATGCCTGCCTGAAAGCCGCGGCTGTGGCCCGCTTCACGGGAGCATGGGCACTGGCGGATGATTCCGGGCTCTGCGTGGATGCCCTGGATGGCCGGCCAGGCATCCACTCCGCCCGCTATGCCCCCAGCGACGCCCAGCGGATGGGGCGGCTGCTGGAGGAATTGACCGGCTGTCGGGACCGCTCGGCCCGGTTCATCACAGCCCTGGCCCTGGCCTGGCCTGATGGTTCCATTGCCCTCACCGGACAGGGGGTGAGCCATGGAGCCATCCTGGAGGCCCCCATTGGCGAGGGGGGATTTGGCTATGACCCCCTCTTCTGGATCCCGGCAGTGGGCCGCAGCTTTGCCCAGATGACGCCCGCGCAAAAACGCCGCCACGGCCACCGCGGACGAGCCTTTGCTGGCTTGCAGCCCCAGCTGGCAGCGTTGCTCCACCAGCCGTCGAGCTCCTCCGAGGTGTAGGTGTCTCTTGCAACCGAGTTCTGGATCCGAAGACCCGAGGGAAGCTCCTCTTGCCTTGGTGCGGTGCTGGGAGAAATCTGATGGGAAGTCTGATGGGAAGTCTGATGGGAAGAGGGAACCCGGCTGCGGTCTGTTGCTCAGGCTGTCCAGACGCTGCGGTGGGGTTGAGGGGAGGTTCCTCAATCAACCCCAACTCTGAATAAGGTGAGGAGGTGGTTGGGATGCTGGGCATACGGCTTGGGAAGGCCTGGAAAATGCCGAAATGGGAGACCCGCAGAGTTTGTAAGCCCAGTTGGCACAAGGCTTCTCAATAGGCCCAGACGACCCGGGGCGAATGTTCCAGGCTTTACCTTTACGCCCTGGCGCGACCTGGGCTCAGGCCTCGTCACCAGAAGACGAGGGTGGTCCCAGGAGGACGGCAGAGAGGAAGAGGCAGGCACAGCGGCCGTAGCGTGTGACCCTGCGGCGCCAGTCCTTGAGCTTGGCAAGCAGGTTCTCAACCTTATGGCGCATCTTGTTACAGTCTCTTGCTGGAAGGGACCCTCTTGTTACGCTTCCGTCCGGGTGGGATGCCTTGCTCCAGCAGCAGGGTACGGACTGTGTTGCTGTCATCCCCCTGTCCACCATTCAAGGCTTTCGCTGGAGGAAGATCTCTCAGCAGCACATCAGCACCCGTGAAGTCGCTCCATTGCCCTTCGCTGAGGTGAAGCCGCACAGGACGCGCCTTCTTGCGACACCCCCCACCATGGCGCTTGCTGGTGAGTCTCCCGGCAGCTACACAGCGCAGACTGTGACGCAGCACATGGATGATTTGGATTCTCTCCAGGTGGTGCTCGCTGAGCCAGAACAGGCGGGCCATCCCTCCTGCTTTAAGGTCTTCTGGTACTTCCCTCTCTGCCGAGGGGGATCTCTCCCTCGCTTTACGAGTCCTGAGCCTGAGAGACCCTGGGAGAATGCCCGTGCAATGGGTACTATCAGAGCCTGGACATTGGCAGGTGCATCATGCTGGGCATGACCGACGGTTTCGTGGAAGCCATCGGCAACACTCCACTCATTTGTCTGCGACGCCTCAGCGCGGCAACTGGTTGCCAGATTCTTGGCAAGGCCGAGTTCATGAATCCAGGAGGCTCGGTGAAGGATCGTGCTGCTCTTGGCATTGTGCAACAGGCCGAGGCCTCGGGTGCTCTGGTTCCGGGTGGGACCGTTGTGGAAGGTACGGCTGGAAATACGGGCATTGGCCTGGCCCACATCTGCAATGCCAAAGGCTACCGAACCCTGATCGTGATTCCCGAGACCCAGTCTCAGGAGAAAATCACCCTGCTGCGCACCCTGGGAGCCGCAGTGCGTACGGTTCCCGCAGTGCCCTACCGGGACCCCAACAACTACGTGAAATTCTCCGGTCGCCTGGCCCAGGAGCTACCGGGGGCCGTTTGGGCCAATCAGTTTGACAACACGGCAAACCGGGATGCCCACTACACCACAACGGGACCCGAGATCTGGGAGCAAACCGGTGGCCGCGTGGATGCCTGGGTCGCTGCAACCGGCACAGGGGGCACCTATGCTGGGGTGGCCCGCTATTTGAAGGAGCAAAATCCCGCTGTGCGCTGTGTGCTGGCTGACCCCCACGGCAGCGGCCTGCACGCCTGGTTCAGCACGGGAGCCATCACCATCAGCGGATCCTCCGTCACCGAAGGGATTGGCAACAGCCGGGTCACCGCCAACCTGGCGGGCGCCCCCGTAGACCAGGCCATCCGCGTTGACGACCAGACAGCCTTGAACACCATTTACGACCTGCTCTGGCAGGAGGGGCTGTTCATGGGGGGATCCGTGGGCATCAACGTGGCGGCGGCAGTGCAAGTGGCTCGGGAGATGGGTGCGGGCCATTGCATTGTCACTGTGCTCTGCGATGCTGGCAGCCGTTACCAGTCCCGCCTGTTTGACGCCCAATGGCTGTCTCGGCGCGGGCTCCGTCAACCACGGCCCCAGGGCCAGCCTCAGGGGCGGCCCAGGGCAGCGCGCATGGCTTGACGATCCTCCTTGGTGCGATCGTGGCGACGCTTGTCATGGAGCTTGCGCCCCCGCCCCAGGGCCAGACTCAGCTTGATCCAGGAGCCCTTCAGATGAAGATTGAGCGGCACCAGGGTGAGTCCCTTCTGGGCCACCCCCACCTCCAGGCGATGGATCTCCCGCCGCCGGGCCAGCACCCGGCGCGCCCGCAACGGCTCATGGTTGAAATAGCTGCCCGCCTGCTGGTGAGGGGAGATGTGAACGTTATGGAGCCAAAGCTGCCCGCCACGGACGAGGCAAAACCCGTCCCGCAAATTGGCCTTGCCGGCACGAATGGACTTCACCTCGGTACCCAGCAGCTCAAGGCCGGTCTCCAGCGTCTCCAGGATGTCGTATTGATGGCGGGCCAGGCGATTCTCCGTCAACACGGTTGATTGGCCTGTCTTGCCTTTGGGTCGCCTTGTGGTCTTGCATTTGGCCATGGGGTTGCTTCAGCACTTCGGTCATAGAGAGTGATGGTGTCATAGTGGTGGGAAGATGGAAGACGCTGGTTAGCATGAACTCTTTGCCCTTGGTCGTTGACACACCACCCCATCCGTGAGGGCAAAGTTCTGAGCAGGCGGCAGTTTAACGAGCCAATGAACGTGGTGACCGTTCGCGCCAACGGTGCCGGTGTCTGGGTCGCCGGACTCGTTGGCCAACGGTCAAGGAGGTACCGCTGCGGTACCTTGACCTCGGATGATCTCTCACAATTGACCATTGCCGACGCCACGCTTTCTTATCAGAGTGACGGGCGGCTCCTGCGGATTTCCCTTCAGGCCTGCTCTCTCGGCATTGCCTGGGAGTTCGACCCGTACTTCGGGCTGTCCATCTCGCATGTGGACCCGCTGCCTCAGCCGTTTGGGGGGCTGTGTAGTCCACGGTGTGGCCAGATTGGGGCATCAAGCTTGTGGTGGCGGCAGCAACACTGCGGTTGATAGTGTGGCCACCTCTCAGCCCCACCGGCCGACGTACTGACCTGAAGCCTGGAGATTCGGGGAGGCCTCCAGCTCCGATCGCTGGACAAATGACTGGACAAGGCCCCTCTCTCTTTGTTCACCACTGGCAAGAGCGTCCTTCAACTCTGGCTTTTCACAGGACAGGACACCGGCGCGGTCATGAAATCAGGAATGTTTGGTGGTTAGCAGGCTTGCAACGAGGCGATCTACTTTCTCGCCAAGTGCTTGTATGCCGGATCGGTACTCAGCCCGCATCTCCCTCATATCGTCCCGCATCTCCTTCATGTCTTCCCGTAACTCTCGCCTGCTGGCTTTGATTTCAAGCCAGATCGCGCCCAGGGCGGCGGTAACGATGGTAATTCCGCCAGTCACCAGAGCAGACAACAACAAGGGCGGCATGGCGGCAAGGATTAGGCCCTCCCATGCTAGCCCCAAGTGGAGAGGCGGGGTTGAGGGGCTACAGGGGCAATTCAGCCGCTGCTGTGGTCGGCGGTTTTGGGGGACGGGTGCGCCGGGGTGGCTTCCGGTAAAAAGCCAGTGACGGTGCGTCCTTCTGCGGTGACCCGTCATGGGAGACACACTGCTGTCCAGTGGTGTGTCAGGGGGGGGAGGGCTCCGGCTGGGCAGGGCCGCCAGTTCCGGCAATCCCCAATCCTGCCGCCGTGCTCAAGTGAAGAGATCGCCTGGCTATTTCCTTGGCTGACCAATTCCTCGATGTGTTCTCTTATCTTTCTTTCTGTCTTTTCAATCAAACGGTCAACATTTTTTAGATATCCTATGACTTTGGCTTTATTTGGGTGCGAAAGATCAGAATCATCGTATTTTATTTTGCCGTGCGCAATCTTATGACGACTTAAAATCATTTCATCAAGTTTATCTTTAAGTTTATCTTTATCATTTTTTATCCAATAATCAGAAAGATTTTCTAACTCTATGAGATGCCAATAGGCATTCAGAGGCTTTACGAAAAAGATCCTCCTCGTAAGCTTCCCAACATGCTGTCAGCATTACAACCGCAGCACGATGCAGAACTTGAATGCTTTCTGGTCTTCTGCCAGCTTTGCCATGTTGTTCACCTTCCTGTTCTTTATGAATGTCTAGTAGGTTCTTAATATCTTGCATGTTTCTCTGGAAATTCTTTTTGGCTTCTGAGAGAATTTGATCCACATTCATAGGTTGAGTACTTGGTGCCATGATTCAAAGAAAATTAATTGTCCGCATACATATCATGCCCACTGACCAGCCCGGCGGGTGGTCGGTGGGTGGTGTAATCACCGAACCCTGCCCGATCCAGCTTTTCCGCGTGCAGTGGTAGGCCAGAGTCCGGCGCGGGCTTGGAACGGGCCTACACGTGGCACGGCGATCAGCATGGGCGAAGCGGACTCTCTGGTTTCCCAGGCGGAGTTGTCGCGTCGTTGGGGTGTGTCGTCCCGGACGGTGAACCGCCGTCTGGTGTTTCTGGGGATCATGCCGCAGCGCCGGGGCCGGCATCACTATCTGAGTCCGGAGCAGGTGGCGCTGGCGGAGCGGTTTCACCAACATCTGAGCCAGGGCAGGGACAGCGACAGCTTCAATCCCCAGTGCCATGAAGCGCTGGAGGCGGAGGTGGAGGTGGTCCTGGCAGAGCAGCCCAACCAGGAGATAACGCTTGAGCAGTTGACCACACCCTGGCCACGGCGTTGCTGGCGCAACTGTCCCGTCCCCCGAAGCGGATCCGCTGCAACGGTCCCGGAGACTGGCGGAGGCTTGCGGATGCCCGCTTGGTGCTCACCAGCAAGGAGCCAAGCGCAGTGCTGGGGCACGGCGTCAGCAGTTGGTGCAACGGCAGGGAGGATTATGGATTTCGGTTCAAGAGGTACAAGCCACAGGGCAAGGTGCTGTGGAGCGTTCCTTGCTGTTGCCGGGGTGATGGGACGTTGAATTTGCTTTGGACGGGCTGTAATGGATATAATACATAATGCGGTTTCGATTCGGTCCACAACGTGGCTTGCCCGAGCCGGCCCATCGTGGTGGCTGATGTAGTCCCAGATCTCTTCCAGGTCGCGGGCAGCGTCTTTGGTGAACTGAACCTGGAAGGTCGTCAGTGGTGTGGTTGTCCCTCTCGAAGCCGGGCAATCACATCGGTGGCGGGTTCCACCTGAGCGGCCTCAATCTGCTGGTTGCCGAGGGCGAGAATCTTGAGCAGCGCCATCGTCTCTTGGGCCTTCGTGAAGCTGTCGATGTCCTGAAGCATCACCCTGGCCTTGGCTTCGCCGTTCTGCGTGATGATGAGCGGATCTCCTTGCTCCCTGAGGGCGCCGACGATTTTCGAGGCATGGGCCTTGAGATAGCTGATCGGTTTGATCTGGTTGGACAGTCCCATGAGCAACCTTCCTTTGCGGTCCAGGTCCAAGATTTAGCCTATAAACAGGTCCGACCACAAGGACGGGTTTCACCAACCCGCGCCACGGCTGTTGTCCATCTCCTGGCGACGCTCAGGCTCATTGCCATCTGTCAGGAATCTGTCAGGAGCCCAAGATGTGGGCTTACCGCGGGCAACGTTGCTGCCCCTCCCCTGCTGGCTGGCGTTTCTGTCAGACTACCACCACCTCGCTTGGCCCGATGTTCACCCAGGTTCGCTCCACCATTCGCCGGGTTACACCTGCCGAGATCGATGGGCGCCGCTTGCTGAAGGTGGTCTATGTGGTGCTGGAGCCCCAGTACCAGAGCGCCCTCACCAGCGCCGCCACAACCCTGAATCAGGAGCCTGGCCGGTTGGCCGTAGAGTTGAGCGGCTACCTGATTGAAGAACTGCGGGATCCGGAGAACTACGCCGCCTTTTGCGCGGACGTGGCGGCAGCAGACGTGTTTATTGCCTCTCTGATCTTTATTGAAGATCTGGCCGGCAAGGTGGTGGCGGCGGTGGAGCCGCACCGGCAGCGGCTCAAGGCCGCTGTGGTGTTCCCCTCCATGCCGGAGGTGATGCGGCTCAATAAGCTGGGCAGCTTCTCCATGGCCCAGCTGGGCCAGAGCAAAAGCGCCATCGCCGGCTTCATGAAGCGGCGCAAGGAAGCCGGTGGCGCCAGCTTCCAGGACGCCATGCTCAAACTGCTGAACACCTTGCCCACGGTGTTGAAGTACCTGCCTGTGGACAAGGCCCAGGATGCGCGGGCGTTCATGCTCAGCTTCCAGTATTGGCTTGGGGGCTCACCGGACAACCTGCGCAATTTCCTGGTGATGCTGGCCAACTGCTACGTCTATCCTCAGGCCGGCCAGCCGCTGATGCAGGCTGCAGACCCTGTTCTCTACCCGGATCAAGGCATCTGGCATCCCCTCGCGCCCTGCATGTTCGAGGATCTGGACGATTACATGGCCTGGACGGCGGCGCGCTCTGATCAATCAGGCCACCAAGCGGATGGCCCCTGGATTGGCCTGGTGTTGCAGCGCAGTCACCTGGTCACAGGAGATGATGCCCATTATGTGGCGTTGGTGCAGGAGCTGGAGTTCCGCGGCGCCCGGGTCATTCCTGTTTTTTGTGGTGGGCTGGACTTTTCCAAGCCGGTTCGCAGCTACTTCTTCTCGTCGGCCTCGTCAGCGGACCCCGGTCAGCCCCTGGTTGATGCGGTGGTGAGTCTGACGGGGTTTGCCCTGGTGGGTGGGCCGGCTCGCCAGGACCATCCCCGCGCCATTGAAACCCTGCAGGCCTTGAACCGGCCCTATATGGTGGCGTTGCCGCTGGTGTTCCAGACCACCCAGGAGTGGGAAGCCAGCGATCTGGGGCTGCACCCGGTGCAGGTGGCCCTGCAGATTGCCATTCCCGAACTGGACGGGGCCATTGAACCCATTGTGCTCTCCGGTCGTGACGCCGCCACCGGCAAGGCCCACACCCTGCAGGATCGGGTGGAGGCCATTGTGGAGCGGGCCATTCGCTGGGCCAATCTGCGCCGCAAGCCGCGCCAGGCGAAGAAGTTGGCCATCACCGTGTTCAGTTTCCCGCCAGACAAGGGCAACGTGGGCACGGCGGCCTATTTGAACGTGTTTGACTCCATCCACAGGGTGATGGTGGAGTTGCAGGCCAGGGGCTACCACCTGGAGGATCTGCCCTCCACCCCCAAGGCCCTCATGGATGCGGTCTTGCGGGATGCCGAGGCCATGGAGGGGGCGCCGGAGTTGGCGATCGCCTACCGCATGGGCTGTGAGGAGTACTACCGCCTCACCCCCTATGCCGAGCGGCTGGAGGACAACTGGGGCAAGGCCCCTGGCGCCCTCAACAGCGACGGACAGAATCTTCTGGTCTACGGCCGCCAGTTCGGCCATGTGTTTGTGGGAGTTCAGCCCACCTTTGGCTACGAAGGGGACCCCATGCGCCTGCTGTACTCCCGCAGTGCCAGTCCTCACCACGGCTTTGCCGCCTATTACACCTATCTGCAGCACATCTGGGGAGCCGATGCGGTGCTGCACTTCGGCACCCACGGCTCGTTGGAATTCATGCCCGGCAAGCAGATGGGCATGAGCGACACCTGCTATCCCGACAGTCTCATCGGCTGCATCCCCAACCTCTACTACTATGCCGCCAATAATCCTTCGGAGGCCACCATCGCCAAGCGCCGCGGCTATGCGGCCACCATCAGCTACCTTACCCCCCCGGCTGAAAATGCCGGCCTCTACAAAGGGCTGAAGGAGTTGAGCGAGTTGGTGAGCTCCTATCAGCAGTTGCGGGAGGGGAGCCGGGGGGTGCAAATCGTCCATGCCGTTGTGGAAACGGCCCGGCGCTGCAATCTGGACCAGGACGTGGCCTTGCCCGACGACGTGGATGCTCTGGATCTTCAGGCCCGGGACAGCGTCGTGGGTGCGGTCTACCGTCAGCTCATGGAGATCGAGAGCCGTTTGCTGCCCTGTGGTCTCCACACCATCGGCAAGCCCCCCACAGCCGAGGAGGCGGTGGCCACCCTGGTGAACATTGCCGCCCTGGATCGCGAGGAGGAGGGCATCCTGGGTCTCCCCAGTCTCTTGGCGGCTCACCTGGGCCGCTCCATCGAGGAGATTTACGCGGGCAATAATGGCGGCGTGTTGGCTGATGTGGAGCTGGCACGGCGAATCAACGACGCCAGCCGTGCTGCCATTGGCGCCATGGTGGCGGTGGTTACCCGACGGGATGGGCGTGTGGATTTAACCACCCGGCCCAACGGGTGGCAACAGTTGTTGAGCAGGCTGGAGCAGTGGATCAACCGGCTGATGGGTCGTCAGGGACTGAGCCCATGGCTGCGCACCTTGATCAACCGGGGCTTTGCCACCGTGGATCAGGAGGCCCTCGACAAGCTGTTTGTCTACCTCCAGGGCAGCTTGCGGCAGATTTGCGCCGACCAAGAACTGGACAGCCTGCTGCGCTGTCTGGACGGGGAATACATTCTCCCAGGCCCTGGCGGGGATCCCATCCGCAACCCTGGCGTGCTGCCCAGTGGCAAGAACATGCATGCCCTGGATCCCCAGGCGATTCCCACCCGTGCCGCCGTGGCAGCGGCAAAGCAGGTGGTGGATCAGTTGCTGCAGCGGCAGCGCCAGGAGAACCATGGCGCCTGGCCAGAAACCATTGCCTGTGTCCTCTGGGGCACGGACAACATCAAAACCTACGGCGAATCCCTGGCCCAGATCCTCTGGTTTCTGGGTGTCCAGCCCAAGGCCGACACCATCGGTCGTGTAAACAAGCTGGAGCTCATTCCCCTTGAGGCGCTGGGCCGTCCCCGCATTGATGTAGTAGTGAATTGCTCGGGTGTGTTCCGGGATTTGTTTATCAATCAGATGGCTTTGCTGGATCAGGCGGTGAAGATGGCTGCAGAAGCGGAAGAGCCTGAGGCCATGAATTTTGTGCGGAAACACGCCTTGGCCCAGGCGGCGGAGCAGGGCACCGATCTACGCCGCGCCGCAACCCGTGTGTTCAGCAACGCCAGCGGCAGCTATTCTTCCAATGTAAACCTGGCGGTGGAAAACAGCACCTGGGAAGAGGAAAGTGAGTTGCAGGACATGTACCTCAGACGCAAAAGCTTTGCCTTTAACGGAGAAAATCCTGGCCAGCTCTCCATGGAGCGA
>JXQG01000050.1 GCA_001007665.1 Candidatus Synechococcus spongiarum SP3 | reverse complement strand
CTGCGTCGTCCACTCCGGTCACGGTGACGCTCTGGTCAGTGTCCCAGTTGCTCGGGGTAAAGGTGAGGGCATCAGAGACGGCGCCTTCGGTGATGTCGTTGCTGCGAGGGGTGACGATCACAGCAGCAGTGGGTTGAGTAGCCAGACGCATCTGGATAGTGGCGGTCCCGCCGGCTTCGCTCTTTTCGAGCCCACGGAAGGTGTTTGGTGGTATACTTGTTAATCCATTATTCGAGAGATCGAGAAATATTAGACGAGAGAGTCCAGAGAAGAGTTTAGAGAATACTTCTGCTGGGACATTTGCTAACTGATTATTACTTCGATGGAGACTGTCTAAACGAGAGAGTATAGAAAATACATCTTCTGAGAGATTTGTTAACTCATTATTATCTAGATAGAGCGCCACTAGACTAGAGAGTTCAGAGAATGTTTTTGTCGGGAGATTTTTTAATTGATTTCTATCTAGATAGAGATGCTTTAAATTAGAAAGTTCGGAGAATAGTGATGCTGGGAGACTTGTTAACTGATTGCCACCTAGACGGAGCTCTATTAGATTAGAGAGATCTTCAGGGAATACTTCTGCTGAGAGACTTGTTAACCCAGTACCATCTATATAGAGTCTCTCCAGATTAGAGAGTCCAGAGAAGTCAACAGCCTTTAAAGTCTCGATTTTTTCTCGAGAGCCTACTGTTAGATCAGTGACCTTTTGCAAATCGCTTGCTGTCACATTGGTACAATTCTTATCCAGCCCGGTATTTCTTTGCGCGTGATCTCTTCGCACCTCCTGTACGATGGCGTCCCGCACATCCTCGGTGCAACTACAAATGTTGGCATGTGCAGCCTTGGGAAGCTGCCAGGCAAACAGCCCCATCAGCAGCGCCGTCATGGCTTTGGCAATCTTGTCTGGCCTCTCGGATTCCCCTCGCAAGAGCCTCAGAACGAAAGGGCTCAACAGCCCCCTCTCTCCCTCAACTCCAGCAACTGCTGGCCCAGGCGTTTCGATTGTGCAACAGGATTAAAGAGCCAATCATGGACACGAGCGTGGATACACGAATGAATTCTATACTTAGCTTAGACTCCAGACATGGATTATGCAAGTTCCCGCCTAACTTTCCTTAACCATTTGAGGCCTTGTGGCGTAGCCAGGAGGAAGTCTGCGGTGGAGCAACGCTGCCCATCGCCAAGCTCAGGACTCATTGTGGGAAGAAATGATGCCTCTCAACAGAGAGGAAATCCCAAGGAAACTCCAGCAGGAGGAGGTATGGCCCACTCGTGCTGGCTCCGTGAGCGCCAGCTTGAGAACATCCAACCCTTCTTCCTCAGGGAGCGGGGTGGCAGGCCTGTGGATGATCGCAAGGCGTTGAGATGCTTCCCAAGAATCCGTTCCTCTATCGAGACATCGGAAAACAGGGAAATGGCCTCCTCCTGGTGGCCTCTCAACACTCCTTGGGCCGCCAAATGAGCCTGATGCTTCAGGTTTTTCGTCAAGCTCTCGGGGATCTCCTCTCAGCGGAGAGGGATCACTCCTTCAAAGGATGAGTCCTGGGCCTGGGGACACGGGGTGCAACCTGCTTCTCTGACCGGCGATGCCTGGGGCAGGGTAATGTTGATCCGGTGACTTCCCGTTGAACCCGGCGAGGGGTTCGCAAGCCATCATTGCTTGACCTGTTGTTGAACCATGACTGCCACCATCGTGCCCACAGAACTCTCTGCCCCTGACCTGAAGCCAGGCGCAGACTGCCGCGACGCTTTTCAGGCGGCCTATGAGAATCGCTACACCTGGGACCAGGGCTTCCCGGGCTATCGGGGGCGTTGCGAGATCACCAGCGCGGGGGACACGGCAACTGGCGCCTTTCAAGTCGGTCCGGACCTCAAGGCCCATGTTGAGGACTTATCGGATCAGGTCTTGGCCAAGGCCGTGCATAACCAACTCTGGGAGGTAGCCATTCATCGGGTGCGCCGCCCCTTTGGGCAGGTGCATGGGGACAACGGCTTTGTTGCCGGCGATGCCAACGCCGTGGGCATGGAGGTGGTGGTCACCGGCAAGGCTGCGGGTGACCGCTATCGCATCCGGGGCAATGTGGTGACCATGGTCCATCGCCATATCCACGGCCAAGTGGTGACCATCCACACGGAGGCCGTCACCGAGACGGGTGCAGGATATCTGAGCCGCCACTACCGGAGCCGCTATAGCGATCCCCGCAGCGGTGAGCCCCTGGGTCCAGAACAGCATTTCAGCGATATCTTTGCGCCGCTGACCACAGGTCACTGGACCTTGCGTGAGCGGTTGATCCGCTGGGATGGCGATGAGCAAGTCTTTCGGTTTCTGGAGTTGGAGCCTTTGGAGGCCAGTCACCGAGCCCAGTGACGTGGGTCAGTAACCCAGTGTTCACTGGCCCCATGACCCGGTTACGGGAGATTATTCGGACTCCGATTCGGAGTCCGATTCCGGCAGCGGGTCAATGGTGCGCAGCCGTTCGTTGAGCTGCCTGGCCATGGTTTGGCGGCTGATGCTGAGAAGCTTGAGCATGTCTTCCTGCATCTTGATTTGCGCATTGGCCGTCTGCATCCCAATGACAAGCTGCTTGATGTCGTCCGGCAGGCTGTTGATGTCATAGCGCTTGCCTTCGAAGCTCAAAACGGGTGCATCGCTTGATGGTGCAGGCTGCAGATTCTCGTTTGTCATCCTTGTGTGGATTCAATTTGCATTGAAATTTTACCACCCTTCGTCCCCCTGTCCGGGCACAGCTTGCGTGGCATGAATCAACTGCTGGCGGCACAGTTCTTCGTACCGACCGGCTTGGGACAGAAGTTGCCGGTGGCTGCCCTGCTCAACGACGGCGCCACGCTCCAGCACCAGAATTTGATCCGCCCCCTGCACAGTGGCCAGGCGATGGGCAATTACCAGCACGGTGCGTCCCGCCATGGCCCGCCGGAGGCCCTCCTGCACGGCGGCTTCCGTTTCCGCATCCAGGGCACTGGTGGCTTCATCCAGCAGCAACACAGCCGGATCCCCCACAACGGCCCGGGCGATGGCCAGCCGCTGCCGTTGTCCGCCTGACAGATTGGTGGTACGCTCCTCGATTCTTGCCCCATAGCCTCCCATGGCCAGAATGAACGCCTCGGCGTTGGCCAGTTGCGCGGCGCGGCGGATGGCAGTCGGGTCATGGCCACGGCCAAAGTCAATGGTTTCGGCAACGGTTCCGGAAAAGAGCAGTGCATCCTGGGGCACCAGGGCCACCTGACGACGCAACTCCGCCGCCCGCACCTGGCACAAGTCCTTGCCATCCAGCAGGATGCGCCCCTGCTGGGGGATGTTGAAACGGAGCAACAGGGAAAACAGGGTGGACTTGCCGGCCCCCGAGGCGCCCACCAGCGCCACCAGCTGGCCAGGCTGAACCCGGAGCGTCAGGTCCCGAAAGAGGGGTTGGGTCGGCGTATGGCTGAAGTGGACGTTTTCAAAACACAACTCACCCCGCACCTTGCCGAGGGTAAGGGGCTGGGGGGGGTCCGGAAGCTCCAGTGGCTCCTGCTCCAAGGCCCGCAGGCGCCGCAGTGAGGCCTGACCCTGCTGAAATTCGTTGAAATTGTCGGTCAGACTACTGATGGGATCAATGATCATCAGCAGGGCAGCGCCGTAACTACTGAACTGCTCGGCGGTCAAGCTACCGGTATGGATGCGCCAAGCCCCCAGCAGCAGGATTGTCAGGATTCCCAGTGTTTCCAGGGAGCCCACCACTGCAGTTCCCACCGCCACCAACTCCAGGGCGCGAAAACGTGCCCGACGGTGCCCGTCAACCTGCCGGGCAAAGCGCTGCTGGAGCCATCCCTCCGAGGCAAACGCCCGCACCAGGCGCAGGCCGCCAATGGCTTCCGCCAGCAGCGCCGCCAACTCACTCACCTGCCCTTGGCTCCGCTCCTCCGCCTGCCGCACCTTGCGGCCAAACCAGCCCACCAGCAAAGCCAGGGCAGGGGCCAACACAACGATGGACGCGGTGAGCGGTCCATCCAGCCAGGCCATGTAGCCTAGCACCACCACCAACTGCAGGGTGCTGGGGGTGCTGTCGTGGATGGTTTGATAGATCACCTCCCCGACGCGGTCCGCATCTTCCGTAAGGCGATAGGCCAGATCACCGCTGGAAAGCTTTTCCAACGAGGGGAGGGCCAACCGCTGCAGGCGCGCAAAGACGGCCTGGCGCAGAGCCTGGGTCACCCGCAGCGATGGGCCGGCCAGCAGGATGTCCTGGCCGTATTGGGCCAGCTTCTGGGCCAGAAAAACGGCCATGGCCAGCGCAATGATGCGCAGTGCCTCCTGGAAGCGCTCGCCGCCAATGGTTGAGATCAGGTCACCGGCCAACTGTGCAAGGAAAGGGAATGTGCCCACGTAGGCCACGGTGCAACAGGCCCCCGCCAGCAGCGGGACCCAATGTTGGGCCAATAACGGAAGCAGCAGCCGAAACCTTGCCGCAGAAGGGATGAGCATGAAAACTCGCCAGGGGTGTGTCAGCCATTACACTCCC
Organism: Candidatus Synechococcus spongiarum SP3; assembly: GCA_001007665.1. Taxonomy (GTDB): domain Bacteria; phylum Cyanobacteriota; class Cyanobacteriia; order PCC-6307; family Cyanobiaceae; genus Synechococcus_B; species Synechococcus_B spongiarum_B. The sequence continues at coordinate 11,206 of JXQG01000050.1, read as the reverse complement.
CCGTATCCCCCATTCCCCTGAGTCTTGTGGCGCGCACGGAATCCACCATGCTTCCCCTGGGAACATCCATGCCGCCCTGGCAACTGCCACGGGGGGAGGATGGCCAGGTGCTCTCCAGCAGCCAGCTTCCCTCCCAGCCTGTGCTGGTGATGTTTCTGGCGGTTCACTGCCCTTTTGTCAAGCATGTGGAGCCTGAACTGGCCCGCCTGGACCGAGACTACAGAGGGCGAGTGAGCCTTGTGGGCATTGGCAGCAACAGCTTGCAGACCCATCCGGAGGATGGTCCCCAGTATATGGTGGCCCAGAAGCAGCGCCTTGGCATGGAGCTGCATTACCTCCATGACGCGGATCAGGCTGTGGCAAAAGCCTTCCATGCGGCCTGCACACCGGATTTCTTCCTCTTTGACGCTGACCACACGCTGGTCTATCGGGGCCAGCTGGACGGATCTCGCCCCAGCAACGGCGTTGCCTGTGACGGGACTGATCTGCGGGCTGCCCTGGATGCGGTCCTGGCCGGTCAGCCGGTTGCGGCCCTGCAGCGTCCCTCTCTGGGCTGCAACATCAAGTGGCATCCTGGGGCCGAGCCTGCCTGGTTGGGTTGAATCGCAGTGGACCACCCGATGGCCGTGCCGCCCTTTGATCTGCGCAGGCAGTTGGAGACCATGGGTCCGGCCCTGGATCAGGCCGTGCTGGAGGTGCTCCACTCCGGGCAGTACATCGGCGGCAAGGTGGTGGCCCAGTTCGAGGATTCCTTTGCCCGGAGCGTGGGCACAGCTCATGCGGTGAGCTGCAACAGTGGCACCGATGCCCTCGTCCTGGCGTTGCGGGCCCTGGAGGTGGGCAGCGGCGACGAGGTGATCACCACCGCGTTCAGTTTCTTTGCCACCGCTGAGGCCATCAGTGCGGTGGGGGCCCGTCCCGTCTTTGTGGACGTGGACCCCGGCAGCTACCTGTTGAATCTGGACCAGGTGGAGGCAGCCATCGGACCACACACCCGGGCACTGTTACCGGTGCATCTGTTTGGCCGCCCACTGAACATGGAGCGGTGCATGGCCCTGGCGCATCGTCACGGTCTGAAGGTGGTGGAGGACTGCGCCCAGGCCGCGGGATCCCATTGGGCTGGTCGACCCGTGGGGACTTGGGGAGATGTGGGATGTTTCAGCTTCTTCCCCACGAAGAACTTGGGTGCGGCCGGGGATGGGGGCTGTATCACCACCAGCGATCCCCAACTGGCGCGGCGGATGCGGGAACTGGCTGTACACGGCATGGCTGAGCGCTATGTCCACAAGGCTCTGGGCTACAACTCACGGCTGGATGCTCTGCAGGCGGCGGTCCTTCTGGTCAAGCTGCCCCACCTGCCATCCCTGATCAACGCCCGCCAGCGGCATGCAGAAGCCTATGGTCAAGCCCTGGTCCATGTCCGTGGACTGGTGTTGCCCGTGCAGGGAGTGGTGGCTGGCCACAGTTGGAATCAATTCGTGGTGCGCATTCCTGGCGCCGGCGCCCAGGTTCGTAACCAGTTGCGGGATGACCTGCAGCAGCAGGGCATCAACACCATCATCTATTACCCCATCCCGATCCACCGTCAGCAGGCCTATGGAAATCTGGGGTATGGCGTTGGATCCCTGCCTGTCACGGAGCGTCTCGCCGATGAGGTGTTGAGCCTTCCCATGTTCCCGGAACTCACCGTGGATCAACGGGAGCGCGTGGTGGACGGTTTACGCCTTGCCCTGGCAGGGGACATGACAGCCCCTCTGCAAAGCTCATCTGCTTAGGGAGTGTACCTGTCCATGGTTGGATCACCACCGTCCCGGGAGTGCCCCATGAGCAAGGGCTCAACGGTGAAGTCCCCGTCCTGCAACTCAAAGAATTCTGCATACGCCAAGCAGTCAGCCGACTCATGTCCGGCGAATCTGAGGATTCCACAGGCGTCGTAAAGGCCAACCATCTGCAAAGAAGGGCGCTTTGGTAGCTTTATCTAGCAAAGCAACCCTCCCGCTCTTAAGAAACTCCTCAGGCTTCCGTTGTAAATCTTAAAAATTTCCGGAATCGGGTTGATCAGGGCGGCGTAGGAGCCTCACTGGTGCTGTCAAAGCCACTGCCCACAAGACCATCGTCCGCAGCCAGCAGGTTGGGCTGAAACCCACTGGCCCAAATGGCGCGACTGCGGTGGTAGAGGGACGACTGGCTCAGTCCCCACGTTTTCAAGGTTGTTTTCAGGTCGTTCCGGATATCCTCCGCACCAGGGAAGTTGCGGTAGCGCTGGAGCAGCCGGGCCCCGTCCACCAGATCCTGATCACGGGGCGATTCAACCTGGAGAAGGCGATCCACCACCGGACGGTCCCTGCCATGGAGAGGGTGCTGCTGTTGCTGGTCCGCCACTGGACCCTCCTTCAGGTAGGTACCTGGGCACAGTATAACCTCCCTTGGTCCCCTTAGGCTGATCACAGCGCAACGGTGCCATGGCCCCAGTCGGTGTGCAGTTCAGGCGTCTGCGGCGTCAGCTTGCGCCCCATGGGAAGCAGTTGGCGGCAGGAGTCGTGGCGTTGATGGTATTGAACCTCATCGGCGCGGTGCTCCCCCTGCTGGTGCGGGACACCATTGACCACCTGGTGCCAGGGTTCACCATGGAGGAGCTGGCCAGTGGAGCCGCCAGGCTGCTGGGCTTGGCTACGCTCATGGCGGTGGTGCGCATGGCCTCTCGCCTCCTGGTGTTCGGGGTGGGCATTTCCGTGGAGACCGGTCTGCGGCAGCAACTCTTTGATCACTTGCTGGGACAGGAGCCTGGCTGGTTGTCCCAAATGCGCACCGGAGAACTCATCACCCGTGCCACCTACGACGTGAACAACGTCCGTCGGATGCTGGGCTTTGCTGTTCTGAACATGGTGAACGTGGTCATGATCTATGGCACGCAATTGCCCGCCATGGTGTCCATTGACCTGGGTCTCAGCGTGGCCGCGTTGTCGCTTCACCCCGCCATGCTGCTGTTGGTGTCACTGTTTGGCAAGCGAATGGCGCGGCTACAGCGTCGCCAGCAGGAGCATCTCTCCCAACTGAGTGACCTGATTCAGGAGGACCTGTCGGGGATCAGCGCCATCAAGATTTACGATCAGCAGGCCAATGAGCATGAGGCGTTCAGCGCCTTGAATCGCTCCTATCGGAACGCGGCGCTGTCGTTGGCCAGGGTCCGGTCCATGCTCTTCCCCGCCCTGGAGAAAATCAGCCATCTCAGCCTGCTGTTGCTTCTGGCATTGGGTGCGGGACGGCTGGAAGCCGCCGCACTGGGAGATCCCCAAGGCCTCACCATTGGCGGTTTTGTGGCCTTGCTCCTCTACGCTGAGCGGCTGGTGTTTCCCACGGCATTGTTCGGTTTCACCATCAATACCTTTCAAGTGGGTCAGGTGAGCCTGGAGCGGGTGGAGGAGGTGCTGATGCGCCAGCCGCAGATCACCGACCCCATGGCAGCCGAGCCACTGGCGCCCCGACCGGCGGGACGGCTCCAGGTACAGAACCTTCACTACCAGTATCCCGACAGCAAGAGACAGGTGCTTGCGGGGGTGAACTTTACCCTGCAACCGGGTGAACTGGTGGCGCTGGTGGGTGCAGTGGGCTGTGGAAAGTCCACCATCGCCCGTTTACTGGGACGCATGATTGATCCACCAGAGAAGAGCGTTTTTCTGGATGGCCAAGACATTCGGCAACTGCGATTAGATGATTTAAGAAGTCACATTGCCTTGGTTCCCCAGGAGGCCTATTTGTTCACCGCCACCATGGAGGACAACTTGCGCTATGGCCAACCGGATACGGAACGACAGCAGGTGGTCCACTACGCTGCTGCCGCTCAACTCAGCCGGGACATTGAAGCTTTCCCCCACGGACTGGATACCATGGTAGGAGAACGGGGCATCACCCTCAGCGGTGGTCAGCGGCAGCGCAGCGCCCTGGCCAGGGCGCTGCTGCAGCAGGCACCCCTTCTGGTGCTGGATGACGCCCTGGCCAGTGTGGACAACGCCACAGCATCCGGCATCCTGGAGAATCTCCGCCAGCATCGCCAGAGCACCGTGTTGTTCATCAGCCATCAGTTGGCTGCCGCCGCCGCCTGTGATCGGGTGATGGTGATGGAGGCCGGCCGCATTGTCCAATCCGGCCAGCACCAGACCCTCCTTCAGCAGAGCGGAACCTATCAACAACTGTGGCGGCGCCAGGCGGTGGAGACCTCCTGGTCCCAATCCCTGATGTGAAGGATGCCCCGGCAAGTCTTAATACCTTTATGAACAGTGCCACAGCAAGGAGTTGATGTTGTGCAAGAGGTCAAGCAAGGGCACACGCTGGACCAGGCCCGCACCCGGTTGTTGTCAGCCCTGAGCCCCTTGCCGGGCCATGACGTCTGCCCACTCCAGCAGGCCCGTGGCCGGGTTCTGGCGGCGCCGCTGGCGGCGCCGAGGGCTGTGCCTGGCTTCCGGGCCTCCAGCATGGATGGCTATGCTCTTCGCGCCGCTGATGGCCGGCCGGGCCGGTCGCTGCCTGTGGTGGGATGTTCAGCCGCCGGAGCCCCCTATGGCCGTCCCCTGCAGCCAGGGCAGGTGGTGCGGATCTTCACAGGGGCGATGGTGCCCGATGGTGCTGATGCGGTGGCGCCCCAGGAAGACGTTCACGCGCCACTGGGGGAACTCTCCAGTTCCACGGTCACCCTGGAGAGATCCATCCGTCCCGGTCAGTGGATTCGCTCCCCGCACGAGGAAGCCGCCGCGGGCGAGCAGTTGGGGAGCGTGGGGCAGCGGCTGAGCACCGTGGACGTGGCCAGGGCCATGGGGTGTGGCCTGCGCATGGCCCGGGTCCATGTCCGCCCTCGGGTGACTCTGTTGATCACGGGTTCGGAGTTGCGCCCAACAGGCGACACCCTTGCCCCGGGCGCCATCATCGACAGCAACGGACCTCTGCTGCTGCTGCTGCTGGAGCAGTTGGGTCTTACGGTGGTGGATCGGCAGTGGGTCGACGATGATCCCCAACGGTTGGAGACGGCACTGCTGACGCTGGCCGGGCGCAGTGACGTGTTAATCAGCACAGGGGGGGTGTCCGTTGGCGATGGGGACCATGTGCGCCCCCTGCTGGAGCGGCTGGGCGCGCTGCAGTTTTGGCGGCTGTTTCTCAAACCAGGCCGGCCTTTTGCCACGGGAACCATGGCCGGCGCCCGATTCTTTGGCCTCCCCGGCAATCCTGTCTCGGCTGTCGTGACGTTCCTGCAGTTGGTCTGGCCTGCACTCCAGGTTCTGGAAGGCGCAGCACCGGAGCTCTGGCCTCGCCTGCGGGTTCGCCTGGCCACCCCGTTGCGGCGCCGACCGGGCCGGCCGGAACTGGTTCGTGCCCATCTGGCCACGGATCACCACGGCAACCCTCTTGCCACGCCTTGCGGTGACCAGAGTTCAGCACGGCTGGCGTCCCTCCAGGGGGCCGATCTGCTGCTGGAGATTGACGCATCCACTACGGAGCTGCCTGCGGGAACAGCCGTGATGGCACAACTGCTGCGGCTGCCGGTGCTTTGATCAGGACTGGGCATCCACAATCACGGGAACAGACCGGCCGCCAGGGAAGCTGGGCACAACGCTGGTTGTTCCGTCCCACTTGTCCAGGAAAAGCTTGTAGAGCACCTGCTCATTGAGGCTCCGGGACAGGGTCTGGAACTTCTTGGCCTCCTCCTCAGCGATGCGCACCTCCGTCTGGGCCCTCTGCAGGCGCTGCTCGGCAATCTGTTTCTCCTCAATGGCGGCCCGGTACTCCTCGGCAATCTGCAAACCGGTCAGGTCGAGACCCTGCACATCCACATAGCCAAAACGGCTGAGCTCCGTATCCACCTGCTGCTCCACCTCCTCGGAGATGCTGCCCCATTGGGAGGCAATGGTCACCAGGTCATAGCGGGAGAACACGGACTTGAGGGCCTTCAGCAGGGAGGGCTGCACAATGCGGGGATAGACATCACCGTCAAAGGTGGCAATTTGGGCATAGACCCGTCCCACTTCCTTGGGTTTGAGGGCGTATTTGACCGTGGCCGTGGCTTCGATCACCTGCAAGTCTTTGGTGAGACTGGCAAACCGTTCCGGGCGGACCTGGGTTTTGACGCTGAAGCGGTGCGTGTTCTGTAGCAGAGGCACTTTGAAATTGGGGCCAGCACCCCGTGGGGAGCCAGTCACGCGCCCCAGGGTGGTGATCACCGCCACAGTGCCTGCCGGCACGATGAACACGGTCTGACTCAGCACCAGCAGAAGCAGCACGCTGCCGGCCAGCAGGAACCACGGGATGCCCGGACCGCCAGATCCTCCCTTGTCGCCTTTGCCTTTGGCGACGCGGCGAAATTCACTTTCCATGGCTGAATGGGTTAACCAGTGTCCATGGGAGACGTTACAACTCCCTGAGGTGAAGAAGCCATGGCTTGTGCAGGCGCCGTTGGCCTGGCAGCCTCGACCATCTGCTGGCTCAATGGATGACGCGCCCTGGCACCACTTGATCATGCCCTCCTGGAAGTTCACCCCCATGGTCCCCTGGCTGGCTGTGCTGGCTGGTGTCTGCGCTGGCCTGGGGCCGGCGCTGGGACCGTTGATCACAACAGTGTCGGGACCACAGCCATCCAGGGACAGCCCCGCCTCGGCTGATTTTGCGCCCCTGCTGCTGCGGGCCAGGCTGGACGACAATCCCTCAGGCGGCAGTCTTACGGCGGCTGGCATCAGAGCGGATCTGTCGTTTCGTGCGAAGCCGGGTGGGTATGGCGGCGAGCAACAGCAACCCGTGGTCAGGATCTGGCCTGCCGCCACCGGGGACGACACACCCGTCAGTCTTCTGACGGATACCCCACTGCTGGAGCACATTGGCGTGCCCAGCACTGTGACCAACGCCCTGGTTCAGATGGTGGAGCTGGACGTGGACAACAGCAGCCCGGAAGTGTTGTTCTCCCAATACACTGGCGGCGCCCACTGCTGTGCTCTGGTCACCATCTTCCGCGAGAACCACCAGGGTGAGTGGCAAGCCATTGACGCCGGCGCCTTTGACGGGGACGTCTTTGCTGCCACGGAGCCCATCCCAGGCCATGGTTACCTGCTGGCCACGCTGGACAATCGCTTCCTCTATCGCTTCTCCCCCTACGCAGGATCCAGCCCACCACTCCAGTTTCTGGCGCTGCAAGGGAATCAGATCGTGAACATCAGCCACCAGTCCCACCTGCGTCCCCTCTTTGAAGAGGACGCGCAACGCCAAGCCCAACGCCTGGCCAACCACCGCGGTGGCCAGGTGAACGGCTTGCTGGCCGGATATGCTGCCAGCCATGCCCGTGCGGGTCGCATTGGGGAAGCCTGGCCCGTGGTGCTTCAGCGCTATGACCGGGACAGTCAATGGGGCCTGGAGTCTTGCCCCAATGAACACCATGATCGAGATTGCAGCCACGGGGCCATTCTTCATCCGAACTTTCCCAGTGCGTTGGCCGCACTGCTGCAGGAAACCGGCTATATTTCAGGGGATCTGGTCTTGGCCAGCCAGCCTTGAGCCCACAGCCTGCACACCTGCGGTTGGTCTTTGACGGGGGTTGCCCCTTCTGCCAATGTTTTGCGGAGTTGAGCGAACTGAAGGGGGGGCTCCCCCAGTTGGAGATCGTTGACGGGCGCGCCAATGACCAGCTTCGTCGGTCGCTCAAGGCGCAAGGCTACCCCCTGTCCGGGGGAGCCGTGCTGATGGTGCAGATGGATGGAGACACCCGGATGTTTCACGGTCCAGCGGCAGTAGCCCTGCTGTGTCGTCAACTGCGGCCTTCCGCAGGGCTACTGGGGCTGCTCAAGATGGTGTTTGCCAGCCGAGAACGGACAGAACGTCTTTATCCTCTGCTGTTGTGGGCCCGTCGGCTGGCCCTGGGCTGGCGCAGCCTGCCGATTGACCCCGATCACCATGAACCCTGAAAACCAGGCAGCCCCTTACCGCAAGAGGCGGCACACAATGGGGGTCACCAGCGCACGGCGCCGTTCAGTATCAGGCCGTACTGGGGTCCGTCGTCCCTGGCGGCCTCGTGCCGGGCGCCTTCAAGGCTGACGCTGCTGCCGCCAGCCACCTGCCAGCGCGCCCCCATGCGCCACGACCCTCCGCCCTCGCCTGTGAGACCCAGAACCGTATAGGGTGTCACCACGCCCAGGCCCAGGGGGGCATCGAACCCGTAGCCGACTTCCGCCTTCAGGCGCGCCTGGTTGTCCCCTGAGGCGCCGGCACGGATACCGTTGTCCCACAATTGTTGCACGCCGCTGGCCGTCCGGCCCCAGCTTGGCTCTACCGCCACCGCAAGACCATGGCCCGCCGCGCCCGGTGCGATGCGCACCAGAGCGCTCACGCCCGTCTCCTCGCTGTCGCCGCTGTGGCTCAACAGGGTGCGGACCCGGCCCTCGACGGTCAGCCGCGACGCCCCGTCCTCATAGCGTAAAGCACCTCCCATCTCGGCACCGGCGCCGGTCTCCCCGTCCCCGGTGTCGTTGCGCACGCCCACCTCCAGCGAGGACGTGACTGTGGCGCCCGAGTTCAACTTGCGGACGTGAGCACCTTCCACCATGAGCCGTTGCCGACCCACCTGCAACTCCATGTTCTCAATCGTCCCGGCGCCTCCCACGTCAGCCCACGTGAAGGCTACCTCCCCCTTGACGTTCAGCCTGGTGACGCCACCGGTAATCAGTTGATCGCTGGATGCCAGCGTCCCGTTGACGCCCGCTGCGAACATCTGCTGGGTCAGGTCGCTCTCCTGGGATCCCGCCGCCGCGTCTTCCACCTCCACCGTGCCGGAGCCATAGCCGGCCATGGACCACAGGTTCATCCCGCCCGGCATCTGCCAGCCCACGTAAGGGTTGACGCTGAGCAGTCTCGTCTTGACTTCCCCCGAGGCGCTGGAGGACGTGTCGTCCACCGTCCCCCGCGCCCACAACAGGGCCGCCCCTGCCAGCACGTCCGACCCCAGCCTGGTGTCGATTCCCAGGTTGGCGCTGGTGACGCTGCCGTCGTAGTCCACGGACTGGGGGGTGCCCCCGGAAATACTGCGGTGGTCCCCGCCGCCCCAGAGGGTGAATTGCCCAAGCGGGGAGGGCTGTCCGCCACCACCGCCATTGTCCACCAGGTTCAGGGGCAGGGTGAAGGGGGAGGTGGCCAGCAGCCGATCCAGGTCGAAGGTGCCGTCAGCCAGTGCCTGCCCGTTGGCCTGGAAGGCGCCGGAGAGGGTGGACGCGCCACCCAGGCTGAACGCAGCAGCCGGACTCCTGTGGGAGGCGGCGCGCTCGATGCGGCTGGAGACCGCCTCCACCGCGCTGGCGGTGACGGACCGCATGACCTGGGGCAGCACCGCCGCCGCCACCGTGCTTTGGCTCGCCTGGGTTGATCTCGGGTAAAAGCCGGACCCGAAGACAAGCGGCGCCGCGATCACTCTTCCGTCCGGTCGAGGAATCTCCGCCACGAACTCGCGGACGTAGCCGACTTTCGGGATGTCGGCGCTGTCGAAATCGTCGTTGGGATCGTCGAAGTGGTACTCCACGAAGCCGCCTTCCGGGCCGCTTTCTGCCGCCTCGATCAGCTGCGGCAGAATGAGCTCTCCCGTCACGACGTCACGGGCAACCGGCCGCAGGGGTTGAGCTTCGTACGTGTTGGGGAATCCAGCGTGAAGCAGGATAACCTGGTTGGTCAGATCCCAGATGTAGAGGTACACCGAACCGTGCCGCCACGGCCCGTTGGGATCACGCATGGCGAGCCTCAGCTTGGTGCCATCCTCTCGACCGACGCCCGCTTCCAAGGTTTGACGGTAAAGTTCCCCGGCCTCTGTGACGAAGGCCTTCAGGGTGTCCCGGTCCACCACGTCCGCGGCTGTAACGGACGGGTTTCCGTAATCGATCCTCTCGTCGGCCAAAGAGATTAGGTGGGACGCATCCAGATCGAATCCCCCAATCAGCACAAACGGCGTCCCGAAACCGGGTGCCATATAGGCGGTGACGTAGGCGGAGGCGGAGGCGCCGCGGACAGCGAACAATCCACCCGTATGCGCCGCACGGCTGCTGACGCCATTGACCAGGGCGCCGGGGACAGTGAACGATCCACCGTCCCCGCGGCGGGCGGCTGCAGCCACGGCCGCACGAAGATTGGCGCCGTCGCCTTGGTCAATGCTCAAGGCGGCAAGGACGGTCTGGTAAATCGAGGGCTTGAGCTGTCTGCCCGATAAGGACATGTCCTTTGCATGGAGGTATATCCTGCCTTCTGGCGTCAGAAGCATGAGGTAGGTGGAGTCAGAATGCCAAGGGCTCCCTTTCTGCCTGGTGACGCATCCAAAAGAAATTCCGGAGGATACCAGGGCACGCTCCTTCACAGCCAGCACGAAGTCCTTCATGCTGCTGGCGCCGTTGTCCACGTCCTGCGCCGTTACCTCTGGATCCTGAGCAAAACCGCGGGAGCCGGACGGACACACTTCACTCGTCTGCGCCAAGGCCGGGTGGCCGTTGGCAAAGGAACCTGTCAGCATCAGCAGACCAATCGGCAGTAGAAGCCCGGGTCTCCAGGTCATGACTCTCATCACGTAACTCCGCCGAAGAGTACTGCTCCCCTCTACTTGGGTAGAGGGTTGCGAGGGAGAGAAGTGGCGTCCTGCCGGCCTTTCAAGATCGTTCTCCTGTCCATCCGGACCATGGTTGGATAACGCAGTTGTGACTGTCACCTTCACGGTCTCGACCGGCTCGGTCTCGTCATCCACCGTTGTGGCCAGGGTGAGGTTCCCGTCTAGGCGGTGGCGCCAGAGGCAATGGTGAGGGAGAAGCTGCTGACCCTCTCAAAATCCGTCCCCTCGTCAGCGGTGCCGGAGCCCACCGAGATCGTCACCGGTGTGGCCTCGTCTTGGGCCCGTGCCCCAGCCGTCAAGGTGGCGGTTACCCTGACGCTCTCCCCTCCGCTTCTCTTGATCACCGCCGTTGGATCCACGCTCAGGCTCACCCCAAAGCAATCCGGCAGATCCATGTCGATACTGAGATCAGCTTTGCTGTGGAGGAAGTCTCTCGGCAGACAAACCAGACCGTTGCCGGCCAAACTAAGGGTTGTCAGTGCGGTGAGATTCTCAAAGAGACCTCCCGGGAGACTTCTCAGGGAATTGTTAGGTCCTGTGGACAAAAAGGGTTTGAGAGGTGGGTGTAGGGGTGTTTCAACCTTTAGAGAAGGAGGC
>JXQG01000113.1 GCA_001007665.1 Candidatus Synechococcus spongiarum SP3 | reverse complement strand
GCTTGAGCACCTTGCCGTGGTACCCCCAGAGCAACACCCGGCAGCAGCGTTGCGCTGCCGCCGCAACCAACAGGGGACCAATCCAGTTGCCCACCTTCACCAGAGCCGCCTCGGGCAAGCCATGGCGGCGGGCCAGGTCCCAGCCGTTGGCCCCCAGCACCAGCACCACGGGGTCATGGGGGCGTGCTTCCACAACCCGGGCCAGCCGTTGCCGGGCAGCGGCCAACTGGTCCGGGGCCGCTGACGGCTGCACCCACGGGTCCATGCCCAGGAGGGCCAGACCGTCCACCACCCCGAAGGCCCGATTGCTGGTGCGCTCCGCCAGGCGGGCGCCGGTGGGAAAGACGAGCCTGAGGCGCACGGCTGCCTGGGGGGGCGCCAGGGGCTCCAGGTTCTGGTGCAGCAGCTCCAGGGCAAAGTTGGAGGCGCAGATCCCGCCGCTCTCGGCATTCACACCGACGCCCGCCCCGGGCAGCAGTTGCAGGACAGGCTGACCGAGACCACGGGGCAGCCGCTCCGCCAGCACCCAGATGGGCAGGTCCCGGGTCAGGTCCAGGTGGTCACCGGGCTGGCAGCGCCCCATGGCCAAGGCGGTGTCCGCCCCCAGTGGCGCGGCCTGCTGCACCGGCAGCCCATGGGGTGGTGTGTCCTGGGGCAAGTACACAGACACCGGGGAGACAAACGGTTCTCCCCGCAGGCAGCGGAGGGCCGCCACGGCCACGGCGGTCACCCACACCGGCAGGCTATAGCCCGTGATGGTTTCGGAGGCGTTGGACACGGGAGCGCTGTCGTGAATAACGGGTTGAGAGCAATCCCAATGGCAGCGGGACGCAGGTTCCTATAGTGCTTGGCTACTTCCGTCCTGTCTGCCGTCCCCATGGAGGACAAGCTCACCCTGATGATTCCCGGCCCCACGCCAGTCCCGGAACGGGTGCTGCAGGCCATGGCCCGTCACCCCATCGGCCACCGCAGCGGCGCCTTCAGCGCCACACTGGAACGGGTGCTGCAGCAGTTGCAGTGGCTCCATCAGACCCGCAATGCCGTCCTGCTGCTTACCGGCAGTGGCACCGCAGCCATGGAGGCCGGCATCATCAACACCCTCAGCCGTGGCGATCGCGTGCTCTGCGGCGACAACGGCAAGTTCGGTGAGCGTTGGGTGAAGTTGGCGCACGCCTATGGTTTACAGGTGGAGGTGATTCGGGCGCCATGGGGCCAACCCCTGGATCCGGCCGCCTTTGCTGCCGCTCTGGAGGCGGACGTGGATAAAGCCATCCGTGCTGTCATCCTCACCCACTCGGAAACCTCCACCGGGGTGCTCAATGACTTGCCCTCCATCGCTGGCCACGTAAAGGCCCACGGCGAGGCCCTCACCATCGTGGACTGTGTCACCAGCCTGGGGGCCACGGCAGTGCCCATGGACACTTGGGGATTGGACGTGGTGGCCTCCGGCTCCCAGAAGGGCTACATGATGCCCCCCGGTCTGTCCTTTGTCAGCCTGTCCACCCGGGCCTGGCAGGCTTACGAGCGCTCCGACCTGCCCAAGTTTTACCTGGACCTGGGCCGTTATCGCAAGGCCGCCGCCGGCAACAGCACCCCCTTCACCCCCGCCGTGAACCTGGTGTTTGCCCTGGAGGCCGCCCTGACCCTGTTGGAGCGGGAAGGGCTGGAGGCCGTCTTTGCCCGCCATGACCGTCACCGTGCCGCCACCCAGGCCGGCATCAAAGCCATGGGCCTTAAGCTTCTGGCCAAGGAAGGGCATGGCAGCCCCGCCATCACTGCCGTGATCCCCGGTGGCGATGCCGAGCGCATCCGCCAGCACATGAAGAAACGCTTTGATATCCTGCTGGCGGGAGGTCAAGACCATCTCAAAGGCCAGATTATCCGCATGGGCCATCTGGGCTTTGTCTGTGATCGGGATGTTCTCACGGCCATTGCCGCCCTTGAAGCGGTGCTCATGGAGTTGGGGGAGGGGCACATCAAGCCCGGCGCCGGTGTTGCCGCCGCTGCTGCTAAGCTCTGGCCATAGGTGCGGGTGTAATTCAGTGGTAGAATGTCAGCTTCCCAAGCTGAACGTCGCCGGTTCGAGTCCGGTCACCCGCTTTTGTCTTCCAGTTTGGCTGTGTCTTGAGTTCATAGGCCACCTCATGGGCAAGCCCACCCAGTCCGCCAGAAGGGAGCGTATAGTCCGCTACCTGGCTCTCTGGCCAAGCACTATTGATGGGCTCCCATGGCCAGTAGGATCAGGTGCCCAATTGAGAAAAGGTGAAAAGGTCACCGCTCTGTGACTCTGACTTTGGGGCTTTGGTCTTTTTTCGAGTATTGACGTGGCCATAGAGACGAGCGACCTCCTTTTCAAATTCTTCAATATCGCCCTCGTGATTCTTCAAAAACCAATGTTTATGTTGTTTTACATACTCTTGCCTAATGTCGGGATCAGACAAGTCAAAGGGAACGCGTTTCATCCGTAGATCAATGCTGTCAAAGCCAGAGAACGGCTGAGCCAGACGATCTTCTGTCATCTCCACATACTCTGGATTGATTTCTACACCAGTGCAGTTGCGGGAGAGCTGTTGGCATACACGCTGAGTTGTGCCGCTGCCAGAAAATAGATCAAGCACATTGTCACCTTTTGAAGATGATGCCAGCACTATTCTTTCAATTAAACCTTCGGGCTTCTGGGTAGGATGGGCTTGCCGGTTTCCCTGACAATAATGAATGTGGGAAAATTCCCAAACGTCGCCTGGGTTCGCGCCGCGCATGTTATTGACATTGCGATAGTATTTTTGAGGAACACGGATGTCATCCAAGTTGAAGGTGAAATTCTTTGGATGCTTCGTGAACATGAGTATGTCGTCATGTCGTACTGAGAATCCCCGTCTTCTACCCTGACCTTGGGTGTAATGCCAACAGATCCACGTATTAAAAAACGGAACTGGTAGTCAAGGGCTTGACAAGTTGAGAGGGGGCGGACCATAGGGTTGCCCCTCAAGG